>CAZXVT010000001.1:0-54322 GCA_964644015.1 uncultured Maribellus sp.
CTGCATAGTTGTATCGTTTACCGATTATTCCTTTTCATTTAATTGTTTGAAGTAGCTTCTCTGAATCCAGATGATTACCCCAACAAGAATCAAAGCCATGGTTGGCATTATAAACATACCGTTATCCACATAGCCGGCTTCGTAGAATCCTTTTGGAATAATTTTTATTCCAAGGATTGATCCCGAACCGAAAAACTCGCGGAAAATGGCAACAATTACCAGAATAGCTGCATAGCCGATTCCGTTTCCGATACCATCGATAAATGAAGGCCAGGGTTTATTACCCATAGCAAATGCTTCGAGACGCCCCATGATGATACAGTTTGTAATGATGAGGCCTACATAAACCGAGAGCTGTTTACTGACATCATAAACAAATGCCTTTAATACCTGGTCAACCAAAATTACCATTGTAGCAACCACGACAAGCTGCGCAATAATTCGAATTCTGGGCGGTATATAATTCCGGAGAAACGATATGATTAAATTGGAAAAGGCTGTTACTACAATAACTGAAAGCCCCATAACAATTGCAGGTTTTACTTTTACAGTAACCGCAAGCGCCGAGCAAATCCCGAGAATCTGAACCGTAACCGGATTATCCAGATTAAAGGGTTTGGCCAGGAGTTTTAAATTTTTCGATGCCATATATCTGAAATTTTACTGACGATTGGTTAAAAAATACGTTTTGTATTGCACAAGGCATGTATCAAGCATAGCTTCCAGGGCTTTGGAAGTAATCGTTCCACCTGAAATTGCATCCACTGCATGTGGATCATCATCAGGAGCGCCACCTTTCAGCACTTTTACTGAAACAAACTGGGTTGAATCCTGAAAAATTTGTTTCCCCTTGAACGGTTCCTGAAACCAATCGGTTGATATTTCAGCACCTAATCCCGGGGTTTCACCCTGGTGGTCGAAAATCGTTCCGAAAATAGTATTCATATCAGGTTTCAGCGAAATGTATCCCCAAATGGGGCCCCAGAGTCCTTTTCCCCTGAGCGGAACCACAAAGGCTTTTCCGCTATCATCAAGGGTTGCCACAAAAACAGGTAATTTTCTTTCAGATGCCGGTTTGCCTAATTCCGATTTTAATTCTATAACAAATGCATCTCCTTCCTGTTTTTCGCCTTTGTTATTCAAAATAAAACTTTCGGTGATGTATTTGGCATACAAATCAACCGCATCAACTGGTGTTGAAGCGATACCCACCGAAGAAAGTATGTTTTGTTTTTTCTCCACTTCAATGTTTTTATCCTGAAATGGTTTCAGTTGTATAGCGGCAAGCGATAGAAGCAAGGCAACAATCACCACCATTACAATTGAGAAAGTATATATATATGTATTACTGAAATTCTTCATGGTAATAATTTTTAAGCGTTACCTTTTACTTTTACCCGTTTCAGACGGCGTTTGATATGACTTTCCACCACGAAATAGTCAATCAGCGGAGCCCAAACATTCATCAGCAATATTGCGAGCATCATTCCTTCAGGGTATGCCGGATTGAATATTCTGATAAGCACAACCAGTACTCCGATCATAAATCCATAAATCCATTTTCCTTTTTCGGTACCTGCTGCAGTAACCGGATCGGTGGCCATAAATACGGCACCAAATGCAAATCCACCCATTACAAGGTGCATATGAACAGGAATACTCATGTATTCGTTGGCCGGGAAAAGATTGCAAATTCCACCCATCACCAAAGTTCCGAGAACGGTTGATAACATGATTTTCCAGCTTCCGATACCGGTGAAAATGAGAATGGCGGCACCAATTAAAACGGCCAATGCTGAGGTTTCACCAATTGAACCAGGAATCATTCCGAAAAACATATCGGCAAATGATGCCATTTCGTTGGCAGCTCCCTGCGCTGCATGTGCAAGCGGTGTGGCTCCTGAAAATCCGTCAACCGGTGCATTTTCGGGCAATCCATAAACCCATACTTTGTCACCTGACATTTGCGAAGGATAAGCAAAAAACAGGAATGCGCGGGCAATAAGCGCCACGTTCATTACATTATAACCGGTTCCTCCAAAAATTTCCTTACCAAAAATCACGGCAAATGCGGTTGCCAGTGCAACCATCCAGAGCGGAATGTTGATTGGCAGAATCAATGGAATCAGGATTCCGGAAACCAGGAAGCCTTCGTTTACCTCGTGTCCGCGAATCTGGGCCACTATAAATTCAATTCCCAATCCAACGCCGTACGAAACAATCATGATTGGCAGAACTTTCAGAAAACCGAAAAGAAAATTTTCAAACAGGCTTCTTTCGATGCCGAATGCCAAACCATTCTGGTACCCAATATTCCAGCTTCCAAAAAGCAAAGTGGGAAGTAATGCAATGATTACCACAGTCATGGTACGTTTCAGGTCGATGGAATCGTGAATGTGTGTACCCGATTTTGAAGTATGATTGGGTGTGAACAGAAATGTTTCGAATGCCCCGAATGTGGAACCAAATTTTGAAAATTTTCCACCAGGCTGAAACAGCGGTTTCTTTTTATCTAATATCTTTCTGAGTGCTTTCATCTATTTTATTCAAAATTTAATTCTTAACTCCCCATTTCCTTAATCATCAGGTTGATACCCTTGCGTATAATTTTCTGCACTTCAATTTTCGATGTACAGACAAATTCACAAAGCGCCAGATCTTCCTCGATAATTTCATAGATACCAAGTTGTTCCATTTTATCAATATCTTCGGCTATAATCGCTTTCAACAAATGAACCGGAAGGATATCCATCGGAACTACTTTTTCGTATTGTCCGGTTACCACAAATGCACGTTCTTCGCCATTGAGGTTGGTATCCGCAACATAGGTTTTGTTTTTATTCAGCCATGAAAAGTAGGCTTTTGAAAAGCTGAATTTATTGAAACGAGGCATTGCCCAACCCAGAAATTCATAATAATCGCCCTCAGGAATTACAGTGACCATTGAGTCGAAAAACCCCAAAAAACCATCGGTTGCAATTTGGGTTCCGGTTAAAACATTTCCACTGATGATCCGTTTTTTTGTTTCTGTTTTTTTCAGTTTACCTGAAACCACAGAAGAAATTTCGGCACCTAAAATAGTTTTGTAATATTTCGGGTTTTCAACTTCCGAGCCGGCAAGTGCGATTACTTTGCTGAAATCCACTTTCCCGGTTTCAAACAACCGACCGATAAAAATAACATCCTGAACGTTGATTGTCCAAATAACCTCACCTTTATTAATGGGATTTGTATTGGCTATTTGCACGCCTACATTTCCAGCAGGGTGCGGACCTTCAAATGTGTTGATCACTACGTTTTTTACTCCCGAAAAAACAGAGCCTTCAATAACTCCAAGGTAAACTTTCCCTTCGGTAAGTTTGGCAAGTGCATCAATTCCGGTCTGGAATGTTGAAAGCTGACCTTTCATTATCAAACCGAAATCGGGCGCAAGAGGAGCCGTATCGAAAGTTGAAATGTAAATAGCTTTCGGTTTTTCTTCCGGCGAAGCAGTTATTCCGTAAGGACGCCTTTTTATAAAAGGCCACATACCGCTGTTTAACAACTGTTCTTTTATTTCACCGGTTGTAAGCGATTTCGGATCTGCTTTTCTGAATTCAGCAGAACCCACTTTTGCATCCGCTTCAATAATTATTTCGAGTACTTTTCGTCGCTCTCCGCGATTAACCGAAACAACCTTTCCTCCAACCGGTGCTGTAAACTGAATTTCAGGGTGATACTTGTCAAAGAATAAAGCTTCGCCGGCTTTTACAACGTCATCGGCTTTTACTTTGAGCTTTGGTGTGAGTCCCTGGAAATCGGTAGGTTTCAGTGCAACTTTTTGAGGTGCCGGCAATGTTTCAATTTCCGGCTTTGCACTCCCTTGTAGCTTAATATTCAGCCCTTTCCTTATCTTAATAGTTTCTGACATATTGAACTCAAATAGTGTTGTTTTTTTGTGAATCGCAAAAGTAATAAATTATTGTCTTTAAGCAATTTTTACAATTCAAACTTAAACTTTTATAAATGTTTGGAATATGGATCAGGAATAAATTCAACCAATAAAAAACGACAGTGTTTTTGTGTTTACAGATTAAATTCAGATTTTTATCGTTTATATAATCAGGTTGTAAATTTTTATTCTAATACCGGATTCGATGATCAAAATTTTTTTCGTGTGCTTATTCCTTATTTTTATTGCGAAGGAAGGTGTTTCGCAACAAAACAGCTATTATTACGAAAATGCGGTTTTCAGGGAAAACATAAAAACTGTGATGATGTACCGTGCCGGGTTTGAACTCAGCAACCCTGTAATATTTATGAACGAAGACACACATCTTGTTTTTAAATTCGACGACCTGGGTGATGAGGAAAAAGATTACCATTACACCATTATTCATTGCGACGCTAAATGGAATGAAAGTTATTTGAGCCAGGCGGATTATTTAAATGGTTTTCCGGAAAATCCGCTGCTCGATTACAAACTCTCTTTTAATACAACCTTTCATTACACACATTATACTTTAACGATACCCAACGAAAACGTAAGACTTAATTATTCAGGCAATTATGTTTTGGTGGTTTACGAAGGGAATGATAAAAGCAAAGTGGTTATCACCCAACGCTTTTATGTGGTCGATCCGCGGGTAACAATCCAGGGAAGAGTGAGACGCGCCACTTTCGATCCGTTTGCAGGGACAAACCATGAAGTTGATTTTGCGGTGGTTTACAACAATAATTTTACGATCGAAAATCCATTAAAGGATGTTAAAGTTGTTTTGATGCAGAATAACCGTTGGGATAATGCAATTACCGATCTTAAACCTTTATATATCAGGGCGAGCCGTTTGGAATATGATTATAATAAAGAAAATGTTTTTCCGGCAGGTAACGAATTCAGATATTTCGATAACCGAACCAACCGATTTAATGGAGAGAATGTTGTTGCTACTGATTTCCATAATCCATATTTCCATAAAACTGTTAAGCCTGACGAAATAAGGGCCAATAAAAACTTTTTTCTGTATAAGGAAATGAATGGGAAATTTACAATCGAAAGTCAGGACCAGGAAGTGCGTGATGCGGATACCGAGTGCGATTATACTTTTGTGCATTTTACCTTACCCATGCAATCGCCATTGTTGGGTGGTACGGTAAACGTTTTTGGCGCTCTCACTGGTTGGAATGTCAATAAAAGCAACGAAATGACCTGGAATTTCAACACAAGTGCCTACGAACTTTCGATGTTATTGAAACAGGGTTACTACAATTATCAATATGTTTATGTGCCACAAGGATCGAAAACGGCTGACGCAACCAACATTGAAGGAAGTTTCTGGGAAACAGGAAATGAGTACCAGATTTTTGTTTATTACAGCGATTATTCGGCCCGATATGACAGGTTGGTTGGATATATTTTAATGGATTCAAACGAAAACTGACAATCCTTTAAACCACTGTTAAAAATCCACGGCCATTAGTAAAAGGCAGTTCAAACCAGAATGTTGTTCCTTGTCCGGGAATTGATTCAAATTTGAGTTCGCCGCCTAACATTTCAACATAATGTTGAACAATTGCCAGCCCCAGACCCGATCCGGAAGTGGTGTTGTTAATCTGATTATGAACCCTGTAAAACCTTCTGAAAATATTTTCATGTTCTTCGGGCGGAATACCAATTCCGGTGTCAGAAATAATAAATTTCACTTTTTCATTTCTGATCATTTCATAATCAATGATTATTTCTCCTTTCAGGGTGTATTTTACAGCATTGTCAACCAGTAACGAAATTACTTCGGTTAAAATTAAAGGGTCGGTTTCAAAACCAAATTCCTTGTTTGGAACATTGAGTTTCAATCTCAGTTTTACATCTTTCGAATCGGGTACCAAAACATAATAATGATTGTATATATCACGAAGTAACTGGTTGATATTGCAAAATTTATTTGTCACTTCTATCGATTGGGTTTCTATTTTCGACAGGTGAATTGTATTGTCGATCATGTTCAGCAATTGTTTTCCGTTTAAGGTAATTGCATCGTTCAGTTCCATTCTATCCAGCACATCGAGATCAGATTCGGCCAGAATTCTTGTAAAATTGGTAATAACGTTCATCGGTGTCCTGATTTCGTGTGATAAATTTGCCAGGAATGCCGATTTCAGCCTGTCGGATTCTTCGGCCTTTATTAGCGCCTTTTCGAGTTTGAATTCAGCCGTTTTCCGTTTGGTAATATCCCGCGAAATCGAAATAACCGATTCAGCATTCAGTTTTGCAATCCTCATTTCAAACATAAAAGTACCATTGGGTGTGTTCATCGAATATTCAATGGTTTCAATCGAATTGGTTTTGATTGCATCCTGAATGCAATCAAAAATCTTATCGGCCATATTTTCGGGAAAACCTACGTCGTAAATTGTGCTGCCAATTATGTTGGCATCTTCCAATTTAAATAATTCGCTTTCTTTTACAACAAGGTCCTGGTAAGTTCCATCCTTGTCGATAACAAAAAACATATCAGGAATTGCCTCTAATAAAACTTTATATCGTCGTTTACTTTCTTCGAGGCTTGCTATGTGGTTCTTCTGTTTCGTGATGTCTTCAAAAACCATATAGAAGGTTTTAAAATCGGGTTGAAGAACATTTATACCAAACCATTTTTCTATTGCAATTGCATGAAATTCATTGTTTTTGCGATGTTTCTGGCCATTGAGAATATATTTGTTCAGATCGAATTTACCTTTAAAAACAAGGTCGAAAATGTAATCGGCTTTTTGTTCCTGTACCTCGTAAAGATTGATTTTAAAAGTCGATTCAAACGTGTTGTTAACCCTTTCGATTATAAGCTGAACAATATTTCCGGCTTCATCGCGGTCGGCTCTCATTTGAACAATGGAATAATGCGAGTTTTGCATCACTTTGGTTACCGATTGCTTAAAACCGCCGATCTCATTTTTATACAGGTTAATAATTCGCTGGTGGTAAATTTTTATGCCATAAACAGAAATCGAAATAAAGGTGAAAACCAATATTGGATGCGATATCAATGGTTTGTATTCTGTAAAAGTGTTTTCAAGGTTTCCGGTTTTATAAAGCTGAAAAATTATGGTTAGTAAACCAACGAGATAGAAAAACCTGATCCGGACACCGGTTTCGCAAAAAACGGCCAGATAAACAATGCCTGCCGAAAGCCAGAATACGCTATTGTACGCATTGTTTCCGTCGGGAATAAAGTGGTTGAAATCAGAAAAATAAAAGGAGTATAAAATCAAAGGCAGCGCAAATACCGCATTCAGCGCACATTTTATACGGTTGTTAAGTGAACAAATTATCGGTATTAATGCTACAGCTACCCAGACAAAATTGCAAATCAGGCAGCTATCGTTGTATTTTAACAGAAGGTTAATAAGCAGAAATATGATTCCTGCTACCTCTGCGATGCCCCAAACCAGGATAATTCCAGCCAGTTTGTATTGCTCATCGCCCGCATGATTAACCCAGACTTTTTTTCTGATAATATTTAAAATATTGTCGATCAATCGTGTAGTTTAAGTAATTTCATAATCGATGGCAGCGTCTTTCCATCAGCTATTCATTTCTTCTGTAAATTGAAAGGTTTTCAAAAATACTGAATTTTCCAGTGTTTTCAGGGTGAATATATAAGAAAACTAAGAATTTGGCTATTACGAATCTGATATTTTTTTTCACGCTGATATTTGTTATGATTTTGCTCCTGTTGATAAGTTATTTTTGACCAGTTTGAAATTCAGAAAAATTGAAATTATGCCAAAAGGAATTTACCATGTACCGGTAGCTAAGAATGAACCGGTTTTATCGTATGCACCCGGAACAAAGGAAAGAGCTGCTTTAAAAGCAATGATTGAAGAGCTGCGCTCAAAGGAAGTTGAACTGCCAATGTTTATCGGTGGAAAAGAAGTATTTACAGGGAATAAAGTTCGTATGTTTCCGCCGCATGATATTGCACATACATTGGGCTATTATCACCAGGGCGATGCATCTCATGTGAAAATGGCCATTGATTCTGCACTGGCAGCCAAAGCAAAGTGGGCAAATCTCTCGTGGCAACACAGGGCTTCTGTTTTCCTGAAAGCAGCCGATTTGCTTACTGGCCCTTATCGCGCCAAAATCAATGCAGCCACCATGCTTGGCCAGTCGAAAAATGCATTCCAGGCTGAAATTGACGCCGCTTGTGAATTGGCCGATTTCTTCCGTTTCGGCGTTCAGGTGATGACTGAAATATACAGCATCCAGCCTGAGTCAGCTCCGGGAATGTGGAATTACAATGAATACAGGCCACTGGAAGGTTTTATTTTTGCCCTCACTCCTTTCAATTTTACCTCGATTGCAGGAAACCTTCCAGCCGCTCCGGCTTTAATGGGGAATGTGGTTGTTTGGAAACCTTCGAAAACGGCTGTTTATTCAGCGGGTGTGATTATGGAGATTTTCCGTGAAGCCGGTTTGCCTGATGGTGTAATCAACCTGGTTTATGCTTCGGGACCAGCCACTGCCGACACAGTGCTGACTCACCCAAGTTTTGCAGGTATTCATTTTACCGGGTCAACAGGGGTTTTCAACAGCATCTGGAAAACAATCGGCGAAAACATTGCCAAATACAAATCGTACCCGCGCATTGTGGGTGAAACCGGTGGTAAGGATTTCATTTTTGCTGATAATACGGCCGATCCGCAAGCTTTGACAGTAGCCATGTTACGTGGCGCTTTTGAATACCAGGGACAAAAATGTTCAGCCGCCTCGAGAGTTTATATTCCGGCAAGTATCTGGCCCGAAGTAAGGGAAAGATTCGGACGTGAACTGGCTACCGTAAAAATGGGACCACCCGAAGATTTTACCAACTTTTTTAATGCGGTTATTGATGAAGCTTCGTTCGACAAACTGAAAAGTTTTATCGACAAGGCTCGTGAAGACAAAGATGCTGAAGTGATTTTTGGTGGAAAATGCGATAAATCGATGGGCTATTTTATTGAACCAACCGTGATTCTGACTACCAATCCGAAATATGCCACCATGGAAGAAGAGTTGTTTGGCCCGGTTCTTACAATTTATGTGTATGAAGACGATAAACTGGACGAAACACTTGATATTCTTGATACTACATCAATTTATGCTTTAACAGGTGCCGTAATTTCGCAGTGCCGTTACAACATCGAGAAAATTACAAAACGGCTTGAAAATGCGGCTGGTAACTTCTATATTAACGATAAACCAACCGGTGCTGTGGTGGGGCAACAACCTTTCGGCGGGGCACGTGCTTCGGGAACCAATGATAAAGCAGGTTCAATTTTCAACCTGTTGCGCTGGACTTCGATTCGCACCATCAAAGAAACTTTTGTTTCTCCGAAAAATTATACCTACCCGAATTTTCAACCTGACGTGGAATAAATAAACCAATCATTGTTTATAAATGGGGAGCCGAAATTTTCAGGCTCCCTTTTTTTTACCCTCCGGAAAACTTAGATTTGCAGTATCATGAAAAAGCTTCCGTCAATAAAGATTAATTTTAAAAGTCCGGCTTTTAAATTGTTCCGCAACAAATGGTTTGTGGCAACTGCACTTTTTCTTGTCTGGATCATTTTTATTGATGAAAACAGCATTGTTTCACACCAGCAGAATAAACAACGTTTGCGAGAATTAAAACAACAGGAAAGATATTACAGAAAACGAATTGAAATCGATCGCCAGAAATTGGAAGACCTGAAAGAGGGCGAAAATAAACTGGAGAAATTTGCCCGTGAACAATATTATATGGCCAGACCCGACGAAGAAGTATTCATTATTATCGACAATTAGTTAAAAATCTTTTTCCTGCAGTTTCCGTTTATTTTGTTTGCAAATCAGTAAAACAAATTTTTCTATCGAACTGTTATTTAAATAAAAGTAACATGAGAATTTCAACAAACAAGTATAAATAAACGTGGTTTTTATTAACTTGGCTGATGCAATGAAAGAAAACATCGACATATTTAAAATCAGGACCAATAATATTCCACCTAAAAAAGGAAGAGTATTAATTGCTGAACCTTTTTTATATGGCGATTATTTCAGCCGTTCGGTGGTGATTATGGTTGCTTACAGCAAGAAAGGCACTGTTGGTTTTATTCTGAACAAGAAAATTGATTTCTCAATACAGAAAGTTTTTCCTGAATTCCCTGATTTCGAAGCCAATGTTTATCTCGGAGGTCCGGTAGCGCCCGACTCCTTGTTTTTTATTCACAAATACGGTAACCTTTTACCCGGAAGTATTCATGTTTTGGGAAACATTTTCTGGGGTGGCGATTTTGATGTTCTGAAAACGCTGATTGCTGATAAACAGATAAAACCGGGTGATATTCATTTTTATCTGGGGTATTCAGGATGGGATGCCGGACAACTGGAAGATGAATTGAAAGAAAACTCATGGCTGGTAACCGATATTGAAGAAGATTTAATTATGAAAGATGCCAACCAATTTTCGTGGAATGAGTTTGTCAGAAAAGCAGGAAACAGGTATTCTATTTGGGAAAACTTTCCGGAAAATCCGAATTTTAATTGAAAATCAGTTTTTTGATTATTGTTGATATTCGTTGTCACATTTAGTGTGAAATTAAACTGATTTATTAACCGCGACAATTTTCAAACATCAAATACTATTTTTCGATGGCGTTGAATCAATGATTGTCAAATTTCGTATCAGCCAGAAGTAATTCAGAAAGGCGTGTGAAAAAAGTTATAATTTTGCCCACGCCTGAAAAAGGCAGAATTAGAATACCACCGTTATCTACGGAATTTTTTAACTAAAAAAATATTGTATGTCACTAAGAAGTAATGTTCTCGACCTTCGCAGAAGAAGAAAGGAAGTTCAGCAAGGGGGAGGAGAAAAAGCCATGGAAAAGCAGGCAAAAATGGGGAAACTCAATGCCCGTGAGCGTATTCTTGCCCTGTTGGACAAAAACTCGTTTCATGAATACGATTTATTTGTTGAGCACAGTGCCAAAGATTTCGGAATGGAATCGAAGGTATTGCATGGTGACGGGGTTATAATCGGAACCGGTACCATTAACGGAAAACCTGTTTGTATTTTTGCACAGGATTTTACTGTTGAAGGCGGATCGCTGGGAATGATGCATGCCCGTAAAATCACAAAAATTATGGACCACTCATTAAAAATGAGAGTTCCGCTTATCGGAATTAACGACTCAGGTGGTGCCCGTATTCAGGAGGGGGTTAATTCATTGGCCGGATATGGCGAAATCTTCTTCAGAAATACACTTGCTTCAGGTGTTATTCCTCAGATTTCTGTAATTCTAGGTCCCTGCGCCGGTGGAGCTGTTTATTCACCCGCTCTCACCGACTTTGTTTTTGTGGTTGAAAATATATCGAAAATGTTCATCACAGGACCAAGTGTTATTAAATCGGTTTTGGGTGAGGAAATTTCGATGGAAGAACTGGGTGGTGCCCGTGTGCATGCCGAAATAACCGGTAATGCACATTTTTATGCCAAAACAGAACAGGAATGTTTTGAACAAATTAAAACACTGATCAGCTATATTCCGCGCAGTAATCTTAAAAAAGCACAGTCATATCCGCCAAAACTCCCGTTAAAAGGAATGAAGATTGAGGATATTGTACCTGTTGATCCGCGAATTCCCTATGATATGCGCGATCTGATTAAAACGCTGACCGATGGATCGGAATTCTTTGAAGTAATGGAACATTTTGCTCCGAATATCATTATCGGTTTTGGAAGAATTGACGGAGAAACCATTGGTTTTGTCGCCAACCAGCCCATGGTGCTTGCCGGAGTATTGGATTGCGACAGTTCTGACAAAGCAGCCCGTTTTATCCGCTATTGCGATGCTTTTAATATTCCGATTGTTACGCTTGAAGACCTTCCGGGGTATTTGCCGGGTGTTGATCAGGAACACGCCGGTGTAATCCGTCACGGAGCAAAAATATTATACGCATACAGCGAAGCAACTGTGCCGAAAGTAACCGTAATTATCCGTAAAGCTTATGGTGGTGGTTATATTGCCATGAACTCACGCCATTTACGCGCCGACTTTGTATTTGCCTGGCCAACTGCCGAAATTGCAGTAATGGGACCGGAAGGTGCCGCCAATATTATTTTCAGAAAGGAAATTGCAGAAGCTGAAAATCCGGATGAAATGCGCCAGCAGAAAATTAAGGAATACAAAGAGAAATTTGCCAATCCCTATGTGGCTGCTTCTCAAGGTTACATTGATGAGGTGATTGAACCAAAAGAAACTCGTTCAAGAATACTTCATGCTATGAAAGTTTCTGAAAATAAGAGTGTTGGAATTCCGAACAAAAAACATGGCATTCCTCCGTTTTAATAAACTTACAAAATTCAAAATCCATGTTTGAAGAAAAAGAATTTAAGGAATTGGTGATTCAGGGTGCGGTTTATAA
The DNA here is from genome assembly GCA_964644015.1 of uncultured Maribellus sp. Classification (GTDB taxonomy): domain Bacteria; phylum Bacteroidota; class Bacteroidia; order Bacteroidales; family Prolixibacteraceae; genus Draconibacterium. Next base: position 12,422 of record CAZXVT010000001.1, read on the forward strand.
AACAAAATACACCCGTAAATTCGAGGAACGTGATGTTTGGGAAACGCCCGACACTAACAAGTTGTACTCGTTTATTCCGGGAACCATTATTGATATTTACATAAAACCAAAACAAAAGGTGAAAGAGGGAGAAACCCTTCTCCTGCTGGAAGCAATGAAAATGCAAAACCAGGTAAGAATGCCTTTTGATGGTGAAATTGTAAAAATCTATGTGCAAAAAGATGAAGTAATTCCCAACCGTCATCTGATGGTGGAAGTACGACCAAAGAAATAAGCTGAACTATCAGCAGATAATAAAACCGTGCAATTTGTTGTACGGTTTTTTTATTTTTTACCGTAGAAATTGTTTTTAAGCGCGTAAATTATTTTCGTTCATTAAAACTAAAAGAAGTATGATTGATGCAAAGTATACGCACATTTGTTGCCATTAAGGTTGAACCTGAAAAAGCTTTGACAGATTTTTTCAAAATCCTGAAAAGTAAACTGAGGGATGAAAAAATAAAGTGGGTGGAAGAAAACAACCTGCACCTGACACTCCGTTTTTTGGGAGAAACATCGCAAATTCAGTTTCAACAGGTTGATATGGTTTTAAGAAAACTGTCAGATGTTTATAAACCTTTCAGTTTTGATTTGCAGGGAACCGGATTTTTTGGCAGAAAAACTCAGCCAAAGGTTTTATTTATTTCGGTTTTGAATACAGAAATATTATCGCAATTTGCAGATAATCTTATAAAAAACATTTCAGATTTTGGATTTCAGACCGATGAAAAACCGTTTACACCGCACCTCACATTGGGGAGAATCAAACAGATTCAAAACAGTTCGCAATTCGATGACCTTGTTCAGCAATATAAGAATGTACATTTTCAACAGGTTCGGGTGAATGAAATCATTTTTTACGAAAGCATTCTTTTGCCAACCGGGCCGATATACAAACCATTGAGAATTTATAAATTAAACAAACTGGTATGATTGCAAAAACACCGCAGCCACCTTATTATGCAGTAATTTTCACTTCAGTTCTTAACGAAACTCATAAAGGTTACGATGAGATGGCGGATGAAATGGTAAAACTGGCAGAAACGCAGCCCGGATTTCTGGGTATTGAATCGGCACGCAGTGGCTTGGGAATTTCGGTTTCTTACTGGTCTGATGAAGCTTCGATAAAAAGCTGGAAGGAACAATCGCGGCACCAACTGGCACAAAAGTACGGGCGTGAAAAATGGTATAAAAGTTTTATGACGAGGGTGGCAAAAGTGGAGCGTGATTATAGTTTCGGGAATACCTGAGAAAACTATTTTCCGTTTCCCCGAAAGCTGACCATGATTGTGTAAATCAGGATTTTAAAATCGACATAAAGCGAAATGTTTTTCAGGTACATCATGTCGTAAGGTAAGCGTTCAAGCATTTCATCAACATTTGATGCATATCCGTAACGAACCTGCCCCCACGAAGTGATTCCAGGACGAAGCTTGTGAAGGTGAGTATAATGCGGTGCTTTTTTTATAATCTGGTCAATATAAAATTGTCTTTCGGGACGTGGCCCAACGAGCGACATATCCCCAATAATCACATTGTAAAACTGGGGAATTTCGTCGAGATGTGTTTTTCGGATAAACTTTCCGATTTTTGTGATTCTGCTGTCGTTTTCCGACGAAAGTGCCGGTGTACCATTTTCTGCACCAGCATACATACTGCGTAGTTTGTAAATATTGAAAGGTTTTCCGAAACGTCCGATTCTTTCCTGTTTGTACAAAACCGGTCCTTTCGAGGAAATTTTTATGATAGCAGCCAGAACTAAGAAAACGGGGAGGAAAATTATACTGGCTATCAATGAAAAAGTAACATCAATCAGTCGTTTTGTGTTTTCCTGCCAGGCCGGCATCAATCCATTTGAAATTTTTATCAGTGGAATTCCGTAAATAACGTTCGACTTAACAGTGCCTGATAAAAAGTCAAACAAATCGGGAATACCCCAGATTGTAACCTGACGGTTTTCAATAACAGTAAGTATTTCGCTTAGTCTTTTATGTTCAATAGTTTCTATTGCGATTATTACTTCTTCGATGTTGTATTTTTTGATGATTTCAATCAGTTCATCAAACTTGCCCAATTTTGGCAGATATTTTTCCAGAAGGCTGTCGTTGTTGTTCTCTAGGCCTACAAACCCGATGAATTTATTGCCTGCGGGCAAAATCTGGTTGTTCATTTCGTTGTAAACATTGAGTGCCCGCTCGTTGCTCCCGATAATTAACGTGTTAAAACCAATTTTCCGCTGATGAATTTTGTGAATGGTTTGTGTGGTGATTATCAGCCTGAATATATACGTCAAACTAAAATGTAAACCAAAAAGCGTGAAAAAAAGCTCGTAGTAATTTTTATAATTATTGATAAAGTCATCCAGAATCAAGGTGAAAAATATAACCACAACACCAGCCAGCGAGGTACTGAATGTTTGCCACAATTCAATAAGCCGGGAGCGGCGATAAATATTTTTGTAAAAACCGGTAATATAATAAATGGTTATCCAGAAAATGGGAATCAGAAAAAGTCCGATAAAAAAACGGTTGTTAAATTCAATGGGTATATCAATACCAAAACGCTGGGGTTCAATAATGGCTTTCCGGTATATAAAGAATACAACCCAACTGATTGCCGCGGCTAAAATATCAAAAATCAAATATTTGGCTACCTGCCAGGGTTTATTCATTCTTTCTTCCCAAGTTAAGTTTAGTGTAAAACGTACAGAACGTTTTCACATTAACGGATTTCAATAAAAAATATTGCGGCAAAAGTATGTTTTCTTGCTTTTTATTCGGCAAAAAACTGTGCAATCTTTTTATTGATTTTTTGAGAAAGATACATGGCAATTAAATAATCTTCAAGTGTGCTTTTGCGTTTGCTTTTTCCATGAATTGTATCCACGAAACTGTCAATTTCGTTACCCGGATTAAACTCGGTAAGATCAATTGGCTGGTTGTTACACATATAGTTGTTTCGTGTAAAATTCAGCGTTATAAATTTATTCTTCGAATATATCCGCATTTTCAATTCTTCGAGTGATTCGAGTGAACCGAAGCTGAGATTAACAACCGAAGCATCACCAAATTCAAGCCGAACGTTGGTGAAATCAGACTTATTCGGACTCGAATTAAATGTGACGGCACTCACTTTTTTAGGGCTGATTCCGGTTGTATCCAATAACATCAGGATTATCGGGTAAAGCATGTTTTCGTTTGAACTTGTATTCTCAAAATCAAGAATGTCGATAAAAACCGGCGATGAAATATTGTTGTTCAGCCATTGAATGGCCGGTGAAAAATAGTATGGATTTGATACCTGGATAACAGAACCCGATTCGTTGGCTAATTTCACAATCTGGGTACATTCATCAATTGTCATGTTCAGATAACCTGCCGTGAAAACATGTTTTGATTTGCGTACAATATCGGTTAGAAGTTTAAACGGCATCAGCGATGTATTGTCAATAATCAGTACATCTGAACGTTCTATCAGTTCAACCTTGTTGTATTCGGGTATCGAAAAATGAAAGCCGTCAAGCTGTGTGCTTGTTCCTACCGAAGATTTGCCAATTACATTAATATTTTTGTTTTCCCTGAATTTCTTTACAAAAGGTTCAAGAATTTCTGTATTCCCGATTAATCCGACATTTAACATAGCGATATAATTTTAGTTGAATAGTCAAATATAGAAAAGAGCTTCAACCTCAATTTTTAAACGGTGGTGAACTTATCAACGCCTTATGTTGATAGCTTGTTTTTTCTATTATATATTTCTGGTTTTGTTTCTGAAATCAGGTTGAATTGACTTTGCTTTTTGCAGTCACTGAAAAATGTGAATGGATTGAAGTTAAATTTGACCGGTAATTTTTAAAATTTAATTTTGCGGCATAATTTAAACGAATGGGAATAAATGACACTGCCCGTCACCAGGGGATGAGGAAAAAGCTGGTGGAAGCTTTGAAAATAAAGGGAATCAGGAATCCGGAAGTTCTCAGTGCAATCGGAAAAGTTCCGCGTCACCTTTTTATGGAAAGTACATTTATTCAATTCGCATACAAAGATCAGGCTTTTCCTATTGGAGCAGGTCAAACCATATCACAGCCTTATACCGTTGCCTTTCAAACCCAGCTATTACAGGTCGAAAAAGGCGATAAAATACTTGAAGTGGGAACCGGCTCGGGTTACCAGGCTGCCGTTTTGCTCGAAATGGGAGCGCGTGTTTTTACCATCGAACGCCAAAAAGAACTTTATAACCGGGTACACAAATTTTTACCTGAAATTGGTTACAATCCGGCCTGTTTTTTTGGCGATGGTTACAAAGGCTTGCCAGGGTTTGCTCCTTTCGATAAAATAATAGTTACAGCCGGAGCTCCCGAAATCCCTGAAGGTTTAATCAGTCAGCTTGTGATTGGCGGTTTTATGGTGATTCCGGTAGGAAACGATCAGCGCCAGGAAATGAAGCTGGTGACCCGAATCAGCGAAAATGATTATAAAACCGAAAACCACGGCGACTTTATTTTTGTTCCTCTTTTAAAAGGTACTGTAAATTTCTGAAAATGATAAAGATTGAAAAATTCGTGGTTAATCCGCTTGGCGAAAACAGTTATGTGGTTTATGATGAAACCGGTGATTGTGTTTTTGTCGACCCCGGGTTTTATTACGATGAAGAATTTGCCGAAATAAAAGAATTCATAGCCAGTAACAATCTGAAACCGGTTGGAATAGTGAACACGCATTGTCATTTCGATCATATTATGGGTGTGGAATGGCTCAGAAAAGAATATGAAATTCCATTTTCGGCCCATGAAAAAGACGCATTTTGGATTGAAAGAGCGGTTGAACAGGGAAGGATGTTTGGTTTTGAAATGAACACAGTTTCGCCAATTAATAATTTTCTGACTGAACAGGAAAATTATGTTTTCGGGAATTCAGTTTTCGAAGTTATTCATGTTCCGGGTCATTCTCCCGGGCATGTTTGTCTTTATAACAATGAATCAGCTACTCTTCTGGCTGGCGATGTGCTCTTTTATGGTAGCATCGGACGAACGGATCTTCCGGGTGGAAATTACCAGGACCTGATTTTCAATATAAAAAGCAAACTGTTTGTTTTGCCTGATAATACAGTGGTTTACAGCGGACACGGACCCGAAACAAATTTGGGTTTTGAAAAAAGCACAAACCCGTTTTTAACCTGAATTCTAATACAATTGATGAATTTCAATATGAACTTGTTGAAAGTCATTTTTTACGATAAGGCACATTTTTAACATTGCATAAAAAATAATCAGAATATTATGGCTCACGATCGTTTTGTTAACCGGCACCTGGGTCCGAGAGACCAGGAAATTCAGGAAATGCTTGAATTTATTGGTGTTTCTTCAGTCGATGAATTGATTAGTCAGACAGTTCCTGAAAATATCAGGTTGAAAGAACCTCTGAAATTGAAAGAGGGGCTTACAGAACGTCAGTACTATCGCGAAATTTTGCGGCTCGCTTCAAAAAACAAAGTATTCAATACTTATATCGGAATGGGGTATTACGATACCATCACTCCGGCAGTGATTTTGCGGAATGTACTCGAAAACCCGGCGTGGTACACTTCATACACGCCTTATCAGGCCGAAATCTCGCAGGGAAGGCTGGAAGCTTTGCTGAATTACCAGACCATGGTTTGTGAACTGACCGGAATGGAAATCGCCAATGCTTCACTTTTAGATGAGGCAACGGCAGCCGGCGAAGCCATGATTATGATGATGAATCTGCGTTCGCGCCAGATGGTGAAGAACAACGTAAATGTTTTACTCGTTGATGAGAAAATGTGGCCACAAACGCATGATGTTCTCATAACCCGTGCTCACCCGCTGGGCGTTGAATTGCGGATTCTGCCAAAAGACAAGTTCGAATTTACACCCGATGTTTTTGGTGCAATGGTGCAATATCCGAATTCAGATGGTGAAATAACCGATTATAAAAATTTGGTGGAACAGGCTCATGAAAAAGAAATAAAAGTGGCGGTTGCTGCCGATCTTTTGTCGCTGGCAATTCTTGTTCCACCCGGAGAATGGAGAGCCGATATTGTTTTTGGTAACAGCCAGCGTTTTGGTGTCCCGATGGGGTACGGAGGTCCGCACGCGGCTTTCTTTGCAGCCCGTGATGAATTCAAACGATCAATGCCCGGAAGGATAATCGGAATCACCAAAGATATTCATGGAAACCGCGCACTTCGAATGGCGCTGCAAACCCGCGAACAACATATCAAACGCGAAAAAGCCACATCAAATATTTGTACAGCACAGGCATTGCTCGCCAACATGGCCGGATTCTTTGGCGTTTACCACGGCCCTGAAGGAATAAAAACCATTGCCACCCGGATTCACAGTATTGCAGCATTCCTGTCGGATGAAATTGAGAAACTCGGGTATAAACAACTGAATAAGAGTTATTTTGATACTATCAGAATTGAACTGCCCAAGCATGTGAAACGCGAGGATATTGAATGGCTTTCACTCGAACTGGAAATGAATTTCAGGTATTTCGAAAATGGCGAGGTGGGCATCAGTATCGATGAAACCACCAATACCGAGGACATGGGCTGGATACTCGAAGTTTTTGCAAAAGCAGCCAACAAACAATGTCAGGTTGTTCAGGAATATCCGTCAGATGCAGCTATTTCGCCTGAATTTGCGCGTACTTCAGAATTTATGCAGCAGGAAGTTTTCAATAGTTACCGGTCAGAAACGGAAATGGTTCGTTATATCAAAAAGCTCGAGCTGAAAGATATTTCGCTGACACATTCCATGATTTCACTGGGATCATGCACTATGAAACTGAATGCTGCCACTGAAATGTTGCCACTCAGTTGGATTGAATTTAGTGGTATTCACCCGTTTGTACCGAAAAATCAGGCACGTGGCTACCATGAAATGATGGAAGAATTGCGTCGTGACCTGGCTGAAATAACCGGAATGGCAGATGTCAGCCTGATGCCCAATTCAGGTGCTGCCGGTGAATATGCAGGTTTGATGGTCATTCGTGAGTATCACCTTAGAAGAGGAGATAACCAGCGCGATGTAGTACTGATTCCATCGTCAGCACATGGAACCAATCCGGCCAGTGCTGTTGCCGCAGGTTTAAATGTGGTGGTGGTTGAATGCGATGAAAAAGGAAATATCAGTGTGGCTGATGTTCGGAAAAAAGCGGAAGAATACAAAGAACGTCTCGCTGCATTTATGGTTACTTACCCGTCAACTCACGGGGTTTTTGAGTCGGCAATCATCGAAATGTGTGACATTATTCACCAATACGGTGGTCAGGTTTATATGGATGGTGCCAACATGAATGCGCAGGTTGGGCTCACCAATCCACGCAATATCGGGGCAGATGTTTGCCATTTAAACTTGCATAAAACCTTTGCAATTCCGCACGGAGGCGGTGGCCCGGGGGTTGGCCCGATTGCTGTGGCAAAACACCTGATAGAATTTTTACCCTCTCACCCTGTGATGAATAACGGCCACATCGGAATCAATGCTGTTTCGGCGGCTCCATGGGGAAGTGCTTCAGTATTACCGATTACTTACGGGTATATTAAAATGATGGGAGGTTCGGGTTTAACCGAAGCTACTAAAATTGCCATCCTGAATGCCAATTATATTGCAAAAGCACTGGGTGAGAATTACGGAATTCTTTATACAGGAGAAAATGGGAGAGTGGCACACGAATTAATTCTTGAATGTCGTCATCTGAAAGCTGGGTCGGGAATTACCGAGGAAGATATTGCCAAACGACTGATGGATTATGGTTTTCATGCACCAACATTGTCGTTCCCGGTTCACGGAACTTTGATGATTGAACCTACCGAAAGTGAATCAAAACAGGAGTTAGACCGGTTTATCGATGCATTAAATTCGATTTATATTGAAATAAAAGAAGTTGAAAACGGGCAGGCAGATAAACAGGACAATGTATTGAAGAATGCACCACACACCGCCGAAGTGGTGGTTTCTGATAACTGGAAATACAGCTACCCGCGTGAGAAAGCTGCCTATCCGCTGCCGTGGATTCGTGAAAAAAAATATTGGGTGCCGGTTGGCAGGGTTGATAATGCCTGGGGCGACCGCAACCTGATTTGTATCTGTGGATCGCCGGAAGAGTACGCATCATTTACCAACGAAAAATAAGATGGTTGTTTTTCCGAACGCCAAAATAAATATCGGGCTGAATGTGGTTTCGAAACGCCCTGACGGGTATCACAATCTCGAAACCATATTCTACCCGGTATCGTTGTGCGATGCACTCGAAATGGTGGAATCGGATGAAACAAAGCTGACAACTTCGGGGATTGAAATTGATGGACCAACAGATAAAAACCTGATTTTAAAAGCCTATTACCTGCTTCAGGAACAATTTAATCTTCCGGCTGTACATTTTCATTTACACAAGGTAATTCCTTTTGGCGCCGGACTTGGAGGAGGTTCTTCCGACGCCGCTTTTACACTTAAAATGTTGAATGATTACTTCGAATTGAAATTATCAGACACTCAACTTGAAAGTTTCGCTTCGCAAATAGGCGCCGATTGTCCGTTTTTTATCCAAAACAAACCTGTTTTTGCCACCGGTATCGGCAATGAGTTTCATAAGATTGAGCTCGATCTTTCAGAATACCATATTGTTATCCTCAAACCTGAATTTTCTGTGGGAACAGCCGAAGCCTATAAAAATGTAATACCCCGGAAATCGAAATTCAACCTGCCGGAAATTACAAGAACTGCAATTTGTGACTGGAAATACTTGGTGGTAAACGATTTTGAAGCCAGTGTTATCCCAAAATATCCTCAAATTGGAAGTTTAATTCAAATACTATATGATTCAGGAGCATCATTTGCTTCCTTGTCGGGCAGCGGTTCTGCTGTTTATGGAATTTTCCGCAATTCACCGGTGATAGATCCTGATAAAATACCTTCAGGTATTTTTATTTACCGGTAAAATCTTAAGCTTCGCCGGTGTTAAGGTTTCATTAACAAGATTTTCGTATTTTTTAAGCAAAACTCGTGTAACCTTTGTGCCTGTTAACAGTCTATTATGACGTAAACAGAAATAAAAACAGAAACAGTTTAGAACAGAAAATATGAAAACAACGATGAAACAATTAACAGCAGTATCATTTGTAGCATTGATTTTATTAGTGAGCAATGTGAGCGCTGAAGGAACGCAGGCAAAAGCCTCAGGCTATGTAAACAATGAATCTTCTCTCCAGATTGAGAATTGGATGATCAATTCAGATACCTGGAATGTTAAAACAAACACAATCGACTTTGTTGACCAGTCAGATTCTCCGCTTGAATTAGAGAACTGGATGATGGCAAACTGGGAAATGCAAAGCATGTTGGCAGTTCAGGATGAACCGGCACTGGAAGTAGAAAACTGGATGACTTCAGCCGACGTTTGGAATGCTATCGATTATTCAGCAGAAAACGAAACTGCATTGAATATTGAAAACTGGATGATGGAAAACAAAGCATGGAATAATTAGTTCAGAATAACGCGATTAGTTAAGTTTAGTTTAGTTCGATTTTTGAAGGGTTGTAGTTTTTACAACCCTTTTTTATTTTCCATATTAGGGTAAAAACGTATTTAACTTTATTTTTGATTACAGATAACTGTCGAAATTGAATAAAATTAAAAATATCAGCCTTTTCTGTTTGTTTGCAATTTATGCAAACCTGGCGATTTCGCAGGATGTCTCGTTTTCTCAGTTTTATGCCAACCCGTTGTATTTGAATCCTGCCTTTGCCGGATCAGCCGGAATCCCGCGGGTCGGGCTGCAATATCGTAATCAGTGGGGAGGTTTCGAGAATGCTTTTGCCACCTACACCGCTTCTTTCGATATTCCAGTTGAAAAGCTTCAGGGTGGAATTGGAGGATATTTGCTGAATGATGTTCAGGCCGATGGGATTCTCAAATCCATGCAGTTTAACCTTTCTTATGCTGTCTTTCTAAGGATTTCTGAAAAATTCATGTTAAACGGTGCGGTTCAGACAGGGTATTTTCAGAATTCCTTAAATACCTCCCGATTGATTTTTTCTGATAATCTTGATCCATACAACGGTAATCATGGAACTTCAGGGGAAATGGCAACGCTGACAGATCCAAACCACCGGTTTTTTGATTTTTCAACCGGATTGATGATGTACAGTGAACGAATATTTTTCGGGTTAGCAGCCCATCATCTTACTGAACCCAACCAGTCGTTTTACCAGGGAAGTGACAACGTTGCACCCCTAGAAAGGAAATTCACGGCACATTTTGGGGCGAAACTTCCCGTCTATTTGTATGGTCATAATCGCAAAAAATTCGACATTTCGCCACAGGTTATTACGCAGATACAGGGTGTTTATCAGCAATTCAATTACGGTTTGTTCGCCACAAAACGAGGTTTGATTGCAGGTGCCTGGTTCAGACAGAATTTCGGATTCAGGTATGATGCTATGATTTTGGTTGCCGGTTTTCTGAAACGGAGCTGGCAGTTTTATTATAGTTATGATTTTACAGTTTCGGGTTTACGCGGATCTGCGGGAAATACGCACGAAGTTTCACTTACTTTTCTGTTGAACAAACCTGAAAGAAACAAAATTCTGCCATTTTTTAACCAGTACGAAGAAGAATTCGGAATCAGGTAATATTAACTAATAATACCCCGATTCAATTCTCCTGACCACTTCTTCCAGCATTCGGTCATCACCTGTCGGGTCGTATCCGTCTTTCAGGTTATTTTTAAAAAGCCGGGCAATTCCCTGCCAGAAGACAGCACTGAAATCGCCCCTGAAATTTTCAATAATACTGTACGGAGTACGGTTTGTTTCCCTGTTTATCAGTTTCAGCAATATTTTTCCATCTGAAATTGACCATTTTTTCAGTTCTTCTTTGTGTTTATCGAGTAGTTGTTTTTCCAGATTTTTCATCATCCTTTTCCGCTCTTTATCGCTGGTCAGCGAATAATAAACAGGTTCGTAGGCATCGAGCAAAATGCGTGCTTCAACCGCCACCGGATATACTTTTTTTACCTTGGCAACATACCGCGAGTAATTCTGTTGTTGGCGTTTATTTTTAAATTTTCGTTCCGGATAAACCCAGATATCATTCACCTTGATATAGATGGTCGTATCACCGTCTTTAATCAATGCAGGGTATTTGGCATAATGAAGGTTTTCCTGCGAAAATGCCAGGAATCCTGTAAAAACCAGAAATGTCAATATGTGAAATGCCTTTTTCAATCCTGTTTTCTAAACGGTGTAAAATTAGAACGAAAATTTCATAACTCAATTACGGCTCCTGCAAAGTTTATATCTTTGAATCCTGTTAAAAAAACATAACATATGAAAACCTGTATTGATTCGGAGTTTGGTAAACTGGAAGGAGTGATTATTCACAAACCGGGTTCGGAAGTTGAAAATATGACCCCGGAAAATGCCGAACGTGCCTTATACAGCGATATTCTGAACCTTTCGGTGGCATCACGCGAATTTGCCCAGTTGGAAGGGGTGCTGCATAAAGTGACCTCTGTTTTTTATGTAAAAGATTTATTGACAGAAGTACTGAAAAATGAACAGGTAAAAACAAACCTGATCAACGAGATTTGTATTAACGAAGGAAACACTTTTATTCCATCAAAATTGTCGGTTTTTAATGCTGAAAAGCTTGCTGAACTGCTCATTGAAGGGGTTGCACTCGAAAGAAATAACCTTACCAACTATCTGAGTAACGAAAGATTTTTGCTGCGTCCATTGCACAACCTCTTTTTTACCCGCGATTCAGCAATGGGGATGAACGATAAAATGATGATCGGGAAAATGGCCAATAAAGTGCGCGAGCGTGAATCGATTATTATGGATTCCATTTTTAATGCTCACCCGCTTTTTGAAACACAGGTTGTGAATGCCTCGAAACCCGCCGGGGGAATTGTATTTAATCCGGCTTCCACGATTGAAGGAGGTGATTTTCAGGTGGCACGCGAGAATATTTTTGTGATTGGAACTGGTTTGAGAACCAGTACACAGGGAATTGATTTTATCATTGAAAACCTGAAACTTACAAAACCGGAACCACAACATATTATTGTTCAGGAACTGCCTTCATCGCCCGAGTCATTTATTCATCTCGATATGGTTTTCACGTTTCTCGATATTGATTCATGCATGGTGTACGAACCGGTAATTACCAAATTCAACAGGTTACGAACCATTCATATTCACATCGAAAATCACAAGGTTGTAAAAATTGAGGAGAAACCCGATATTCTGACTGCCCTGAAAAAACTGGGTGTTGACATGAAACCGGTTGCCTGCGGAAGCCGCTCGGATTTATGGGTTCAGGAACGTGAACAGTGGCACAGCGGAGCTAACTTTTTTGCATTTGCACCCGGAAAAGTAATTGGTTACGAACGGAATACGCATACAATTGAAGAGCTGAACAAAAACGGTTTTGAAGTTTTGAAGGCTGTTGATATTATTGATGGAAAAGCAAATGTGGATGATTACAAACGCTGCGTGGTATTGATTGCCGGATCTGAACTGGCCCGCGGTGGCGGTGGCGCACGTTGTATGACTATGCCTTTCAGACGCAGTCCGGTTAACTATTAATTTGGTAATCCTGAACGAAAATGCGAAAACTCAAAAACCCTGAATTGAACAGGTTAACGGCTGAACAATATAAAAAAACAGAAAAACTGCCGCTGGTGGTGGTGCTCGATAATATCAGGAGTTGCAACAATATCGGCTCATTTTTCCGCACATCCGATGCTTTGCTGGTACAAAAGATTTATTTATGTGGGATAACCGCCACACCTCCCAATGCCGAAATTCATAAAACCGCACTTGACGCCGAAAAAACTGTTGAGTGGCAATACTTTGCCGAAACCGGAGACGCAGTGCGCAATCTTCAGGAAGAGGGATTTAAAGTATTTGCCATCGAACAGGTTGAAAACAGCATCAAATTGCCTGATTTTAAACCCTCCCCGAATGAAAAACTGGCTGTTGTTTTTGGCAACGAAGTAAAAGGTGTTCAGCAAAAAGTGGTGAATATTTGCAATGGAAGCATCGAAATCCCGCAATTTGGAACCAAGCATTCGTTTAATGTTTCGGTAAGCGCCGGAATTGTTCTCTGGGATATTTCACAGAAAATGAGAACGACGACCAAATAGTTTTCCGGTGATATTTTACTGAATCAATAAAGTATTGCGGCTTAAACTGATTTGTTGTAATTTAAACGCCGGATTAGTTGACTGACAAATAAATAAACCATGCCCGAAGAACTGCTGCAATTTATCTGGGAAAATCGACTTTTTGAAACAGAGAACCTTAATACAACTGGTGGCCAGCCGGTTGAAATTATAGATACAGGAAAGCGAAACAGTAATGCCGGTCCCGATTTTTTTAATGCCCGGATTAATATTGACAATACTGTTTGGGTTGGAAATGTTGAAGTACACCGCACTTCAACCGACTGGAACCGCCACAACCATCAAAACGACGCCGCTTATAACAATGTAATCCTGCACGTTGTGGGTTCGGCCGATTCTGCTGTTTTCAGACAAAATGGAGAGGAAGTAACTGAATTGGTGTTGAAATTTCCTGATTATCTGATTGAAAACTATCAAACGCTCATTTCGTCAAAAAGCTGGATTCCGTGCAGTGAAAGATTTCATAAAATCGATCCGTTTGTATTACAAATGGGTTTTAACCGGCTGATGATTGAGCGGCTGGAAGATAAAACCGCTGAAATTCTCACGCGACTGAAAAACAATAACAACGACTGGAACGAAACTTTTTACCAGGAACTGGCACGATCGTTTGGGTTTAAAGTGAATTCACTTCCTTTTGAAATGCTGGCCAAATCGTTGCCGTTAAGTATTCTGGCCAAACACAAAAACAGTCTTTTTCAAACCGAAGCTTTGCTATTTGGAAGTTCAGGTTTGTTGAATGAGCAATTGCTGGGCGACGATTATTTTCTGTCACTCAGGAATGAATATTCGTTTCTGTACAAAAAATATAATCTGAAACCCATCGAAAGTCACCTCTGGAAATTTTTGCGGTTGAGGCCTGTGAATTTTCCCACCATCCGGATTTCGCAATTTGCGGCGCTTGTCTGCCAGTCAAAATCTTTATTTTCGAAAATAACTGAAACACCTGATCTGGAAGGATTGCAAACGCTGTTTAAAGTAAAAGCGTCCGATTACTGGAATGCACATTTTAATTTCAATAAACATTCAAAACAAATTGTTTCGAAAGAAATCGGAATTGATTCGGTTAATATTTTAATAATCAATGTGGTGGTTCCTTTTTTGTTTGTTTATGGTGAAATTCAGGGAAAAGAATACCTGAAAAACCGTTCGCTTGAATTTTTGGAAAAACTGCCGGCTGAGAATAATTCTGTTATTGAAAAATGGGGACAATTGGGTGTTGTTGCCCGTTCTGCTTTCGAAAGCCAGGCTTTGTTGCAGCTAAAAAACAGGTATTGCGAAAACAAAAAATGTTTAAATTGCCACATCGGTGTAAAACTGGTAAAAGCAACGGGAGCTAACCAATGAACCAGCAACAGTACAATAAATTCTACAAGGTTTCAAGTCTGACCATTAAAATTGGCCTGGTTCTTATTTTGCTGCTTGTTGCGGCGGGTACAATTGGTTATCGTTTAATTGAAGGCTGGGAATGGATTGATTGTCTTTACATGACAATCATTACCATGACAACTGTCGGTTTCAGGGAAGTGGCCCCGCTTTCAGCACAGGGCAAGATTTTTACGATGTTACTTATTGTCACCAGCATCAGTGTTCTGGTTTATGTTACCATGAATCTGGCCCGGTTTGTACTCGATGGTGAATTGTCAAATTACATAAAAACATACAGGGTGGACAAGAAAATTGCAAAACTGAAAAACCATGTAATCATTGTTGGTTATGGCCGGAATGGTGAACAGGCAGCTATTGAACTGGCCGAAAACAAGGTGGATTTTGTGGTGGTGGACAAGCGCGACAATGTGATTTCGAGGGTTCGTGAAAATCCTGAATTGCTTTATATTAAAGGCGATGCAACGCATGAAGAGGTGCTGGAACAGGCAAAAATTCATGATGCGCGGGCTTTGATTGTGACAACTCCCGAGGATGCCGACAACGTTTTTGTTGTGTTAACTGCGCGGAGTATGAATCCCGGATTGACGGTTATCAGCCGGGCATCAGAAATGGAATCGCTGATGAAACTGAAACGGGCCGGCGCTTCGAATGTAATAATGCCCGAAAGGATTGGTGGACAGCGCATGGCAAAACTTGTTCATCAACCCGATGTTGTTGAGTTTTTGGAATACATTCTTTTGCAGAAAACACAGGACGTTTTTCTGGAGGAAATGTCATGCAAAAAACTGGCACAACAGTGGGTCGGAAAATCAATTTCTGAAATGAAAGTAAGGGAACTTACAGGTGCAAACATCGTAGGTATAAAAACCGGGGGAGCACGATACATTTTTAATCCTGATCCCCAGATGATTTTGTCGCGGAACGATCAGCTTTTTGTGCTGGGTAACCGGAAGCAAATTAGTAAGTTGCAGGAAGTAATGGAGAAAGGAAATTAGATAGTTTAGCATTTTAGCAAACAAACCGTTGAATTGCGGGTTAATTTAGTAATACAATAAAAGCCAAATATTAATTAAATAAATGAATTTATTATGAAAACAAGGAACATGTTTTGTGCAGTAATTTTAAGTGCTGCTGTGATATTAAGTGGTTGTTCTGGAATGAAAAGTTCAACCAAAGGTGGTTTGATTGGTGGTGCATCGGGTGCTGCAGTCGGTGCCGGAATTGGCGCACTTGCCGGTGGTGGTAAAGGAGCGGCAATTGGAGCGGCAATTGGCACAGCAGTTGGTGGCACAGCAGGAGTGGTGATTGGCAAGAAAATGGATCAGCAGAAAGCTGAACTGGAAAAAATTGAAGGTGCAAAAGTTGAAACTGTGACTGACGCCAACAACCTGAAAGCCATTAAAGTGACATTTGAAAGCGGTATTTTATTTTCAACCGGTAAATCGGAACTGAATGCACAGTCGAAAAATGCGCTTACAAAATTTGCTGAGTCACTTAAAAACACGCCTGAAACCGATATTACGATTATTGGTCATACAGATAACACCGGAACGCGTGAGTTTAATGAAAAGCTATCGGTTGACAGGGCGAATTCGGTGGTTAATTTCTTAACACAGAATGGCGTCAAAAGAGACCGCACAACTTTGAAAGGAATGGCGTGGGATGAACCGGTTGGTGATAATTCAACAGCCGAAGGACGGGCACAGAACCGCCGGGTTGAAGTTTTTATTACGGCAAACGAAACAATGATTAAACAAGCCGAAGAAGGGACATTAAAATAGTGAACAAATCGTTTTAAATAGAAGAAAGCCTGAGCATATTCTGTTCAGGCTTTCTTTTTGAAAGGTTCACTACAAGATTTTTATAGTCCGGTACTGATAAGGAAGGTGGTTGCAAAAGCAACGATTGCATACAACTCTGGAAATACCGCCAATACCATTGCTTTTCCGAAAACATCGTAACCGGCACCAATTCCGGCGATACCGTCGGCACAAACTTTTCCCTGCTGGATGGCTGACATCAATCCTACAAATCCTAAGATCAATCCGGCAGCAAGAATAGCAACTCCCTGTAACATGGTCATTTCAGGCAGAATTTTTCCGGATGTATTAATGATGAAAAAGCCTGCAAAACCATACAATCCCTGTGTTCCGGGCAACGCACTCAGAAGCATGTATTTCCCGAATTCAGCTTCGTTTTTTTTCAGGGCACCCAAAGTGGCGCTGCCGCCAATCGATACGCCAATTGCACTGCCGATTCCGGCAAGTCCAACCATCAAAGCAAGCCCGATGTACGATAAAATAACTGGTGTGGTCATAATTTTGTCTCCTATTTTAATTGATTAATTTATTTCTGAAAGGTGTATATTCTTTACCTCCGCCGGCAAATCCGGCATTTTTGTAAAATTCGACAAACGTTAAACGCATGGGGTGAACAAATGCCCCCAATGATGAAATCAGCAGGTTAGCGCCATGCCCGACAATCAGGAAAATCACAAAAAATATAGGGCCGATAATGGGATATGAATCTTTTATCTGCAGGGCAATTGTATTCACTACAAATCCGAGAATTGCCCCCGAAATGCCCAATGCAAACAACCGCACGTATGAAAGTACATCGCCAAAGATGCCACTGATTCCATATAATTCCCAGATTCCTTTTCCAATACGCCCGAAAATTCCGGAAGCCGGATCGCTGAAAATGATGATTACGACAATTCCTGCGTAAATAATGAACATATTAATTCCCGGCATCATTTTTACAAGGGCTGCATCAATAATTCCGAATAGCATAATCAGCCAGCCAATTGGGAGCATGGCATATTGCCAGCCAAACATTCTATAGTTGTTCACCGCTTTCAAAGCCATTCCGAACATGATCTGAAACATTCCCACGGCCAGTGACAAGTAGAATACTTTCTGACTATCGAGCATCATTTTACGAAGATTTCCCAGACTTTCCACTTCAAGCAGGTTAATTCCGAAAAATGTCCCTGTCAGCGTTCCCAGTATCATTGTGCCAATTCCGAGAAACTGCGCCAGCGAAAGAATGGGTTTTAAATCTTCTTTTGCTTTTCTTTTATACCAGGCAGCACCGGCAACAATTACAAGACCATAACCCAGGTCGCCCAGGCAGAATCCGAAAAACATCATAAAGAAGGGTGCGAAAAACGGGGTCAGGTCCATTTCGGTATAAGCTGGTAACGAGAAAAGTTTTCCCACCGGCTCGTACAATTTGGCAAAACGGTTGTTTTTCTGTTTGATTGGAATTCTATCCACCGGATTGGCCTTTTCGGTAATCCAGGCAATTTCGTTTTTTTCAAGATATTCTTCCAGCGCTTTGGTTTCGTCAACCGGTGCGTAAGCTTCCACAATTTTTACATGGTCGTCAACCGCTGTTTTTGTGTTTCCGAGCACTTTTTGCAAATCAATGCTTTGTTCAATTTCAAGCAGGTAGTTTTCCACTGCTTCAATCTGATTTACAGATATTGCAATCAATTCATTTTCAACTTTCGTAATCTCAACTTTTGTTTGTTGTTGATGAATTTCCAATTGGCTGACCGATTCTTCCGGAATTTTGATTTCTTCAGCGTCAATCTCGGGTGAGATTTCGTTTTCGGTCACCAGCGCAAAATAGATAAACGGACTGATTGTATTAATCACAAATATATCAAACTGGCTGGTCCATTCCGGTGAGAATTTCTTTTCGGATGCCACAAAAAGCTTAATATAGATCTTATTTTCAGCCAGTTTTTTTATGGTATCAACTGAAAATATTCCCCAAACCGACTGACTTTTTATTTGTTTTTCAAGATGATGATAGTGGAGTTTCAGCCACTCTTTTTTATCCCGCAGCGACAAAACCTTCTCCACAAGCTTTTCTCCGGTTTCCGCATTTTCAGGGCCTGTCGGAATCTCAGCATCTTTTTTCTTCAGGACTTCCTCTTTCAGTTTGTTCATAAACTGAAGTGCCTGTTTGGCCTGTTTTAGCTGGTCGAGTTTCTCTCTTACCTCTGCACCATATTCCCTGGTTTTTTCAACAATATCAAGTACCCCGATATTGCGTATGTCTTCCAGAAACCTTTTATAATCCTGATGGTAAGCCAGAAACGTATATTTTACCATGGGTATAATCATGCCATCACCTCCTGTTCCTGTTGACGGTTTTTCACTATTTTCTGTGATGATTTCGAAAGATTTTCCTCGTCTTCCAGGAAACGTTTTATTTTTCTGATCGCATCCTGGTAGCCCGGAATCTGCACTTTCTCGTAAAGATTTACCTTCTGTGTGGTTTTCTTTCGTGCCTGGTAAAGCAATTCACTTTTTCTATGCAATACCTCACGTTCAATCGCTTTGGTAGTCAGTTCTTTCAGAATTTCAATACCAGCCGGTATCCATTGTGGTTGGTTAAACAAACTGAATTCTTTTGTTTCAAATACAATATTTTCGAGTTGCGGGATTTTTACACCTGCCACTTTTTTTGATGATAACTGCAATTCTTTCACCGAAAGCAAAGTTTCGTCAAACTCGCCCCAGATTCTGACGAATTTTTCATATTCAGCTTTTTTATGTGCAAGTTGCTTTTCCATTTCAGAAGCTTCGTTTCGGGCGCGTTTTACCTCCACACGCAACGCAGCCTCCTTATTTTTGATGGTAGGCAGCGCCCGCACCCTGACTTTCAGTTGCTTTTCAAGCTCCTGCAACGCTGTTTTATTGTATTGAAATTTCATCAGTCTTTATAATAACTTTGAAAAACCACTTCTCAATTTACCTCATTCCTATATTCTTAAATTCTCCCCTTGAGAGCCTGTCCCGATTTATCGGGAGGATTAAGGGGTGATCATTCCCCTTTCCAGTAAACATCCATAAACTCACTCCTGATTGCCACTTCGGCCTTGCTGAAATATTTGGCAAACAAGCTCCAGGCGGTATCCAGCATCATGTCGATATCGATATTCACATCGATAGCCAGCAATTTATCCGAGTACTCCTTCCCGAATTTCAGTGTTCTTTCGTCGTAGTCGGTCAGGTCGAAACCGTTTTCGAGTTTGGTTTTAGCCAGTGCTGCGTCAGCAAATAAACGAATGGCCGTGTTCATCACCTGCGGATGGTCTTTTCGCGTCTTTTTACCGATTACCAGCTGTTTTAACCTCGAAAGACTGCGGAACGGGTCAACGATTACTTTACCGATATCGGAGTCTTTTCTGAGGAACAACTGACCTTCGGTAATATAGCCTGTGTTATCAGGAATGGCGTGCGTAATATCGCCGCCCGAAAGCGTGGTTACTGCAATAATGGTAATCGAGCCACCATCGGGGAATTGAACTGCCTTTTCGTAGATTTTGGCGAGATCGGAGTACAGCGAGCCCGGCATACTGTCTTTCGATGGAATCTGGTCCATTCGGTTTGAAACAATGCTCAGCGCATCGGCATATAATGTCATGTCGGTAAGCAAAACCAGCACACTCTGTTTTTTGTCAACCGCAAAATATTCGGCGGCGGTCAGCGCCATATCCGGAACCAAAAGTCGTTCCACAGGCGGATTTTCGGTGGTATTTACAAAACTGATGATGCGTTCGAGCGCACCGGCATTTTCGAATACATTCTTATAAAACAGGTAATCGTCGTTGGTGAGCCCCATTCCACCCAGAATGATTTTATCGGCTTTGGCGCGCATGGCCACCATGGCCATCACCTGGTTAAATGGCTGGTCGGGATCGGCAAAAAACGGGATTTTCTGTCCGGTCACCAAAGTGTTGTTCATGTCGATTCCGGCGATTCCGGTGGCAATCAGCTCCGAAGGCTGTTTTCTGCGCACCGGGTTTACCGATGGTCCGCCAATTTCGCGTTCTTCACCCTGTACTTCTGGGCCTCCGTCAATCGGGTTTCCAAATGCATCAAAAAAACGCCCGGCAAGGTCGTCTCCAACTTTCAGCACCGGCGGTTTCCCCATAAAAACCACTTCTGCATTGGTCGGAATTCCTTCGGTTCCGCCAAAAACCTGGAGCGTCACCACATTGCCGATAATTTTCACCACCTGCGCCAGCCGCCCGTTAATCATAGCCAGTTCTTCGTAGCCCACACCGGTTGCGCGAAGCGAACAGGTTGCTTTGGTAATCTGGATGATTTTTGTGTATATTTTTTGAAATGCTTTTGTTTCCATGCTTATTTCCTTTCGCCGATTATGGTTTGCAATTCATTGTAAAAACTGTTGAATTTTTCTGATTGGTATTCAGAGTAGTTCATCTGTTTCAGGGTGTTGATGACGCGTTTGAAATAGGGGTTCACCTCGTCAAACGATTCAAACCTGAAATCAATATCACAGATTTCGAGCACTGTTTCCAGCAGAAACTTTTGCCGTTCGAGCGAGGTTCGTTTGTCGATTTCGTCGAAAGCATCCTGTTGCAGCACCACAAAGTCGATTACTTCGCCACGCCAGAAACGGAGGTGGTAATCAACCGGAACGCCGTCGTCACCGAGGATATTGATCTGCTCGGAAGCTTCTTTCCCGCGCAGCAGGAAGTTTTTGGCGCGCAAAACCTGGTCGATCCAGTTTTCGCTGATATTGGTTTTCAGGTATTCCTGTAATTCGGGATATTCGAGGTATTTTGAATAGCTGTCAATCGGGTCGATGGCCGGGTAACGTTTGCTGTCGGCGCGCTGTTGCGAGAGTGCATAAAAACAACGTGCTGCTTTTTTAGTCGATTCGGTAACCGGCTCTTTCAGGTTACCACCGGCCGGCGAAACAGTTCCGATGAATGTGATGGAACCTGTCTTTCCGTTGTTCAGGTTCACAAAACCGGCACGGGAATAAAAGTTCGAAATAATGGCGGGCAGGTCCATCGGGAAAGCGTCAGGGCCGGGAAGTTCTTCCATTCGGTTCGACATTTCGCGGAGTGCCTGTGCCCAGCGAGAGGTTGAGTCGGCCAGCAAAAGCACTTTTAATCCCATGCTCCTGTAATATTCAGCCAAAGTCATGGCTGTGTAAACCGACGCTTCACGCGCCGCCACCGGCATGTTGGATGTATTGGCGATGATTGTTGTTCTTTCCATCAGTTTGCGTCCGGTGCGCGGGTCTTCCAGTTCCGGAAATTCGGTGAAAATCTCCACCACTTCGTTGGCGCGTTCGCCGCAGGCAGCCACAATCACAATGTCGGCTTCGGCCTGTTTTGAAATGGCCTGCTGCATCACTGTTTTTCCGCTGCCAAAAGGCCCGGGAATAAAACCGGTTCCGCCTTCCACAATCGGGTTCAGCGTGTCGATGGTGCGAACGCCTGTTTCCAGCAGTTTGTAGGGGCGTGGTTTATTCACATAAGTTTTCACGGGTATTTTCACCGGCCATTTCTGGGTCATGGTTACCTTGTATTCCGTTCCTTTCGAATCGGCAAGAATGGCAATTTCATCCAAAACTTTGTAGCTTCCTGCCGCAGCCAGTTTTTTGATGGTGAATTTTCCTTTGAACGAAAAAGGCACCATGATTTTATGAGGTATCACATTCTCGGTGACTTCGCCCAGCCAGTCGCCGGCAATCACTGTATCGCCAACATTTGCCTGTGGTGTGAAATCCCAGATTTTTTCAAAATCGAGTGCATCGGTGTAATCGCCTCTTTTCAGGAAAACGCCTTCCATGCGATCGAGGTCGTGCTGCAATCCGTCGTAGTTGCGCGACAAAATGCCGGGCCCAAGCGTCACTTCCAGCATTCCACCCGAAAACTCCACGTCCTGTCCGATTTTCAACCCGCGGGTGCTCTCGAAAACCTGGATAAAAACCTTTTTTTCAAAGACTTTGATTACCTCCGCCATCAGGTCGATGCCTGCATGTTTGATGTAACAAATCTCGTTTTGCGAAACCGGCCCGTCCACTTCAACCGTAACAAGGTTGGCAATAATGCCGGCAATCTTTCCCCTGGTTTGTTTAACTTCTTTTTCCATTGATATTAAAGTCTTTTGAAAATTCGATATTGTGTTCGAGATTCTGAAGTATTTTCGAAAAGCTGGCCTGTCCATGTGCAGGTTCCAGTTTTGTCCACCTTTCGGTAATCATAAATTTAATGACCAGCGACAGCACTTTTTCAAGCGTGAAACTGCTGAAAACCGTCATGTCGTTCAGGTATTCCCATTTCAACTGGTCGATGGCCATTTCCTGGCTTACAAAATCAGTTTCGTCATAAATTTCTGCAACATCTTCAATATAGGAGTATTCGTTGGCCAGACCGAAATCTTTCGACAGGCTCCGGCGGGCATTTTCGGTGAGCTCATATTCCCCAATAACCTGACTTTCCTGGTCGAATCCGTATTTTCTGGAATTGAAAATGGCAAATATGTTTTTTACATCGCGTTCAAACCAGAACCATTTGTACAGAAAATCGTTTTTCAACCCCAATAAAAAATCGTAATAATGCCATGCAAGCTGGTTTTCGGGACTGAGTTTTGGTTTTACCGGTGTGTCGTTTTTATAGTTTTCCAGGAATAGCTTCATGTATCCCGGAAGTTTTTCAGGCTCTTTCAGCTCATCAACCAAAAATTCACGGGTGAAATTTCCTGCCGGATTGAATTCTTTTCCGGTTTTCAGCAGCAGGTTCAGCAGGTTTTGGTTGTCATATTCCAGGAAAAGGTACGACACAAGCCGGTAATCATCTTTGTGCAGATGAATGGCCAGTTCCTGTTTTAGTTCCAGCAGGCTGAAAGGCAGTTTTTTCTGATCGGGTGACAATTCGGGAAACCCGGCCACCAGATAATAATAGTTGCGGCTCATGGTTTTTATTCTTCTCCGTAAAGTAACCCGGCTGTTTTATCCCTGAGATACGATTTGAAAAAGTTGTCGAAATCTTCGGCAGTAAAGTTGATGATGTAACTTTTATCGGCAGGCGTGATTTTAAAGCCCGATTTAAACTGACTGTCGAAATCAACGGTCAGTCCTTTGGAAAGCAGTTGATTGATTTTTGATTTTATCACCTGTTCAAAAGCTTCTTTTTTATTTTCAGGAAGAATGACCTGCAAATCGATACTGCCGGCATCGTCGGGCTGCCATTTCTGCACCATCAGTTCGATAACCGATTTCAGAAATGCCGGTTCGTCAAGTGCTTTTTCAATGTCACCGGCCAGCAGGTTGTTTGTCAGAAGCGAGGTAACCTGGCTTTTAATGGTTGAAATCACCTGTTTTGATGAAAGTTTGAGTTCCGATTCGGTTTTTAACTTCAGTTCGGCGCTTTCCTTTTCGGCGTTTTCTTTGATTATTCCTGCTTCGGCTTTGGCATTTCGGATCATTTCAGCCGCTTCTTTCCGGGCATTTTCAAGAATGATTTCGGCTTCCTGTCTTGCTTTTTCAATGCCATTGGAATAAATTTTATCAGTCAGTTCCTGAAGCTTGTTTTCCATTTTATCGCGGTTTTAGTTGTTTTTTTTAATTCTCTTTTCGGTGAAAGAGAGCGTTAAATTAACAAACAACTTCGAATAATAACCTTCCAAATGTCAATGTTATTTTTTTGTAAAGAGGGTGTGTTATACAACAGGTTTTTGATGGTAATGCCGGATTGCTTTTCCGGCTCTGTGTCAAAACACCCGAAAAACGGTTGCGATTAACCATCCTTGTTAAAGATTTTGCTTTCCTTGTTCAGCAAGTAAGGGGCAACCCACAACAAGGATGGTAAAATACCTTACAAGTGCGGGTCAACGGGTAACAAGGAAGCCGATATTTTCAGCAAGTGCGGGGCAATTGATTACAAGGGCAGCAGGTATTTGATTTTTCCTCTGCTGGCGCGGTCCCGACGCTTCGGTTTTGCAAACCGTGACTTGCTCCAAAAGGGCATAGATTTTTTTGTTTTTTCAAAGCAAGACACAGGTCACAGACCTGCACCAGCGGGCGATTACTACTTAATGATATGGTACAGATTCCCTGGAGAGCTTTGAGTCTTCAAAGAAACACCATTATAAATGACACTTCTGATTTCCTCATCGTGTTTAGTATAACTAGCAGTAATTGTATCTACATCATCCTTAAAATGAAATAAACCTTCCATTAACCCATCATCTGGGCTTAGATAAATGCTTATTGAGGTTACTCCTTCCAGAGTATCAATGTGTGCAATTTCTGCACTACCCTTTACAGAGGTAATGTAAAAATCTGTTAAATCAAGCGAATCCGCAAACAAATCGTTTCCATGCTCATCGAAGAACATGAAACCAGCTGTGTGCTCATGATAAGAACCAAAATAGATCCAGTCACAAGATGTGAACAGAAACATGCATAAAATTATTATTAAGTGCTTTTTCATTGGGTTGTTGATTTTTCTAAGTTCTCATTTCGAAAGAAGCGAAAATATAGGACATCTCGAAGATTTTCTTGAAAAATTTTATGATATTGACTATGAGCCTGATTCAATAAAGAATTTATCGCGGGTGCGGATTTGTAATCCATACCTCAGCCTTTGGCTGAAGTTGGCTGGTAAGTTTTGATTTGATCGGCGTTAAAAGAAAAGCCCTTAGACCACAATTTCGGAGGGGCGTTGTACTGAGCAGGTGACGCAAAGTCACCAGCTCAAAGGGTGCAGAGAAATATTATTTTTCCGGTTCAGCGTCAAACTTCTCAATAAAATCGGTGGAGAGTACCCTGAATTCGGTGCGCCGGTTGATTGCATTGCAGATGTCCTGTTGTTCCTGCGGCAGTTTTTTGATAAACTCTTCAGTAAGTTCATCGCCTCTTTTCAGAAACTCATATTGTTTGGCCAGGTCGCGGGTAATCACTTTTGGCCAGGTTTCGCCATACCCTTTTGCCACCAGCCTTTGCGGACTGATCCCTTTTTCAATCAGGTAGTCCACCACGCTTTGCGCCCTTTTCTGCGAAAGTTCAAAGTTGGCCTGGTCGCTGCCAACATAGTCGGTGTGCGCCATCAGTTCAATGGTGATGGTCGGGTTGAAAATCAAAACCTGGTAAACCGTATCGAGTGCGATCTTTGATTCGGGTTTCAGCTCAAAACTGGCAAATTCATAATTTATATTGTCCACTTTAATGGGCGAGTCGGTGGGAGTGAGGTACATTTCAAAAGTAAAGTCCTTGCTGTCGTCCAGCCCGATGGTGCTGGCAGCCGCTTTGTCGCGCAGGTAGCCTTCTTTAAACGCCGCGAAAACATATTCTGTTTCTGCCTTCAGTTTCATTTTGAATTTGCCGCCCTGTGTGCGCACTTTCAGGTTGGTGCCGTCGGTGCCAATCACGCGAACTGTGGCTCCGTCAACATGATTTTTGGTTTCCTTGTCGAAAACCTCGCCTTCAACCTGGTAAATTTTCGGAGGCACGACAAACGAATAAATATCATCACCCTTTGAACCTTTGCGGTTGCTGGTGAACATCCCTTTGTCCTCGCCTTTTACAAAGCAAATCCCGAAATCGTCGAACGGTGTATTAACCGGCGATCCCATGTTATTAACCGTCCAATTGCCATCTTCATCTTTTTTCGCAACAAAAATATCGTAGCCACCCATTCCGGGCAGGTAATTCGAAGCAAAATATAGTTCGCCATTATCACGCACAAACGGGAACATCTCGTCGCCCGGGGTGTTGATTTTTTCGCCAAGATTGACCGGTTTTGTAAAACTGCCACCGCTTTTTTCTGCCACCCAGATGTCTTTCCCGCCAAAACCGCCCGGCATGTCGGAAACAAAATAAAGCATTGTTTCCGTTTCGTTGAGCGCGGGGTGAGCAGCAATAATGCTGTCGCCCACCACATCAACCCTGATTGGTTCGGCAAACGATCCGCGTGATTGTGAGGTTGTATAAAGTTCGGCACCCAGCGCCTGTGTTTTGTCGTAACGGCAACGGGTAAAAATCATCTGTTCGCCGGTGGACGACAAAGTGGCTGCACCTTCTTCGTCTTCGGTGTTGATGATCAAATCTTCATCCAGCAACTTGGGCAGATCCCATTTTTGTTTCTGAACGTTAAATGTGGCCCTGAAAAGATCTGCATATCCTTGCCCTGTAATTCCGCTGGCCCGTTTTCCGGTAACTGCTTTT
This sequence comes from uncultured Maribellus sp., assembly GCA_964644015.1. GTDB lineage: Bacteria > Bacteroidota > Bacteroidia > Bacteroidales > Prolixibacteraceae > Draconibacterium. The sequence continues at coordinate 39,074 of CAZXVT010000001.1, forward strand.
CTTGTAGAAGTGAAAATGACTTCATTGTCGCGGCCTGCCACAAAAACCGGAGAGTAATCACTCTCTCGGGTATTGAGTTCTTTTACCGGGTTGATAATGTGACGGGTCGGATTGGCCACCCATTCCTGTGTTTTTCGGATGGATTCCAGCCCGGCAAGTGCACGTTCGTCACCCGGCACCGAATCGAGATAAATGCGGTAAGTTTCGATGGCATCCTCGTATTGCTGGGTGCTACGCAACATATCGGCATGATAAAGTAGTGCAATTTCATCGGGGTAACCGCGGCGAATGGCATTTTTGTAATAAAGTTCTGCTCTTTCGTAATCGCCTATCAACCGGTAACATTCGGCAGTTTTGTAGGCGTAAAGCATTCTTTTGTCACGGTCTTTCTCCTTTTTGGTGGCTTTCCTGTACTTTTCAATGGCTCTGTAGTATTCGCCAATATCCTGAGAAAGCATGGCATCGCGTCCGTATTTGCCCGATCCGCAACCACTCAAAATCAAAATTATCAGGAAAAACAAGCCGTTTCGTACATTCATACCCATCGAAAATTTCGGGAAGTAAAAGTAAAATATTTTTTCAATAACGATTTTCAGGCGGTTTAAGTATGCAAACGATCAATAAAACAATCCGGCCTGACTGATATTTCAACAACCGGATTGTTCAAGCGCCTGAAATAATTGAGTTTATTTTGTAAACAACAACTCCCTGTATTTGGGCAGCGGCCATTTTTCATTATCCACAATCAGTTCCAGCTTGTCGATGTGTTCCCTGATTTCTTCGAGATAAGGTCTTACATTTTTGTCGTAAGCAACAGCGCGTTTTACCACGTCGCTGATGGCATTCGATTTTTTGCGCTCCTCAATCATGGCCTCGCGTTTGGCTTTGATGGCCGAAATATGTTCGTTGATGGTTTTGATGAGCTCAAGTCTGGCACCGGCCAATTTTTTATATTCTTCCGCATCGAAAACTTCTTTCAGGTTTCTGACGTTTTCAAGCAGCATGGTCTGGTATTCAATGGCGACCGGTACAATGTGGTTGATGGCCAGATCAGCCAGAACACGCGATTCAATCTGGATTTTCATGATGAATTTTTCGTATTCCACCTCAACTCTGCCTTTCAGTTCCGATTCATTGAAAATTTCCAGGTCTTTGAACAGTTTTTTGGATTCAGGCCGTAAATAGGCAGCCAGCGATTCGGGAACGCTTGTAATATTTGTGAGGCCGCGTTTTTTAGCTTCCTTCACCCATTCTTCACTGTAACCATCGCCATTAAAACGGATAGGTTTCGACTGAATGATGAGTTCTTTCAATACCTGGAAGATGGCTTCGTCTTTTTTTACATTTTTCTCGATCAGGGTATCCACGGCTTTTTGAAACTTTTGAAGCTGGTTGGCCACCAAAGCATTCAGCACAATCAGCGCAGATGCGTTGTTGGCCGATGAACCCACTGCCCTGAATTCGAAACGGTTGCCGGTGAACGCAAAAGGCGAGGTGCGGTTGCGGTCGGTACTGTCGAGAATGATTTCCGGAATACGCCCGATATTGAGTTTCAGGGCTGTTTTTTCGTCGGGCGTCATTTTTCGGTCCACCACAGCCTGTTCCATCAGGTCGAGCATGTTCGAAACTTCGGTGCCTAAAAATACCGAAAGAATGGACGGCGGCGCTTCGTTGGCTCCCAAACGATGCGTGTTTCCGGCTGTGAGAATACTGGCCCGCAAAAGATCCTGTCCATCATAAACCGCTTTCAGCGTGTTTACCACAAAGGTGAGAAACTGGAGGTTCGATTTTGGGTTTTTGCCGGGTGAACAAAGGTTTACACCCGTGTCGGTTTGCAGCGACCAGTTGTTGTGTTTTCCCGAACCGTTGATTCCTTTAAAAGGTTTTTCATGAAACAGGATTCTGAAATGATGACGGCGTGCAATTTTGTGCATGATGTCCATCAGCAACTGGTTGTGGTCGTTGGCAAGATTCGCCTCTTCATAAATCGGGGCTAATTCGTATTGATTGGGTGCAACTTCGTTGTGCCTGTTCTTGATGGGAATTCCCAGTTTGTGGGCTTCATTTTCCACATCCTGCATAAAACGGTTTACCCGTGTTGGTATGGAAGAAAAATAATGATCACCCAGTTGCTGGTCTTTTGACGACTGGTGCCCCATCAAAGTGCGTCCGGTTAAAACGAGGTCAGGCCGCGCCATGTACAAAGCTTCGTCAACCAGAAAATATTCCTGTTCCCAACCAAGATTTGTTTTAACCGACAAAACATCTTTGTCGAAATACTGACAGACGGCCGTGGCAGCTTTGTCGGCTGCAGCAATGGCACGAAGCAGCGGAGTTTTGAAATCGAGCGCCTCGCCGGTATAGGAAATAAATATTGTCGGAATTGTCAGCGTTGTTTCGCTGATAAAAGCCGGGGAAGTCGGGTCCCAGGCAGTATAACCGCGGGCTTCGAAAGTTTGCCTGATTCCGCCGCTCGGAAACGAGGAAGCATCGGGTTCCTGCTGGGCCAGCATGCTCCCGGAAAACGTTTCAATCACTCCACCGTTGTCGCCATGTTCAATAAAGGCATCATGTTTTTCAGCCGTTCCGTCGGTCAGCGGGTGAAACCAGTGAGTATAATGGGTGGCACCGTTTTCAAGCGCCCAGGTTTTCATCCCCTGCGCAATCTGGTCGGCCATTTTGCGGTTGATGGTAGTGCCGGTTTCAATGGCTTCAATTACTGCATTGTATGCCTCTTTCGAGAGGTATTTTTTCATTTTGGGCTGGTTAAATACCCGTTTCCCGAAATAATCAGAAACAAGGTTTTGCTCGCGCGAAACTTCCACCGGTTTCCGGTTCATCACTTCGGTGAGTGCGTTTAGTCTGAATTGTGCCATCGTTTTTCGTTTTTTAAGTGCGGTTTCAAAAATACATTATTTCCACCGAAACATATAAATTCAATAAGTTACCCGCATTAATAATTTCTTCAAATTCTTTAATCAGCCTGATTTTTAAAGGGGGTATTCATGAATTTTATAAGAAATTTAGGTAAAAACCAGTTTCGCTTTAAAAGATTAGCGCAAAAGGGGGTTGATTTTGATTATTTTTGATGTATCAAACAAAACAAAGTCCGCATGGAAAATGAAAAGGTTTTGGATTTTTTAAACCAGGCAGATTCTAAAAAAGTAAAAATTGCAATCACCGATATTGACGGCATTTTGCGCGGGAAATACATTCATAAACGAAAACTTCTGGAATCGAAAGATCAGCAGTTGGGGATTTGTGATGTGGTTTTTGGCTGGGATTCGGGCGATGTTTGTTACGATAACGGCAAAGTTACCGGTTGGCAAACCGGCTATCCTGACGGAAAGGCAAAAGTAGATCTCTCCACTTTCCGCAAAATTCCGTGGGAAAGCAATATCCCGTTTTTTCTGGCCGATTTTGGCGATGATCCGAAATATTCTGCGATTGCATGCAGCCGCAGTTTGCTGAGAAAGGTGGCTGCCGAATGTAAAAACATGGGTTTCACCACGCGGTTTGCACAGGAATTTGAGTGGTTTTGTTTCAGAGGAACACCTTCCGAAATCAGTAATTCCGGTTTTCAGCAGTTGCAGCCCATCACACCCGGAATGTTTGGTTATTCAAATCTGAGAACTTCGCTGAATAAGGAATTCGTCAACGAGGTGATCGATTTTATGGAGGCATTTAATGTGCCACTGGAAGGAATGCACACCGAAACCGGTCCCGGTGTTTTTGAAGCGGCCGTTTATTATGACGAAATTCTGGCGGCTGCCGACAAAGCCATTCTTTTTAAAACCGGGGTGAAGGAAATTGCCTACCGCCACAACATGGTAGCCAGTTTTATGGCAAAATGGAATAAAAGCCTGCCGGGTTGCGGAGGACACATTCACCAGAGTTTGTGGGATGCCGACGGGAAAACAAATCTTTTCTGGGATGAAAAGGGCGGATTGACCGAAATACTGGAATATTACATAGCCGGACAACTGCTTTGTCTGCCAGAAATTCTGCCGATGTTTGCACCCACTGTGAACAGTTACAAACGGATCGGGCACGGCGACTGGGCGCCTGCCAACGTAACCTGGGGATTTGACAACCGCACCGCTGCCGTTCGGGTGATTGACGGAAGAATGGAATCGGCACGCATTGAATCACGGGTTCCGGGAGCTGATACAAATGCTTATCTGGCGCTGGCTGCAGCTTTGGCTTCGGGTTTATACGGAATAAAACACAAACTCAAACTGCAGGATGGCCCGGTTACCGGGAACAGTTACAGCAGCAAAGCCATAAAACTACCGTTGAATCTGATGGAAGCCACAGAAAAAATGGCTGGTTCGGCATTGGCACGCGAGCTTTTCGGCGAAGGATTTGTTGATCATTTTACCCGCACAAGAGAGTGGGAGTGGAGACAATTCGGGAACCAGGTTACCGACTGGGAGTTAAAACGCTATTTCGAAATTATTTAAACTGAAACATGCAGCAACCTGATTATATTGAAATTGTGAAACATGCCTGGCGCGAGTTCGACGACCGGCACGAAATAAAGGGTGTTTATGATGTAAGCGCCTATGTTTCCACCAACCAGGTTTACAAAATCTCGTTTTACAAACGCGAACCTGTGTTTGCCAAACTTTCGGATTATGGTAAATACGACGATTTCCGGGAAGATCATATCATCATCAACAACCTCGCCAACAACCTCGAAGCGCCTTACCAGGCATTTCTGGCGCAGTCGCTGGTGAAAAAAAACGAATTGTTTATTTACCGGTATCACCATGAGCACGGCAGTGCCTGGGTGGTTTTTTACAACCCGATTCAGGCCAAACTGAAATTGCCCCGCCGGCTGGATGAAAAGCTGATCAGAAAGCTGGGCCGCGAACTGGCGCGTTTCCACAGGGCCTGCACCAATATTTGCAACCAGTTGCCCAACGCCTCGAAAACCGTGGTGACCGATATTCACAAACTGATGAAATCGGTCAATAACAACGAAATAAAAATGTGTCCCGACCACAAATCGATGGTGTTGAAACACTGCGATATTTTTCTCGAAAATGCGGACAAGGTAAATTATATCACCGATTTTGAGGTGATCCCGGTTTTTATCGACTGGAACATCGGCAATTTTTCGATCGATACCAACGGGAAGTTCTTTTCGCGTTGGGATTACGACTGGTTCCGAATGTCGTCGCGGGTGATGGATTTTTATTTTTTCAGCCGTGTTTGTTCCGATATCGGCGACCGCACGGTTTTCAGCTATCTTGTCGATCCGCTGATGGAAGACCGCTTTATGATGTTTCTGAAAGAATATCACCGGATTTATCCGCTTACCGAACCGGAAGTCAGGCTGATCAAAGAGGCTTACCGTTTTTTTATCCTGAATTATGTGATCAAGGACGGTCCCTATTTCTTCCGGAAAACCTATTCAAACAAACTGGCCAGGGAAGCATACGATATTTATTTGCCGGCCATTGAAACCAACTATGATGTGGAGAAAATTCTCAGGGCTTTAAAAATTTAAATTGAATATTCAATGTTAGAGCTGCATATTGTTTTATTTTCTGAAAATCAATTCTTTCACCCCGACCCTGAAGGGTGCCTTACCAACAGGCAAGGAAGCGGATTGATTTTTCCTGCTCCCTTTAGGGTCGGGGTATTCAGGAAAAATCAATTTGCGGATTAGGAAGTATATCAGCTAATTATCAAAACTATTGATATGATCAGGACAAAAAGTTTCAGGAGTGTTGTGAGGAATTACAAAGCGGTGTTTTTTGATGCCTTTGGTGTGCTGAAAAATCACCAGGGCTTGATTCCCGGCATCATCAACACGTTTGAATATCTCGACATGAAAGGGATTAAATATTACCTGCTGACCAACGATTCATCACGAAGTCCTGAAATGCTGGCCAAATGGTACCAGGACCGCGGTGTTCACCAGGTAACTGCCGATAAAATCCTGTCGTCGGGGATGGTGGCCATGGAATATTTTAAGCTGAAAGTTTCGAACGGTAACTCGGTAGCATATCTGGGTACCGAAAACTCGGCACATTATATCGAAACAGCGGGTTTAAAAACCGTGGCTGTGCGGGATATCGACCTGAACAATATCGATCACATTGAATCGTTTGCATTCCTCGATGATGAAGGATTTAACTGGAATGTGGATATCAATAAAACCATCAACCTGCTGCGGAAAAAGAACATGACCGTGGTGGTGGCCAATACCGACATCAATTACCCCGTGAGCCAGAATGATATTTCGGTTGCCGTGGGCAGCCTGGCCGATATGGTGGAGAAAATTATCGGCAAATCGTTTATCCGTTTTGGCAAACCCGATGCACAAATGTTCCTGCTGGCCTATGAAAGAGCTTTACAGGATATCGATGTGAAAAGAAACGAAATCCTGATGGTGGGCGACACGCTTTACACCGATATTATCGGCGGTAACAAATTCGGCCTCGACACGGTGCTGGTGCTTTCGGGAAACACCTTGCCCGATATGGCGCAGGTGCGCATCAGCAGCACCGGGATTATTCCCACGTATATCTGCGAATCGGCGGTGGTGGAGTAATTCACTTTGAATGATTCTCAAATGCTGTTTCGGTTTGATGCAATTGCATTCACAACTGATGAAATGAAACTTCAATCTGCTGCAATGTCAGTTTTGTGTGTTGCAATGGAATCTTCAATTGCTGCAATGTCAGTTCTGCTTTTTGAAATGGAATCTCGAAATGCTGAAATAGATGTTTAACATATTGAAATGGATGTTTGAGGTTAAGCAATGGCATCTGGTAACATTGAAATGAATATTTAAAGTACTGAAACAGAATTTTGTTGTATTCCTCTACCCCTCGTTTGCAACGAGGGGTGGGCTGTTCAGCATTTGTAATGCATAAATTTCAGATGAGGTTTAAAAGATTACCATTGAATCGCTATTTTTAAAGCAAAAATGTCAGCCGACAATTACTTCATCACCGACCAGAATGCAGTTTATTTCCTGACTTTCACGGATACCGACTGGATTGATGTTTTCACGCGGAAGGAATACAAAATAGAAATTGTTAATTCGCTGAACTATTGCATTCAGAACAAAGGATTGACAGTATTTGCTTGGTGTCTGATGTCAAACCATATTCATTTGGTATGCAAAGCAAACGAAGGCTTCAGAATCAGCGATATTATCAGTGATTTTAAAAAGTTTACTGCCAAGGTAATTGTTAAACTAATTTGTGAAATTCCTGAAAGCAGAAAAGAGTGGTTGTTGTACCGTTTCGAATTAGCGGGTAAATTTGATAACCGGATAAAAAATAACAAATTCTGGCAGGATACAAATCATGCTGTTTTACTCGACAATAATGATATGATTGACCAGCGGATTAATTATACACATGAAAATCCGGTGAGGGCTTTGATTGTTGCAGAACCGCATGAATATCTTTTTAGTTCGGCACGTGATTTTGCAGGCGAAAAAGGATATGTGAATGTGCAAACTGAGTTTTAAGGTAGTACAAATGAAAATTACGAGTTGCAAACTCAAAACCGCTTACCCCTCGTTGCAAACGAGGGGCAGGTGGGGGTGAAAATGCTGCTCAACTATTAGTTTGTGACCTGTGACTTTGAAAAAGTAAAAATATTTGCAATTAATGGAAAGACAGGGTTTGCAAAACTGCATGCGCTGGTGTGAAAAGGATGTTAAAAATCATAAGTAAATAGCAATGAAAAAAAGAAATGAACTTATTTTATACTTTTTAATCATGGTTTTAGCGGTTGCATGTAGGAATGGTAATAACATTAATTTGGATGTTAAAATTTATAATGAGACGTTACCATTAATAATTCAAAATGAATATTTATTGCGCACACACACACCACCACCACCAATAATTGAAGGCGATACAAATGATACCACTTTAATAAATAGAATAAATGTAATAGAAGACTCTTTAAGAAAAGAGCATCTAAAAAGATGGAAAACATATTTCGATAGCGTAGATATCGTTTTAGTTGTTCACGATACCTTAATGGGCAGTAAAACTATTAATTCATTTATTAATATTAGTAAAGACTTTTTAATCGATGAAGAATTTAGTAAAGCATACAACCAACTTGTTAATGGTGAATTAAAAAGCAAGAGAGTGAACATAAATGACATTAAAACTTCAGAAAGAATTAGTTTTATTGATAAGGCATCCGGCATAGATAACGATACATCAAAATACCTCATTGGTTATTTGACTTTATCCAGAATCAGCTTAAACCAGGAACAAAATAAAGGCTGTTTCTTCTTAGACTTTACATCAAAAAACAAGTTACAAGGCTTTGAAATGTTTGTTCTAATAGACAAGAAAGAAAATAACTGGAATATTGTTAAGACAACACGTGATTAATAATAACACCACCCAGGCGTAGGTCCCCTGCTCGCACAGGTCTGTGACCTGTGTTTTGCTTTGAAAATGAAAAAAAATATTTACTGTTATTTGAAAGAAACAATTTTTAAACCACTTCAGCTGGGATTATTTAAGTGAATATTAGGGTTTAAATGATAAATAAAAAATTGATAGAATTAATTGAGCAATATCATTCATCAGACAAAGGATTGAGCGAAGATTTGTCTTTATTCCATGATTTAAATATTTATGGCGATGATGCAGATGAGCTTTTAGGTAAGTATTCTGAAGAATTCAACGTTTCAATGGCAAACTTTAAATTTTCTGATTACTTCCCTTTCGAAGGCGATCCAATAATCCCGTTTATTGTTAGGTTTATTTCTAAAAAGAAAGAGAAACAATTTAAAAGATTGACCATTAGAAATTTGCAGGAAGCTATAATTTTGCAGGAGTTAAAATGAAATACTGAATAATTTTCCTCCGCTAGCGCAGGTCTGTGATCAGGTTTCAACTTTATAAATCAAAAAAGCTGTCCACCTTTCGGTGAACAGCTTTTAAATTTAGTGCAGTTTTAAATATCTGGTAATTATTTTACACCGTGAACGGTTTTGATAATACGTGCAGCCACTTTGTACGGGTCGGCAGCCGAGTTCGGACGACGATCTTCCAGCCAGCCTTTCCATCCTTTTTCTACTGTGGCAATCGGAATACGGATGGATGCGCCACGGTCGGAAACACCATAACTGAATTTGTCAATCGACTGTGTTTCATGTTTTCCGGTTAAACGCAGGTGGTTATCGGCACCATAAACATCCATATGTGCTTTAATGATGTCGGCAGGAGCAAAAGCCTGGCAAATTTTATCATAAGTTTCTTTCGATCCGCAGGTTCTCAGAACACTGTTCGAGAAGTTGGCGTGCATTCCCGAACCATTCCAGTCGCTGTCGCCCAGTGGTTTACAATGCCAGTTCACTGCCACGCCATATTTTTCGGCAGTGCGCTCAAGCAAATAACGGGCAACCCATGTTTGGTCTCCTGCATCGTGAGCGCCTTTGGCAAATACCTGGAATTCCCATTGGCAGGCAGCAACTTCGGCATTGATACCTTCCACGTTTAACCCTGCTTCAAGACAAATGTCGAGGTGTTCCTCAACGATTTCGCGACCATAAGCGTTTTCAGCGCCAACACTGCAATAGTAAGGGCCCTGTCCGCGTTTTGGGAATGCGTTTGCCGGGAAACCCAAAGGAAGATTGGTTTCCGGATTCCAGAGGAAATATTCCTGTTCAAAACCAAACCAGAAATCGGCATCTTCGTCTTCGATGTGTGCACGACCGTTGGTTGGATGTGGAGTTCCATCAGCATTTAAAACTTCAGTCATAACAATCCAGCCGTTTTTACGTGCCGGATCCGGATAAAGTGCAACGGGTTTTAATTGCAAGTCAGAAGAACCTCCTGATGCCTGCATTGTTGAAGAACCATCGAAGCTCCACATCGGGCAATCTTCTAATTTACCACCAAAATCGCTAACGATTTTTGTCTTGCTGCGGAGACCCTGTGTGGGTTGTGTTCCGTCGAGCCAAATGTACTCCAGTTTTGATTTCATGTTGTAACTATTTATTAATTAGTAATAATATTTTATCGCTTTTTCTGACAAAAATAAAGGTAACTGAAATTGATAACCTGCATTCTTTGACATTTTGTAAAAAATTAATACAAAATTTACATTAAAAGTCAGAATTTTTATGATACCCCCATTTTTATCAGGGATTAAATTAACTTAATGAACTTATTTCGGGAGGCAATATTAAAAAATGATATGGTCAAATTCAGAAAACAGGTTAAAAACATATTGGTACCCCCAAAAAATATACATTGGCTTAAAATAAAATGAATATTTAAATGCAGATGAAATATTTATTGCGGGGTTTTGTAACAAAAAAACGGATCGTAAGTCTTATTTTATTATTACTGATGAAGTAATATTCCTTGACAAATTAGTTTTACTTTCGAAAATTTAATTTACTTCAACATGAATGTGAACAGGCGAAATTTTATTAAAACAGGCAGCGCTGTGGTGGCAGGGAGCATGTTTCTTCCTCCGCTGTTGCAGTCGTGCCAAAACGTAAAAATCTCAGAAAGCGTGAAAAGTTATTTGGATCATTTCGAAGTATCGGTGGAAATGCTGCAAAAAGTAATTGCAGCAGCTATGAGTAAAGGCGGCGATTATGCCGATTTGTTCTTCGAGCACAAAATTTCAAACAGTTTGGGTCTCGAAGACGGAAAGGTTAACCGTGCCTTTTCGAATATCGATTACGGTGTGGGTATCAGGGTGTTGAAAGGCGACCAGACGGGTTTTGCCTATTCAGAGAATATTACACTTGACGACATGCTCAATGCTGCAAAAATGGCGGCAAGTATTGCCAACGAAAAAAGTGCTTTCAGCCCGGTGGATTGTACTGAAAAAATGCCGGCAGCCTATTACCGGATCAACCGGCAATGGGACAATGTTGTGGTTGCCGACAAAGTTCCTTTTGTGCAAAAGGTAAACGATAAAATTTTTGAACTGGATAGTAAGGTAATCAAGGTGAATGCCTTTATGAATGATGAAACCAGCTATGTGCTGTTTTATAATTCGGAAGGTCGTTTAACTTACGATTACCGCCCGATGATTGGTTTCGGTGCAGTTTGCATCATGCAGCGCGGCGAACAGATTGAAAACTCTTACGCAGCAAGGTCTTTCCGTAAAGGTTTTGAATGGCTCGATGATTCGGTGGTGAATGAACTGGCCAAAGAAGCCGTAGATAAAACCAATATTCTTTTTGATGCAGTGAAACCGCGTGCCGGCGAAATGCCTGTTGTAATGGGTGCCGGAGGATCGGGAATTCTGTTGCACGAAGCCATAGGACATACTTTTGAAGCCGATTTCAACCGCAAGGGAACCTCCATTTTCAGCGACAAAATGGGCAAGAAAGTGGCAGAAAGCTTTATCAATATTATTGACGACGGAACCCTTGAAAACAACCGCGGTTCCATCAATATCGATGATGAAGGAAACGATGTGCAGAAAACTTATCTTGTAAAGGATGGTGTGCTGAACAGCTATATTCACGACCGCATCAGTGCGAAGTTTTACAATGTGGATCCAACCGGAAACGGCCGCCGCGAATCGTTCAGGAATATTCCGATTCCGCGCATGCGTGCAACCTATATGGAGCCGGGAACACATTCAAAAGATGACATTATTGCCAGTGTTGATTATGGTGTTTATGTCGATAATTTCAGCAACGGACAGGTGCAGATCGGTGCCGGCGATTTTACTTTCTTCGTAAAATCGGGTTATCTCATCGAAAAGGGAAAAATCACACAGCCCATCAAGGATATCAACATTATCGGAAACGGGCCGAAAGCACTCGCCGATATTACAATGGCAGCATCGGATTACCTGATTGACAATGGTACCTGGACTTGCGGAAAAGACGGACAGAGTGTTCCGGTGACCTGTGGTTTGCCAACCGTGCTTGTGAAAAAATTGACTGTGGGAGGTACCAATGCATAATGGTTTAAAGTTGAATGTAAAAAGTTGAAAAAATGACAAAAGAAGAAAAATATAACCTGGCAAAATGGGCAATGAACCATGCTTTACAGAAAGGAGCACAGGAAGTTAGTGTAAGCATTGCAAACAGCCGCAGCAGCAGTGTCGAAATCAGGGAAGAAAAGATTGACAAACTCGAGCAGGCAATTCAAAGTGGTCTCAACATCCGTTTGTTTGTCGATAAAAAATACTCGTCTCACTCAACCAACCGGCTGAAAAAAGAGGAACTTGAAAGATTTATCGAACAGGCAATTGAAGGAACCAAATATTTGTCGGAAGACGAATTCCGCACGTTGCCCGATCCATCGTTGTATTACAAAGGTGGGCAAACCGATTTGAATGTGCTGGATAAGGAATTTGCAAACATTGATCCGCAAAAGAAAATTGACCTGGCTTATGCCGTTGAAAAGGAAATCTACGGAACTGACGACCGGGTTATTTCTATTTCAACAGGTTATTACGACGGACAGGAAGAACGCGTGCTGGTTACCAGCAATGGTTTCGAAGGCGATTCAGCTAACACGCAGTTTGGTTTGTATGCATCGGTATCGGTTAAAAGCGGGGAAGCGCGCCCGGAATCCTACTGGAACGAAAGCAGCATTTTCTTTGACAAACTGAAAAAAGACAACATTGGTGTAACTGCTTTGAAAAAGGCTGCCAGCAAAATCGGGCAGGCAAAAATCGCATCAGGAAAAATGACCATGATCGTGGAGAATAAAGTGGCCAGCCGGTTGGTTAGTCCGCTTATTTCGGCGTTGAATGGTTCGGCAATCCAGCAGAAGAATTCATTTTTGATTGATAAACTGGATCAGAAAGTGTTTTCTGATAAACTGACGATTACCGACGATCCGTTTATCGTTTCAGGCCGTGGCTCCCGTTTGTTCGACGGAGAAGGGTTGGCAACAAAAAAGCGCGCTGTTTTTGAAAAGGGCGTACTGAAAACTTATTACATCGATACATATTATGGTAAAAAGCTGAATATGGAGCCTACCAACGGTGGCACCACCAATCTTGTTTTCGAAACAGGAGACAAGAACCTGGAAGGTTTGATTGCCACGGTGAAAAAGGGAATTTTGGTTACCGGTTTTAATGGAGGCAACAGCAACGGCACCACCGGCGATTTTTCTTTTGGTATTGAAGGTTTTCTCATCGAAAATGGAACCATCAAACAGCCGGTTTCTGAAATGAATATAACCGGAAATATGAAAACGCTCTGGTCGAATGTGGGTGAGTTTGGTAACGATGTAAATGACAGTTCATCGTGGCTGACGCCGTCAATTTTATTCGAAGGTGTTGATTTCAGCGGGATTTGATAAATATTGAATAAAATAAACCATGAATCCGGATTGTAAAGACAGTCCGGATTTTTAATTTTTAATGAGAGAAGATTTAAGGTGTTAAAATTTTCTGACTTTCAACTGTATAAATACAATCTGTAAACTTGCAGATTCAAATCTTTTGGCTACTTTTGCGGCCTGTAATTTTAAGCTGTTGTAATTGATAGCGATGCTGCGGCTTAAACATTGTATAACAATTAAAAGTTCTTTAAAATGTATTTGACATCAGAAAAAAAACAGGAGCTTTTTGCCCAGCATGGCAAAAGCGCCACTGACACTGGCAGCGCTGAAGGCCAGATTGCTTTGTTCACTTTCAGGATCAATCACCTGACTGAGCACCTGAAACAAAACAAAAAAGACCACAGCACACGTCGTTCACTCATCAGACTGGTTGGTAAACGCCGTAGTTTGCTCGACTACCTTATGAGAAAAGATATCGAACGTTACCGTTCAATTATCAAAGAACTGAATTTACGTAAGTAGAATATTTAGAAAGGCAATGCACTGTGTTGCCTTTCTTTTTTGTAAATTGCAAAGCCTCACCACCCATTTGTTATTTTAAAAAAATTATTGAATTATTGAAAAATTATGGTAAACGCTACAATTAAAACAATTGAACTTGCCGATGGCAGGATTATTACCATTGAAACCGGAAAACTGGCAAAACAGGCCGACGGGGCAGTGGTTGTCAGAATGGGTGACACCATGCTGCTTGCAACCGTGGTTTCAGCAAAAGAAGCCAAGGATAATGTTGATTTTATGCCGCTGGCTGTTGATTACCGCGAAAAATTCTCGGCAGCCGGAAGATTCCCCGGTGGATTCCTGAAACGTGAGGCCCGCCCCAGTGACGAAGAAATCCTGGTAGCCCGTTTGGTTGACCGTGCCCTTCGCCCTCTTTTCCCTGCTGATTATCATGCTGAAACAGCAGTGATGATTTCGCTGATTTCAGCCGACCAGTCTGATCTTCCCGATGCATTGGCCGGTCTTGCCGCTTCTGCGGCATTAGCCGTTTCTGATGTTCCTTTTGAAACACCGATTTCGGAAGTACGTGTTGGGTTGATTAATGGTGAATTTGTTATCAATCCAAATCGCGAACAACTTGCTTTGTCGGATATCGATATGATTATCGGTGCATCCTACGACAATATTATGATGGTGGAAGGTGAGCTGAACGAAGTTTCTGAAGAAACGATGCTGGCCGCCATCAAATTTGCCCACGACGAAATTAAAAAACACTGTAAAGCCCAGGAAGAACTGGCTGCACAATTGGGTGTAGTGAAAAGAACCTATTGTCATGAAGTAAATGATGAGGCAGTTCGCACAAAAGTACATGCCGATTTGTATGATAAATGTTTTGCAATTTGTGAGCAGCAGATTTCGAACAAATCGGAAAGAATGGAAACATTCAAAAAACTTGTTGACGATTATATTGAAGAATACAAGACTGCCAATGCTGAAAATACAGAAATTGATCTTAATCAGCATATTTCGCTGATTAAAAAATATTACCACGATGTGGAAAAAGAAGCCATGCGCAATATGATTCTTGACAAGGGAATCAGGCTCGATGGCCGTAATACCACACAGATCCGCCCGATTTGGGGTGAAATTGATTATTTGCCGGGTTCACATGGTTCTTCCATTTTTACCCGCGGCGAAACTCAGTCACTGACTTCGGTTACATTGGGAACTAAAATGGACATCAAGAAAATTGACGGTGTAACTTTCCAGGGAACTGAGAAATTCCTGTTACATTACAATTTTCCGCCATTTTCGGTAGGTGAAGCTGGTGTGCCAAGAGGAACAGGCCGTCGCGAAATTGGTCATGGAAATCTTGCCCTCCGAGCCTTGAAAAAAATGATTCCGGCTGATTTCCCGTATGTTCTTCGCATTGTTTCTGATATTCTTGAATCAAACGGTTCGTCGTCGATGGCAACAG
>CAZXVT010000001.1:54332-66351 GCA_964644015.1 uncultured Maribellus sp.
GTGCCGGAACAATGGGAATGATGGATGCCGGTGTGAAAATGAAAAAACCGGTTTCGGGTATTGCAATGGGCCTTATTTCGGATAAAGCCACCAAAAGATTTGCTGTTTTATCGGATATTCTGGGTGACGAAGACCATCTTGGAGATATGGACTTTAAAGTAACCGGAACTGCTGACGGTATCACTGCCACGCAGATGGATATTAAAATTGACGGTTTGTCGTACGAAGTTCTTGCGCAGGCTTTGCAGCAGGCAAAAGAAGGCCGGATGCACATTTTGGGTAAAATTCTCGAAATTATTCCTGAACCACGTGCCGATTTCAAACCGAATGTTCCGCGTATCGAGGTTGTTCAGATTCCGAAAGATATGATTGGTGCGGTAATCGGACCTGGTGGAAAAATTATTCAGGCAATTCAGGAGGAAACCAAAACTGTAATTGTAATTGAAGAAATTGACGATTACGGAATGGTTGAGATTTCGGCAACAGGACTTGATTCAATCAATGCAGCCAAAGCACGGATTAAAGCCATTGTGGCAATTCCTGATATTGGAGAAGTTTACACGGGTAAGGTAAAATCAGTGGTTGCATTTGGCGCTTTCGTTGAAATTCTGCCCGGAAAAGAAGCATTACTCCACGTTTCGGAAATGGCCTGGGAACGCATTGAAAAAGCCGAAGATTTCATCAAAGAAGGTGAAATGATTGAAGTAAAACTCATCGGCACCGATCCTAAAACAGGCAAGTATAAACTTTCGCACAAAGTTTTGTTGCCAAAACCTGAAGGTTATGTTGAACGGCCACCACGCGAAGATCGTGGTCCGCGTGATGATCGTGGCCCTCGTCGTGACGACAGGGGAGGCGACCGCCGCGATAACTTCAGAGGAGGTGACCGTCGTGATGACCGCAACAGGGGAGGCGACCGCAGGGATAATAATTTCCGTGGCGACCGACGCGATCATGGGCAAAGGCCACATCGCGACAATGAATAAAGCATAAAATTCTGTTGATAATATTGAAAGAAACCGTTCGTAACCCGAGCGGTTTTTTTTGCCTTGAATTGTCATATTTATACTTTTGTTTTTTTTGAAGGAATTTCTGAAATTCTCTGAATCTGTAAAATTGAATTATCTCTTTTAATTATGCGTTTTTTGGTTATTGAAGGAAATATAGGAGCAGGAAAAACCACGCTGGCAAAAATGATTGCCCATGAAATGAATGCCAAACTGGTACTTGAGCAATTTGCCGATAATCCCTTTCTGCCAAAGTTTTATGGTGATCCTGACAGGTATTCTTTTCCACTCGAACTTTCGTTTCTGGCCGATCGATATAACCAGATAAAAAAAGATGTTTTTAACCCGGAGCTTTTTCAATCACTGATTGTTTCTGATTACTTTTTTGCAAAGTCGGCCATTTTCGCCCAAAATACTTTGAAAGAAGATGAGTACAGGTTGTTCCGGCAGATATTTGATATTGTTTTTGATACAATGCCAAAACCCGATTTGTATGTTTATTTGCATGCCGACACCGACCGGCTTTTAAACAATATTAAGTTACGCGGCCGGAGTTACGAACAGAATATTTCAGGCGAATATCTCGAAGGAATCAAAAATGGATATTTCAATTTTTTCAGACAAATCACCTCTTTCCCTGTTTTGATAATCGACATCAGTAAAATTGATTTTGTTGCCGATTCTGATATTTATCATGAATTGAAAAATGCCATAATAGGTACTGAATACAAATTAGGGACAAACAGATTAATAATGGGTTAAAAGGGATAAGATATTTGAAGTCTATTTTAAAAAGCTTTCTATTTTTACGACCGCAAATATTAATAAGTAAGACATCAATTTATAATTTTTTAGAGTTATGTGTAATCTGAACCTTAGACCTTTAATATTAGTCCTGGCGACTGTGATTTTAGCTTCCTGCTCAGGGCTCAACAAAATGAAGAAGAATGCCGGCCAGATCCAGTACAGGGTAAATCCTGTTGTGCTTGAAAGTCATGGTGGTAAAGTCGATTTTACAATCGATACACGTTATCCGTCGAAATATTTTAACAAAAAAGCAACGATTGTTGCCACTCCTGAGTTAAAATATGCAAGTGGTGCTACAACATTAACCCCGGCATCCGTGCAGGGCGAAAATGTAAAAGCCAACAACAAAGTTATCTCTTATAACGGTGGAAGTGTTTCGGTGAAGGAAGGTGTTGTGTATAAACCTGAAATGGCAAAATCGGAGTTGATTATGAATGTTTCGGCTTCGAAAGGAAAAAAGAAGGTTGATTTTGCACCGGTTAAAATTGCAACCGGAGTGATTGCAACCAGCGAAAACGTGGTGAATTATCCGAAGCCCATTATTGGAGTTCGTCGCGAAGCCAATACAACTGGCAAATACGATCCGAATATTGATCCGTTTCAGAGAATTGTTCCCGATGAAATGATGGCAGACATTCATTATCAGATTAATAAAGCTGAAATCAGGAAAGAAGAAGTTGCTGCGAAAGATGTTGCCGATTTGGAAGAATATACTAAAAAAGCCAATGCTGATGAAAAGGTTGATCTGAAACGTGTGGAAGTGGCCGCGTATGCATCACCTGATGGCACCATCGATCTGAATACTGAACTGGCAGCCCAGCGTAAAGAATCATCAACCGAATTTTTGGCTAAAAAGCTGAAAGAAGCAGGCGTTGACATTGAACTGAAAACCAAATATACCCCTGAAGACTGGGATGGTTTTAAAGCTTTGATGGAAAAATCAAATATAAAAGATAAAGACCTTATTCTCAGGGTGCTTTCAATGTATAACGATCCTGAAGTCCGTGAACGTGAAATTAAAAATCTGAGTGAAGCATTCTCTGGTGTTGCTGATGAAATTCTGCCACAACTTCGTCGTGCAAAAATGACAACCAGTGTTGACCTGATTGGAAAAACTGACGAAGAACTTAAAGCACTTGCCAAATCAAATCCGGCATCGTTGAATCCTGCAGAATTGCTTTATGCAGCAACACTTTTCGAAAGTCTGGATGAACAACTTGAAGTTTACAACTCGTTTATCAAGGTTTATCCGAACGACTGGCGTGGTTCGAACAACGCAGGTTTCGTGCTTGTAAAACAGGGTAAATATGATGAGGCGAAACCATTGTTCGAAAAAGCTGAAACCCAGATGAACAATGAACCGATCATCAAAAATAACCTGGGAGCTGTTTCCCTTAAAAATGGTGATGTGAAAAATGCCGAAACATTATTTGGTGCAGCTTCAGGTGCTGGCAACGAAGTAAATTACAACCTTGGTATTGTAAGCCTGAAAAAAGGTGAATATGACAAAGCTGCGAAATATATGATCAAAGATTCTGATGTTAATTCAGCACTTGCAAAAATGATGACAGGCAATAATGGCGGAGCTTTGGAAGATCTCGAAGCATATGACAATCCAAATTGTTTCATGAAAGAGTACCTGAAAGCTGTGATCGGTGCCCGCACAGCGAGAGAAAACCTGTTATTCGAAAGTCTTGAAAAAGCCTGCAAAATCAATCCTGATATGAAGGCAAAAGCAAGTAACGATATGGAATTTTCCAAATATTTTGAGAACCCGAAATTCAGGGAAATCACAAAATAAAAACCAATTTTAGATAATACCTGAAGGGGATGTCCATAAATGGATGTCCCCTTTTTTTTTATGCTGGTAAATTGACGTTTGTTTTTTTATTTTCCGGTTTATTGGTCTATTTTAGGAGCATTTATAATAAATACAAAAACTATGGAATACATTAATAATTACATCGAAAACAATAAAGAACGGTTCCTGGAAGAACTTTTCGGTTTAATCAGGATTCCTTCCATCAGTTCAATAAAAGATCACAAACCCGATATGTACCGGGCGGCTGAATACTGGAAGAAAATGTTGCTGGAAGCGGGAGCTGATAAAGCTGGTGTTTATGAAACCGATGGAAACCCGGTTACTTATGGCGAAAAAATCATCGACACGAAATTGCCGACGGTATTGGTTTACGGACACATGGATGTGATGCCGGTTGACCCGCTTGAAAAGTGGGTTTCTCCACCGTTTGAACCCGAAATCCGCGATGGTAAAATCTGGGCACGTGGTGCCAACGATGACAAAGGACAGGGGATGATGCATGCAAAAGCATTCGAGTTGATGGTAAAAACCAACTCTTTGCCCTGCAACGTAAAGTTTATGATTGAAGGCGAAGAAGAAGTCGGATCGCCCAACCTGGGTAAATGGTGCAGGGAGAACAAAGAAATGCTGAATTCTGATGTGATTCTTGTTTCCGACACTTCGATGATTGCCCGCGATATTCCATCCATTACAACAGGTTTGCGCGGACTGGCCTACTGGCAGGTGGAAGTTACAGGCCCCTCGCAGGATTTGCATTCAGGGCTTTTTGGCGGTGCAGTTGCCAACCCGATTAACATACTCTGTTCAATGATCAGCAAAATGACTGACGAAAAAGGACGTATCACAATTCCAGGTTTTTACGACGACGTGATGGAAGTTTCGGCCGAAGAACGTGAGCTTTTGGGCCGGGCACCTTTTAATCTTGATAATTATAAAAAGGCACTGAACCTGGAAGAAGTGGCCGGTGAAGAAGGATACACCACCACCGAACGTACCGGAATCAGACCAACATTTGATGTTTGCGGAATCTGGGGCGGTTATACCGGAGAAGGCGCCAAAACAGTGCTTCCGTCAAAAGCTTATGCAAAAATTTCGTGTCGCCTCGTCCCCAACCAGGATCATCATAAAATAGCTGAACTGTTTAAAAATCATTTTGAGAGTATTGCACCAAAAACTGTAAAAGTGGAGGTTACTTCGCTTCATGGCGGACAGGGATATGTTTGTCCCATTGATCTGCCAGCATACAAAGCAGCCGAAAAAGCTTACACTGATGTGTATGGAAAACGCCCGGTACCGGTTCGTTCGGGTGGAAGTATCCCGATTATTTCCACCTTCGAGGAAGTGCTTGGAATTAAGTCGGTTTTGATGGGTTTCGGACTCGAATCAGATGCCATCCATTCACCGAATGAAAACTATGCACTGGAACAATTCTTTAACGGAATACGCACAATACCGCTGTTTTACAAGTATTTTGCCGAAATGAACAGTTAAATTTTATAAAAAGAGAATATGACGAAGAATCATTCTGTATTTCAGGGTGATTCTTTTCTTTTTTATGTTCGGAAGGTGCATAAATCTTTGTAGTTTTGAGCGGTTCTAACTGATTCCTGAATAATCGGACAATTGCAGATGGCAACAGAAACGACAAAAAAGGTTTTTTTAATCATTAATAAGTTTGCGGGGCACCGGCGAAAACATACCGACGAAGTTTATCAGATGGTTTCGGGATTGCAAAAAGCCAATCTTGAGCTTGAATTTGCCTACACCAATCACCGTGGTCATGCCTCAGAACTTGCCCATCAGGCGGCTCAGAGAGGATTTGATTTGATTGTTGCAGTGGGCGGTGATGGCACTGTTAATGAAACTGCCCGCAGCCTGGCCGGCTCGGGTGTCACTCTGGGAATTATACCGCGTGGCTCTGGTAATGGACTGGCCCGTGAATTGGGATTACCGATGTCGCTGAAAAAAAGTGTTGAATCACTCGTTACCGGAAAGCCAAAAATTATTGATGTTTGTGCTGTAAATGAACAGCTTTTTTTGTGTACTTCAGGAATCGGTTTTGATGCGCAGGTAGCCGACAGAATGGCAAAAGCCCACAAACGGGGATTCAAACGTTATCTTGAGTTTACGATTGCCGAAAGTATAGCTTTTAAACCATTTGGTATTAAAATGGAAGTTGACGGAAAGCTGATTGAAAGAAAGGTTTTCCTGGTAACATTTGCCAATGCACGGCAATTCGGGAACAATGCCTTTATTGCACCGGGTGCCAATATTTCTGACGGATTAATTGATGTGGTGGTGGTGAATCCTTTCCCGAAAATCTGGCTGCCGGTTTTCGGGCTTGGCTTGTTTGCCGGTTACATTCCAAGGCTTCCGTTTGTGGAAGTTTACAAAGCCAGAAGAGTGGTTCTTCACTACGCAGAAACCAGTATTTATCACTTCGATGGCGAACCTGGAAAAATTGAATATCCGGCTGAAATCACCGTGAAACCCGTTAAACTTTCGGTGTTGAGCGCAGAAAACGCTTGATCCGCTCTATTCAGCATTCAGATTGTAGGCTCCTTTCCAGAGAATTTTTCCGGCGTCAATTTTATTTCTGATTTCAACATAATCGCGGTTAATCCTGCCGGTTTCAACCTTAGTTTTTCCGAAATAATAATTCTCAGCATCTTCATTGGCCATTCTCAACAGGTAATTTCCAAATTCAGTTTTTACAACGGCTTCAGCCGGTACCGCGAGAACCGAGTCGCTATTTGTTGTGATTTCAACATTAACAAAAGCATTGTTCACAAATCTTTTGTCTGGTTGGTTTATGATTGCATAACAGGCGGAAGTTTTTGTCTCGTTATCGACTGTGTTCCCAATTGTTTCAAGTGTGGCTGAATAACTTAACGTATCGTTGAGCAAGTTGAAGCGGATTGACTGGCCTTTTTGAAGATACCTGACATCGTTTTCAAAAACATCAATTTTCAGTTTAAGTTGCTTATTGTCTGTTATCTCCGCAAGATAATCCTGAAGATCGGAGTATTGGCCGATTGCTGCATCAATCCGGGTGATTTGCCCGTTAATGGGGGCTTTTATCTGGTATGAATTGCTGAAATTTCCCTCTTCAATTTGCTGCGGATTAAGTCCCATTATATTGATTTTCATCTTCAAAGCTGCATATCGTGCATTGATGGCTTTGTAATCGCTTTCAGCCTGGATAAACTCTTTTTCGGTTCCCACTTTCTGACTGTACAATTCTTTTATTCTTTCAAATTCTGATTTTAATCTTTTCAAAAGGCTTGCAGTTTCGGCAAAATCGCGCTGAATTTCAATTAATTCATTGCCTGAAATTGAGAACAAAACTTGTCCGTGGCTGATATTCTGACCGTTGGTACAATGTATTTTTTCCACCAGTCCGGGAATCACAGCACTGATTTTTGCAGTTTCGTTTGCACTGGCAACCAGCTTTCCATTGCAATTAACCAGTTGGTTAAACGACATGATTTTTGGTTCTTTCAACACCATGTTTTCGGTGTTAAACTGACTTTTTGTAACTACAATCAGCGAATCATTCTCTGGTGTGCTGTTTTCGGTTTTTGTTTTGTTACCACATGCGGTAGCCAGCAAAAATAACAGGGTAACAATGCAAAGGTTTTTAATCTGTTTCATTTTTGATTACTGATTTGAAAGATACATTTGTTCTGTAACTAAAATGTTGTATGATAGTACGTTTTCGAGATAATTCATTCTGATTTGCACGGCATTTTCGAAACTGTAGGTAAACTTAAATAAATCAATTTCACCATTTTGAAAACTTATTTGGGTTGTTCTCAAAATTTCGTCGTACAGTTGTTTTCCTGTTGTATTGTAATAATCAATCAATTCACCAAACTTCATTTTTTCGCGGTCAATTTCATTCCAACGGTTTTTCAACAAGGCAATTTGATTTTGTGTGATCAGTTGCTGTGCATTCAAGGCAATTTCTGTCGATTTTGCCTGTGCCTGCTGTCCTGCGAAAATCAATGGCATCGAAAGACCCACTTCGAAACCATGATAATACTTTGAGTTGGGTTGATGATTGGTTCCAACAAAATAGTTGAGCGAGAAGTCGGGGAGGAGCTTGTTTTTTTCGATTCTCAGACTGGCTTCACTAAATTTATCGTTGAGCAGTAAAAGCCGGTAAGCAGGGTATTGTGCAAGCGTATCGGTTGGTTCGGGTAAAATTACAAATGCCGGCACAATGCTGAATGAGTCGGTGTAATTCATGAGAATTGCCAATTTCTGTATTGTTTTTTTGGTGTTGGTTTCCAGATTCCCCTGTTCAATTTTTACCTGGTGTTGCCGGGCTTTTATATTCAGCAAATCGAGTTGCGACAGGTCTCCTTTCTGGTGCCTGAGTTCAGCATTTTTCAGCAAAGTGACGTATAAACTGTCAACACTTTTATACAGGGCAGTTTTTTCAAGGTTGTTCTGAATTTGCAGGTAATTGAGCGTTATTTCCTTTTTGAGTTGTTGTTTCTGTATTTCGAGCATCAACTGCGCTCTCAAAGTCTGAGTTTCCCAGCCCATACGGCGTGCACTGTACAAGGTGGGAAAGCTGAATCCCTGCTGAACGCCCAAAACATTCAGCGGATAACCATTTTCTGCAATATTGTTCTGATCGGTTCCGTAAGTAAATGTGGTTTTGTCGAATGCATTGGCAACCGGTTTTAAAGCCTCGCTTTCTTTTACTTTCAATGCGTACGCGCTGATTTCCATGTTATTGGATAATGCAATCTCGTTTAATTCATCAAGGTTGAAGTTTCTGACCTGTGCATTTGACGAAAGAGCCGGTATCAACAATAATACGATAACAATTGCAGAACTGCGGATTATTCTGAACGGGAAAAGGCGAAATCCCTTAACGTTGTAAAACACTTCGAAAAGTAAAGGTAGTGCAATCATTGTGAGCAGAGTGGAAGTAAACAGACCGCCAATTACCACAGTGGCCAGCGGCCTTTGTACTTCGGCACCTGCACCGGATGAAACCGCCATTGGCAAAAAACCCATAGCCGCCGCCCCTGCAGTGAGCATTACGGGCCGCAACCGGTTTTTTGTTCCGGTAAGAATTAGTTCGCGCATGTTGGTGATCCCACTGTGCTGCAATTCTTTCAGGTGTTCAATCAGCACAATCCCATTCAGCACTGCAATACCAAACAAAGCAATAAAACCAACACCTGCCGAAACGCTGAATGGCATTCCACGAAGCCAGAGCAATATTACGCCTCCCACAGCCGAAAGTGGAATGGCCGTAAAAATTAAAGCCGCGTCCCTGAATGACTTAAATGCAAAGTGCAGGAAAATAAAAATCAGCAAAAGTGAAATCGGTACAGCAAAAATAAGCCGGTTAGTGGCGTTTTGGAGGTTTTCAAACTGACCACCGTATTCGATATAATTTCCAGGTTTCAGTGTTACACTTTTATCAACAGATGCCTGGATATCTTCTACCACCGATTGCAGGTCGCGGTTTCTTACATTCACGCTTACCACCACTCTCCGATGAGTGTTTTCGCGTGATATTTTTGCCGGACCTTCGGTGTATTCTATTTCAGCAATTTCTTCAAGTGGAATCTGTTCACCATTTTTCAGCGGCACAAAAAGCCGCCGGATGTCGGTCAAATCGCTTCGGTTTTCTTTTGAAAAACGCACCACCAAATCAAATCGTTTTTCGCCTTCAAAAACAACACCCGCTTTTTCTCCACCAAAAGCGGTGGCTAGATAACTGTTCATGGTTTTTATGTCGAGGCCGTAATAGGCAATTTTCTCACGATTGTAATCTACTTTTATCTGGGGGAGACCCGCTGTTTTTTCAAGAATAACATCGCCGGCACCCGGAATACCGGAAACAATATCTTTTATCTCTATGGCTTTTTTATTGATGTAATCAAGATCATCGCCAAAAATTTTAATGGCAATGTCGGATCTGACACCGGTAATGAGTTCATTAAAACGCATTTCGATAGGTTGTGTAAACTCGTATTCAACACCGGGAATAACCGAAAGTGCTTCTTTGAATTTTTCCGCGAGTTCTTCTTTTGTTTCTGCATTGACCCACATTTTTCTTGGTTTCAGTTTGATAATCATATCAATTTCTTCCATCGACATCGGATCGGTTGGTACTTCAGCGGCTCCGATGCGGCTTACAATCTGGTCCACTTCCTGGAAATTGTCAATCAGAATGTTTTCCATTTTGGTGGTCATTTCAACAGTTTTCGAAAGTGAGGTCCCTGTTTTCAGCACAGGTTGAATTACAAAATCGCCCTCGTCGAGTGTCGGGACAAATTCGCCTCCCATGCGTGTAAACAGAAATCCGATAAAAATGAGAGAAACAACAGCCGCACCCAATACTGTTTTTTTATGTCCGCACGACCATTTAATGGACGGAACATAAGTTTTGTACGCAATATTCATGATCCACGCAGTAATGCTTCGTTTCGATTCTTTTTCAGGTTTAAGGAAAAGCGAGCAGGCAACCGGCAGCCAGGTCAGGCCAAGAATCATGGCTCCGATAATGGCAAAGGAGAACGAAAGTGCCATGGGACGGAACATTTTTCCTTCCACTCCGCTGAGCGATAAAATTGGAATGAATACGATAAGAATGATAATCTGGCCAAAAATGGCTGAATTCATCATTTTCGATGCACCACTGTAAGCAATGCTGTCCATCAGGTTTGCCCTTTCTTCACCTGTGGTTAAATTGATCTCATTCTTTTGCGTTGTAATTTTTATGGCAATGAATTCAACAATAATAACGGCTCCGTCAATCATAACCCCGAAATCAAGCGCTCCCAGACTCATGAGGTTGGCGTCAATTCCAAAAATGTACATCATCGAAATGGTAAACAGCAATACCAGGGGAATAATGGATGCAATCACCAGTGCCGACCGAAGATTTCCGAGTAAAAGAATGACCGTGAGCATCACGATGATGGCACCCAGAATCAGGTTTTCTGCCACGGTGAATGATGTTTTTGAAATCAGTTCGCTTCTTTCAAGTATCGGGTTGATGTAAACGCCTTCCGGAAGGTTTTTCTGAACTTCGGCAATCCTGGTCTTCACCTCAGTGATCACCTCTTTTGAATTGGCATTTTTCAACATCATAATCTGCCCGAGCACAGTTTCACCTTTTCCGTTTGATGTAATCGCACCAAAGCGGTTGGCGTTTCCGAAACCCACCTCAGCCAGATTCCCGATTAAAACCGGAATGCCGTTGTTATTGGCGACAACGATGTTTTTAATATCATCCAGGCTTTTTACCTGTCCGTCGCCCCTGATGAAGTAACTTTGGTTTATTTTCTCAATATAGGCACCACCCGAAATGCTGTTGTTTGATTCGATGGCATTAAAAACATCCACCAGTGTTATGCCTGCAGCCTTCAGTCTGACCGGATCGATTGAAATTTCATACTGTTTCAGATAACCGCCCCAACTGTTAATTTCAACAACACCATTGATACCCGACAGCCGGCGTTTAACTAACCAATCCTGGATTGTCCGCAAATCCATCGCATTGTACTTATCTTCGTATCCGGGTTTTACGGCCAGCGTATATTGATAGATTTCGCCCAGCCCGGTTGTGATTGGTCCCATTTCGGGCGAACCAAAACTTTCAGGGATATTGGCCGATGCACTTTTAATTTTTTCAGCAATCAACTGACGTGGAAGATAAGTGCCGATTTTATCGCTGAAAACAACTGTAACCACCGAAAGCCCGAATTTTGAAACCGAACGGATTTCTTTGACTCCCGGCAGATTGGCCATTTCCATTTCGACGGGTGCTGTAATAAATTGCTCTATTTCCTGGGTCGAAAGGTTACCTGATGTTGTAATTACCTGAACCTGGTTGTTGGTAATATCGGGAACAGCACCAACCGGAATCTGTAAAACGGCATACAGCCCAAATCCTGCAATGGATAGTGTGAAAAGAATAATTATCAGTTTATTCTTTATGCTGAAATCCAGTATTTTATCAAGCATGAATAACAGGTTTAACAGGTTAATTAAAACATAATATTTCTGCAAATAAAGTTAGCAGTAAAAAAATGTTTTAATGCCTGTACCTGATTATTTTCTGTGTTAAATCAACAAAAATCTATAACAGAATTTAATGATTCTGACAGTTTCTGTTTTGATCTTTTGTTGACTGAAAATTACAACTGTTTATTATTAAACTCGTTTACTGCTTTTTTGACAATACAATTCCTGACAGTTCAATTTCTCCCCAGTCTTCCTTAACCGGCGTAAATTTTAATAGCTGATCGCCTGCTTTGTCAATTTTGATTTCACCCAGCACAATTTTCTGAATAGTACCATTTCCCTGAGGAATTTCAGATTTTACCTTGTTTTCACCAATTGCGAG
>CAZXVT010000001.1:66361-77044 GCA_964644015.1 uncultured Maribellus sp.
TAACCAGCGCTTCTGCCTGGTACATTCCGGGTTCGTCGGTGGTAAACATCCATTCAACCCTGACTCTCGGATCAATCCATCTCGTGATTTTGAATGATTCTCCTGAATTTTCGAGCCTGGCCTGGGTTCCATAACC
The DNA here is from genome assembly GCA_964644015.1 of uncultured Maribellus sp. GTDB lineage: Bacteria > Bacteroidota > Bacteroidia > Bacteroidales > Prolixibacteraceae > Draconibacterium. Next base: position 66,498 of record CAZXVT010000001.1, read on the forward strand.
CGGGTTGTGAATATCTGCAAATTCAGCCGGCAGGCTAATTTTCCCTTCTGCGAGCGTGGGTTTGTTACTGGTAATCTCCGGTTCTCCGTTTATTTTAACCACAATTACCGTGTTAATCGGGTCGAAAATTACTTTTGGAGCATGTATCAATAAATCATTATCCTCAAATTTCCAGGCAAACTTTTGTTTCGGATTCTTTAAAAGATAAATGTCCCTGATTTTTGCATCCATACCCGGAACTCTCAGCAATTCATCTTTGGGCCAGTCGAAAACATGCAGGTAAAGTGTGGTATTGCCGTTTTCAATTTTTTTGGTACATCTTCCCCAGGTAAGTTTAAAAAATGGGCTGGCGGTGGTTCCGTAAACCGATTCGCCATTTCGGTTCATCCAGTTCCCGATTTCTTCGAGCCTGATAACACTTGAATCGGGAATAAGTCCTTCGGCAGTGGGGCCAACATTCAGCAGCAGGTTTCCACCTTTGCTGGCAATATCAACCAGCATTTTTATGAGTGTTTCCGACGATTTCCATTCATTGTCGTACCATTTATATCCCCAACTTGTATTCATGGTCATACAAACTTCCCAATCATAATCAAGCCCGGTTGGCGGAACATGTTGCTCCGGTGTTGAAAAATCGCCGGGCCAGGGTTTGTAAAGCCTGTTGTTGGTAATAAGATTGGGGTATTTATCCACTTCGTTTTGCAGCAGTTTGGCGGCTTCTTCAGTCATTCCAATAGGAGTGTCCCACCATAAAATATCAAGTCCTCTGTAGTTTTCAAGAATTTCTTTTACCTGGGGCAGCGCTTTTCCGTTGATATAATTCATCAGTGAATCGCGTTTCAATTCCGGATCCCAATGTGGTTTTCCACTTTCAATTCCTGAATAAGTTCCACCGGCTTCGTGCCAGTCCTGCGCCTGTGAGTAATAAAATCCGAGCCTGATTCCATGTTTCCGGCAAGCGGCAGCAAGTTCCATCAGCGGATCGCGCTTAAAAGGGGTGGCGTCGTAAATATTGTAATTGCTGGCTTTTGACTGAAACATGGCAAATCCATCGTGGTGTTTCGAGGTAATGACAATATATTTCATGCCGGCATTTTTGGCTGCTAAAACCCATTTTTCAGCATCAAATTTTACCGGGTTAAACTGTTGCGCCAGTTTTTCATATTCTTTAACCGGAATTCCGGCCCTGAGCATTATCCATTCGCTGATTCCGGGAATTTCTCTTCCATCCCATTCTCCGGCTGGCACGGCATACAAACCCCAGTGGATAAACATCCCGAACCGTGCTTCACGCCACCATTCCATTTTTTGGTCGTGTTTTATCTCTTCGTCAGTTTTTGCAGTTTGTTGTGTTTGTTTTCCACAGGCATTTAACAGCAGTAAAATTCCGGCCAGAAGTATGATTCTGTTCATAACATCAATTATTTCGGTTTACAATTTAGCTGTATAAAGTTGAGTAAAATAATTACAGATTAAAGCGCTAATTACTGTTTTTTAACAGAAATAACGATCAGATAAATTGTTTGAGGATTGAATCGGTTTTCAGAATTTCAGCGTGTAGTTCAGCCCAAGAATATTTACCGAGTTTTTGTCATCAAAATAGTCCTGCAAGCGGTAGTAAACACCAACTTCGTGAAGTTTGCCAATCTTGCGGTCAACGCCAATGTCGAATCTGTTTTTGTAAAATTCGTTGTGTTGTATATCGTAATAAATTTCGTAGCTGATGTAAGGGTCTGTTTTCCAGTTTCTGATGTTATAGCCCAGTTTTACGCGTGGCCTTAAATAGAATGCTTCCCATTGCAGTTCTCCACCATCCGAATCGTTGGTAAAACGTAATCTCAGCGATCCGTCGAATCGATCGAATTCGGTTTTTCCGGTAGCATCGAATACAATATATTGAGATATCTCGTTTCCATTCTTTTTTACGTTTGTACTGTATCTGTACGAGGTGGCAAAACCCAGAAACTTCCATGGATCGTAACTCAGTTTGCCTTCAAAAATATACTCATCAACGGTAAAATCATCCTGCAGCCTGATTTCCGGAATCACACTGAATTCAAATTTTTTCAGAAATTTTTTGGTAAAATCAAGCTCAATCCAGGTTCCGAATTTTTCGGTTTTAGCCCAAGAATTAAGTGATGTAAAGAGAATTAATAGAAATATGACAAAGCTTCTCCTCATTTTTGCATTCCTGATTTATTTTTACCGTTAACAAAAAAGTAGATGGTTATTCGGGCAACATCCCTGAGCAGATCGACACGCTGAATTTCATATCTTCTTATTTTTTTTCCGGTGCGTTTTTCCAGATCGGCCAGTAATTCAGCCTCACGGTCGGCATGGATGTTTTCAATATTGTCGTAAATAATCAGCAGCGAATCTTCCTGGCGTAATCTCAGAACCTGTTCGAGTATCCAGAGAGCGCCCACTAAAAGAATGTTTACAAATGTAAGTTCAAGATAACCCAGGAAATCTTTTGACAGTGCGTTGATAACCGAAACGGCAATAATCACAAAGAGATAGGTCATTTCTTTAATTGGAATCGCATCGGTACGGTACCTGATAATGCCAAAAATTGCAAATAGGCCGAGTGCAAAACCGAGTTCGAGTTTTACGCTTTCAAGCAGGAAACAAAGCATAAATACAGCAACGCTGATGGCAAAATAACTGAAATAGAATTCTTTACGTTTGCTGTTCTGCGCATAAAGCATCACCACTACAAAAAAGGTGGCAATCAGGTTAAATCCGAACCTGATGGCCAGGGCATAAAAGTTATCGATTGAGAACTGGTTTGTTATAATGTTTAATAGTTCCATGTTTTAGTTGATTGTTTAATAATATGTTTGTGTAAATATCTCAGTCTTGGTTTAAAAGCATTTTGTTTTAGTTCAGGTTCGAGCAAAGCCCTGCCGGTACAATATTTCGACATTCCACGCTGCCTGATTTTTAGCTTTTTGGCAATCGCTACCATGGGTGAGGAATTGATGCTGTGTCCTTTTTTTAACTCAAAAATCACCAGATTTTCCAGCGAAACCGAGTCTTTTCCATTCCAGAAAACCGGTGAAATGTCAATGGTGCAACGGTCGTGTTTGTCTTTGTTTATCAGTGTTAAACGTCTGAAACGGTTGTTAATTACCGGGTAAATTTCATGACAATTATAGGGCGTGTAATTATTGATGAATTGCTCGTCTTTACAATTAAACTCCGCAAAATCAGTATTGTTTTCGATCCGGCTTTTTACAGTCAGTTTTTTATTGGTTTTCAGTTTCACTTCCAGAAATCCGGTGGAAGTTGAAAGATATTTTCGCAAACGGATTTTGTGCCTTGGCAGTTCGCGTCGCTGATGGTAAAAATACATCAGATTATCCGTTGTGTCGAAATATTCTGTTTCGTATTCCATCAGTCGCTGCCCGTTTATTTCGAGAATATGATAATAGGGAAGCGCCATTTGTAAAAATTCGTTCAACTTCGAAATATGAAACCAATATTTGCGGTCGATACGACTCATCAGTTTCACCTCATTAATTTCGTCGAGTGAAACAGGATCGAATACAGACAATATTTTATTCAGATCATTCAACAGGTAAGGCCGATTATTTTATCAAGGCCACAATTATAGGGATTTTTATTAAAAAAATGTTACAAAAAGGGGTTGGTGATTTCTAAAATTGGGTACAATCAGCAATTTTAACTTTTCATACTTCCTGAAATCTGAATTTGCAGCCGGTTAATCAGGAAAGTATTTCGAATCGTTCAGGATTTTTTGAAAATCGGAGTTTTTCATTAATTGTTCCAGGGTTGTTTCCGGATGTTTTTTCATGTATTGTCTTACAATCTGCCAGCCAATCCAAACTCCTGCTCTGCCTGGCGATTCAAGTGGAAAACCACTGGTTGACGGAGCAGGATTGATGTACCTCACAATATCCATCCGGTTGGTTGAATAAAGCATTTTGTTTTCAATAAGCGTTGACCACATTTTTGCTTCGTTCATTTTACACCATTCAAGTTGTTTCTCAGTATATCCAATTTTTATCGAATCGTGTTCATTGGGTAAAAGTGCATCAACAAAGTACATTATTTTGCCCTGGTAAATCATATTGTCCAACAAATTAGCGGTTTTCCCGGTGTCATCAAACTCGGTAACTCCCCAGGCATACGCCACATCCGAAACTATTTTCCCTTTGTGCATGTTCAGAATTTTATAAGTGGGTGTCGAATTGAGATGCTGGTAAAATTCATAATCCCTGCCAAGGTATTTATCAAGACTGATCCCGATAATTTTATTAGCAGTTACCACCGATTGATTAAAACCTGATATATAAGTGTAAATAACCGGCAATTCATTGGCCGGGAAATGAAACTGATAATATCTGAATGCATTTTTCAACCCATTTTCAATTTTTGTAAAGTCGGTAAACACAGCTTTCTCACTATTCCTGATGTTCAGGATCATAGTATCAGTCTGAAATTGTTTTACGCCCTCAAAAAACTGATCTTCACCTAAACCACCAATCTGGATAACCCGATAAGTAAACAGATCAAAAAAATCGGGATATTTATCACGGAGTGCAATAATTGCCGCGGTATCGGCATATCCGGCTGCAAAAAATTCATCACCAAAGTTTACAATTTCAATCTCTTTTTCATGCCCGGTTAGTTTTATCCTGAGCGGATTTTTTTTACATGAAAATCCAATTAAAATTGTAATAATCAATATTAAATATCCTGAATACTTCATCTTGTTTTAAAAAATATTTATTGAATACGCCATTCGGCAATTATTATTGCGAATGTGACTCAAAAAATGGAGATTTGCAACGAATTAAGTTTTGGGATACTGGATTCTGGATATTTGAATTTGAAAGTACGCATGAAAAAAGTACCCGCAATTTTAACAATAAAACTCTTTTCTATGAAAGTTGCTTTGGCTCAGTTGAATTATACGATCGGCGATTTTGAGGGGAATAAACGAAAAATAATTTCAGGTATTGAAAAAGCCAGAAACGAAGGGGCTGATCTGGTTGTTTTCTCCGAGCTATCGGTTACCGGATATTATCCCCATGATTTGCTTGAAAAGAAGGAATTTATTCAGAAAGCTGAAGCTGTTGTTAATGAGATTGCCGGATCGTGCCGGGGAATTGCAGCCATTATCGGGGCACCGCGTATTAATACAAATGAACGAGGCAAGCAGCTTTGTAATGCGGCATTTTTTATGGCCGATGGCCGGGTTCAGTACATTCAGGATAAAACTTTGCTGCCTACCTACGATATTTTTGATGAATACCGCCATTTTGAACCCAATCGCCGTTTTGGTATTGCAACCTATAAAGGTGAGCGTTTTGCCATAACAATTTGCGAGGATTTGTGGGATGAATTGCCCACTGCCAGCGAATTTGGCAAAGACAAGCTGTACCAGGTTTCTCCGATGGAAGAGCTGGCAAAATTAAAACCCGATTTTGTTGTAAATCTCTCTGCGTCGCCATTTTCATACAACCAGGAAGAATGGCGGCAAAATGTACTCGTGAGCAAGGCAAAAAAATACAACGTGCCCATTTTGTATGTCAATCAGGTGGGCGCCCACACAGAATTGATTTTTGATGGTGGTTCGGTTTTTATCAACGAAAAAGGCTTGATAGTAAGTGAATTGAAATATTTTGAAGAAGATTTCAGGATAATTGATACAAAATCCGAAAATACTGAGCAGCTCCAACCTGAAACCGATACGATTGAGAAAATTTACAATGCTTTGATTCTCGGAATACAGGATTATTTCCGGAAAATGGGATTTAAAAAAGCGACGCTTGGTTTATCCGGCGGAATTGATTCGGCCATTACACTGGTTATTGCCGAACGTGCCTTGGGTGCCGAAAACCTGAGAGTGTTGCTGATGCCTTCAAAATATTCATCAGGACACAGTGTGGCCGATGCCGTGCAGCTTGCTGAAAATCTGAATATTCGATATGATGTTGTTCCGATACAGGAGCCGGTTGATGCTTTTGAAAAAACATTGTCGCCTTTGTTTGAAGGAACTCATCCTGATATTACCGAAGAAAATATTCAGGCACGGGCACGAGGGATATTTCTGATGGCCATTTCGAATAAATTCGGGCACATTTTGCTGAATACCACCAATAAAAGCGAATGTGCAGTTGGTTATGGAACGCTTTATGGCGACATGAACGGTGGATTGGCTGTTTTGGGGGATGTTTATAAAACCGATATTTTCAAAATGGCACGTTGGATCAACCGCGAAAACGAAATAATTCCCGAAAACACCATTCTGAAACCACCATCCGCCGAATTACGTCCCAACCAGAAAGATACAGATTCGTTACCCGATTACCCGGTACTCGATGGAATTCTTTTCCGTTACATCGAACTCAATTTGTCTCCGGCTGAAATTGTAGCCGATGGTTATGATCCTGCCGTGGTTAACCGTGTTATTAAAATGGTTAATACCAACGAATACAAAAGATTTCAGGCTGCACCAATTTTAAGGGTTAGCTCAAAGGCATTCGGTTTCGGGAGAAAAATGCCATTGGTGGCCAGGTACTGACAAAATTGCTGATATTGACGGATTGGTTTGCTTATCAGGCTGAAAATCAGATTTGTTATGAAATATTTGTTTAGCTCAATAGTGGTAGTTTATAAAAAAATTATAGATTTGATGTTGTAAAACATATTTAGCAGCTACATGTCAAATTCGGAGATTGGTATTAAGGATTTAGTTGATAATCCCAAGTCTATTCTTTATGTATTGAATCCACAGGAGAAACTGGAGTTGCAGGATCATATTTCATTTTCTCACTACCGCAAAAACGAATATATTTATAAAGAAGGTGACAGACCTGCCGGATTTCTGATATTGGTTGACGGGAAAGTCAAAATATTTAAAGAAGGCGTTGGTGGCAGAGAGCAAATTATCAGGCTCGAAAAACCATTGGGGATAATCGGATACCGGGCACTGTTGGGAAACGAACCCCATTTTACATCGGCAGTTACAATAGAAGAGTCCCTTGTTTGCTCAGTAAACCACGAATTTATTGTAAACAGAGCACTCAAAAATGGCGATTTTTCATTACGTATAATTAATAAACTTTCGAAAGAACTGGGATTTTCCTATTCCAGAACTGTTTCACTCACACAAAAACATATCCGTGGCCGGCTTGCTGAAGCATTGCTGTTATTACGTGATATTTATGGTGTTGAGGAGGATGGTGTTACACTCAGAATATTTCTTTCGCGCGAAGAAATTGCCAATCTTTCGAACATGACAACTTCAAATGCTATCAGAACGTTATCAACTTTTGGCAACGAAAAAGCAATTTCCATCGATGGCAGAAAAATTAAAATCCTGGATGCCAGCCAGCTTGAAAGAGCCAGTAAAATTGGATAAACCTTTGATTTTGTTAATATCCGCAGCTTATTCCTGTAAGTAAATCCTTTTGACTCTTTGCGAAATTCCTGTTAAAATTTCGTATGGAATTGTACCTGCTTTTTCAGCAATTTCTGAAATCGAAATGTTGTCGCCAAATATTTCGACCGCATCACCGGGTTTTACATCTAATCCGGTCACATCAGCCATCATCATATCCATACAGATATTTCCGATGATTGGCGCCCGTTGACCATTAATAAAAACCGAACCATTTCTGTTGCTCAACTTTCGGTCGAGACCATCGGCATAACCCAGCGGAACAACGGCAATTATACTTTCTTCTGTAACCTTTCCTTTCCGGCTGTAACCAACAGTTTCATCAGGTTGTACATTTTTTACCTGCGAAACCGTGCTCATCAGTTTGCCTATATTTCTAAGTGGCAAACCCGTTCCCGAAACGCCGTAAAGCCCGATTCCCAAACGTACCATTTCGTATTGTTTTTCAGGGAAACGTTCAATTCCCGCTGAATTCAGAATATGCCTGTCGAATTTGTAATCCAGCATTTTAGCAACCAGATTGGTGATTTTATCGAAAATCATGAACTGGCTTTGGGTAAAGTCGTCAAAAGTTGATTCGTCGCTCCCGGCAAGGTGCGAAAATACCGACTTAATTTTCAGGTAACTATTTTGCTTAATCCGCTCTGTTACTTTAATTAATTCCGATTCAGTTTTAAAGCCCAAACGGTTCATGCCGGTATCAATTTTCAGGTGAACCGGAAAATCTTTTACACCAAATTGTTCGGCAGTTTTTATAAAACTTTCAAGCAGGGGAGTGCTGTAAATATTGGGTTCAAGACCGTATTCTATTATATTCTGAAAACTTTGTTGCTCGGGGTTCATTACAATTATCGGTGTTGTAATTCCGGCATTCCGAAGATGGACGCCCTCGTCCGAAACGGCTACTGCGAGGTAGTCAACATGCTGGTATTGAAGTGTGCTGGCAATTTCAATATCGCCGCTGCCATACGAAAATGCTTTCACCATCACCATGATTTTGGTTTCAGGTTTTAATAGGCTCCGGTAAACATTCAGGTTGTGGGTTAATGCATTCAGATCGATTTCGAGCCGGGTAAGGTGGGCTTTTGATTGCAGGTAAGCTGATATTTTTTCGAACATAAACTGGCGGGCTCCTTTTATTAAAATGGCCGCCGACTGATACTTCGATCGGTTTACCTGGTTCAGAAATGCTTCGGTGGATGGATAAAATGACCCTTTCATTGCGAAAGCTTCCCTGTGCAAGCTTATTTCTTCACCAATTCCGATAATTTCAACGGTTTCCCACTCCTGCAAAAGATGGTTCACCTGTCGGTAAAGTTCGGCTTTGGACAACCCGGTTTGTTTGATATCTGATAAAATGACTAGTTTCGAAAGTTGTGCTTTGGCTGCCTGTTGCTGCAATACCGAAAGTGCAATGCCCAATGAATTTAGATCGGAATTATAATAATCGTTAACCAGCAGGCAATTATTGATGCCACGTTTTATTTCGAGCCGCATCTCAACCGGGAAAAGATGCTTAAATTCATCTGCGATCACTGTTAAATCAGCATTCAGTGCCGTAGCGGCTGCAAAACAATGACAGACATTTTCGAGCGACGAAAAATCAGAAAAAGGTATTTCAAAATGTATTTCATGGTTTTGATAAAAGGCTGAAATTTTTGTTGAACCAGTTTCTGTTTTATAAGTAAAAAACAACTTTGAAGCCCGGTTTTTAAATGACCAACCTACTTTTTCAATATTTTTTTCTACACAAAATTCATCGATCAGAAGATTCGTTTTTTCCTGGTCTTCGCAGTAAACCAGTTTTTTACACGACCCGAAAAGCAGCAGTTTTTCCCTGATTTTTTGTTTGGTCGAAACAAATCCTTCCTGGTGGGCATCGCCAATGTTGGTAAAAATGCCTATTTCAGGCTGAATGATTTCTGAGAGATTCTGCATTTCGCCGGGTTGCGAAATACCGGCCTCGAAAATGGCCAGGTTGTAACGCTCTTCCATCAGCAAAACCGAAAGCGGAACACCCACCTGCGAATTGTAACTTTTCGGGTTACGAACAATTTTAAACTGACCCGATAAAATGCTGAAAAGCCATTCTTTTACAATTGTTTTTCCATTGCTTCCGGTGATTCCGATAACCGGATAATTGAATTGTTGGCGAACAAAAGCAGCTAAATGCTGAAGCGCTTTTGTGGTATCGGGAACCAAAATGTAAGAGGCTTTGTCAGAAATAACGCCGGGTTCTGAAACGATAAATGCCGAAACTCCTTTTGCAATCAGGCCTTCGATATAATTGTGGCCATTGTTGCGCGGACCTATTAAGGCAACAAAAACCGAATGTTCAATGTCAAAAAAACTGCGGCTGTCGGTTATAATTTTTTCAATCAGGTGCTCCTGATAGTCCTCTTTTCTGAAAAATTGTGCACTCAGGATTTCAGTGATATTTTCAAGGGTCATTTTTTTCATAACCGCGATTGTTTTTCTGCTTTTGTGAAAGTTTTTTTCAATTGTGCGGGTCGTTAACTTCGCGATAACAGCCGCGGCAAAGTGGTTCGTAAACATCTTTTTCGCCCAGCAAAACAACTTGTTCTTTGTTTGACAAACGGTGTGAGAATTGGGCTACGTTTCCGCATTTCACACAAATAGCGTGTACTTTGTCAACATGGTCGGCCACTGCCATCAGCTCCGGAATTGGCCCGAAAGGTTCACCTTTAAAATCCATGTCTAATCCGGCAACAATCACCCTGATTCCCAGATTCGCCAGTTTTACAGCCACTTCCACCAACCCTTTATCAAAAAACTGGGCTTCGTCAATTCCAATCACATCCACATTCCCCGAAAGCAATAAAATGTTGGCTGAATTGCTCACGGGTGTTGAAGAAATGGAATTCTCGTCGTGCGAAACCACTTCTGAAACAGAATAGCGGACATCGATAGCAGGCTTGAAGATCTCTACTTTCTGCTGAGCTATTTTTGCCCGTTTTAACCTGCGGATCAGTTCCTCGGTTTTACCTGAAAACATTGAACCGGCAATCACTTCAAGCGAGCCGGTTTTTTTGCGGTTGTTTATGTTCCGTTCAATAAACATGAAGTAAATAAGAAATTAGTACTTTTGACAAAA
>CAZXVT010000002.1:0-56677 GCA_964644015.1 uncultured Maribellus sp.
GAATTATTGCAAAAATCAACAGTACCCAAAAACCAGAAATAACCAGTTTTTTAACCTTCAATGTCATATTCTTTGATTTTACGGTACAACGTTCTTTCTGAAATTCCCAGCTCCTGGGCAGCATATTTTCTTTTTCCCTTGTGTCTTTCGAGGGCCTTTTTTATCAGTTCAATTTCCTTGTCGGAAAGCGAAAGCGACTCCTCCACAAATTCTTCGGTATCCTGAATGTTGATTTTATCCACCGGTTCAATGTGAATTTGTTTTGCAACCGGTTCTTTTGGTGCAAACGTTGAACTTTCCGGTTCATACAGGTTTCTGAAGATCCGCGCCTGGTCGCTGTTGACAACGGTTTCTTTGTCATCCATTAAATCGAGTACGAGTTTTTTCAAATCGGTCATGTCTCGTTTCATATCGAAAAGAACTTTGTACAGGATTTCCCTTTCGTTAGAAAATGAGGTTTCTTCGGACTTTGAAAAAATCGCCGGCAAATTATTGAAGTTGTCTTTTGGAAGGTAATTTTTTAATACATCGGCAGAGATTTCCCTTTCTTTTTCAATAATTGAAATCTGCTCGGTAATATTTTTCAGTTGACGGACATTCCCCGGCCATCTGTAATTTACAAGCAGCGCAACGGCCTGTTCTTCGAGAATAATCGGAGGCATCCGGTATTTTTCGGCAAAATCGCGTGCAAATTTTCTGAATAAAAGGTGAATATCTTCAGGTCTTTCGCGAAGCGGATTAATAATAATTGGAACTGTATTTAAACGGTAGTACAAATCTTCCCTGAATTTTCCATTTTCAATTGCTTCGGGTATTTTAACGTTGGTGGCTGCAATAACCCTCACGTTTGTTTTCATCACCTTTGAGGAACCCACTTTTATAAATTCACCGGTTTCAAGTACCCTGAGCAAGCGGACCTGGGTTGCCAGTGGCAGTTCTCCAATTTCATCCAGAAAAATAGTACCTCCGTCTGCTTCCTGGAAATAACCTTTGCGATCGGCCAAAGCGCCTGTAAATGCGCCTTTTTCGTGCCCGAATAGTTCAGAATCAATGGTTCCCTCAGGAATAGCCCCGCAGTTTACTGCAATATATTTACCGTGTTTCCGGCTTGAAAATTGATGGATAATCTGTGGAAATATTTCTTTTCCGGTACCACTTTCGCCGGTAATCAAAACCGACAAATCAGTTGGGGCAACTTGCACAGCAACTTCAATAGCCCGGTTCAAACCCGGTGAATTCCCGATAATTTCAAACCGTTGTTTTATGTTTTGAACATCCATTTTTTGTAATTCTCTTTTAAAAATCAAATCCGGAATTCGGGGTTGTTCCAATTGAATGCCAGATTTATCGCGCAAATTTATAATTTTTTAAAAGGCTTTCGGCTTATTATTTTCATGTTAACCATTTTTATAAATCGCTTTTTTAATTTTGCCCGATCAAAAAATGAATTGAAACATGAAGTTTGTAGTTATTATTCCGGCAAGATTCCAGTCAACCCGCTTTCCCGGAAAGCCTCTTGCCGCAATTGGAGATAAACCGATGATTCAGTGGGTTTATGAAAATGCATTAAAAGCTGTTCAGAATGTGTATGTTGCCACCGATGACGACCGGATAATTGAGACAGTTGCAGGTTTCGGCGGAAAGGCAGTCAGAACTTTGTCAACTCATCAGAGCGGTACTGACCGTTGTGCCGAAGCTGCCCGGATTATTTCAGAGGAATTGGATTTTGATGTTGTGATTAATGTTCAGGGCGATGAACCATTTATTAAAGCAGAACAGGTGGAATTGCTGAAATCCTGTTTCGACGGAGATGCAGATATTGCCACATTGATTAAAAAAATCGATTCAGAAGAAGAACTTTTTAATCCGAATCGTCCCAAAGTGGTAACCGATAATCAAATGAATGCACTCTATTTCAGCCGTTCAACGATACCTTATATACGGGGGGTTGAATCAAAAGACTGGTATGATGCTCACAATTTCTGGGCACACATCGGAATGTATGCCTATCGTGCAGAGGTATTGCAGAAGATTGCACTTTTGCCTCCCGGCAACCTTGAAAAAGCCGAGTCGCTGGAGCAATTGCGCTGGCTCGAAAATGGACTTAAAATCAAAACAGCAATCACAGAACACCAAAGCATGGGCATTGATACTCCTGAAGATTTGTTAAATGCATTGCAACTTTTGAAAAAAAGTGCTGTCAATTAATAAAAAGGCATAGCATTTGTAATGCAAATGATTAAATTTGTGATTATGAAAAAATTACTACTTGCAATAATTTTACTTGTATTTACCTTAACTGGCTTTTCTCAGAGTCTGTCATCGGGTACTACAGGTTGGAGCAGCCAGTTGCAGGAAGAAGTAATTTCATCAGAATTAAGAATTTATCCAAACCCATGCCGGGAAAATAAAGTTACGATTGAGTTTTCTGTAAAACAAATTACAGAAATCAGGCTTATTAATATTACTGGTAAAGAGGTTTACCAGAAATCCTATCCTATTCCGGAAAATAAAAAGCAGGTTGAACTTACCGGTATTCCAAACGGAATTTATATCATCAGAATTAAAACTGACGATCAGAATCTTGTTACCAAAAAACTGATGATTTCAAAAAACTAGTTATATCTGCTTTGTAATCAAAGAGATATGTGCGTTTAAATTGTCCGACTGAAAAACATTTGGTTGTGGTGCTATTTTTACCAGATTTTTCAAAATCAATTACATTTGTGACTTTTATTAAATGAACTGACAATATGAATTTAATCAAAACCAATCAAACCTGTTTATTTAAAGGTTGTAGTTTTATATTAATCCTCCTATTATTACTGATTTCTGAACCACTGTTTTCACAGGGATTTCTTCACAGAAATGGAAAGTATTTGTACGATGGCAGCGGAAACGAAGTGATTTTGCGTGGAATCGGAACCGGCAACTGGCTGTTGCAGGAAGGTTATATGATGCAGACCTCGGGCGTTGCAGGCACACAACGCGAATTCAGGGCCAAACTTGTTCAGACAATCGGAGAGGCAAAAACTGATAGTTTTTATACAGCCTGGTTGAATTCTCACTTTCGAAGGATTGATGTTGATTCTATGAAGTCGTGGGGATTTAATAGTGTCAGGGTGGCAATGCATTATAAATGGCTTACTCTTCCTATCGAAAATGAACCGGTGGCCGGCGAAAATACCTGGCTTGAACCGGGTTTCCAATTGATCGATTCACTGCTTGACTGGTGCAGCGATAACCAGATGTACCTGATTCTCGATTTGCATGGGGCTCCCGGCGGACAGGGGAAAGAAACCAATATTTCGGATTACGACCCGTCAAAACCATCGCTTTGGGAAAGCCAGGCCAACAAAAATAAAACCATTGCACTTTGGCGAAAACTGGCCGAACGATACAGCAATGAACCCTGGATTGGTGGTTATGACCTGATAAACGAAACAAACTGGACTTTTCCGGAAGGCAATAATTCGAAACTGAAAGAATTGATGATAAATATTACCAAAGCAATCAGGGAAGTTGATAAGAATCATCTTATTATCATCGAAGGAAATGGTTTTGCCAACGATTTTTCGGGAATGACTCCTGCCTGGGACACAAACATGGCTTACAGTTTTCATAAATACTGGAATTACAACACCCAGGAATCAATCAATTTTGCGATTAATCTCAGAAACAACCAGAATGTACCGATTTGGTTGGGTGAAACCGGTGAAAACTCAAATGTATGGTTTACCGAACTGGTTGCGCTTTGTGAAAAAAACAAAATTGGCTGGTCGTGGTGGCCGGTGAAAAAGCCTTCCATTAACAATCCGCTGAAAGTTACAGTTAACAGCGATTATACAAAACTTGTGAATTATTGGAAAGGAAATGGTGCCAATCCCGGCGTTGATGCAGCTTTTTCTGCTGTTCTTCAGTTTGCCGAAAACCATAAACTCGAAAACTGCAGTTTTCAGAAAGATGTGGTGGATGCTTTGATCCGTCAGCCATTTACGACAGAATGTATTCCCTATAAATTGTATAAAACCGGAGAACCCGTTTTTGCGGTTGATTACAACCTGGGCCGTAACCGTTTTGCATATTTTGACAACGATACTTCCGATTTTCATGGAAGTACAGATGTTTTTATCAACTGGAATCAGGGCTGGAGCTACCGGAACGATGGTGTGGATATTGAAGCCTGCACCGATACTTCGGCAAATAATGGTTACAATGTGGGATGGATTACCACAAACGAATGGATGGAATACACGGTTGATGTGGATTCGACAGCTGCTTATAAACTAAGCTTCCGTTCTGCATCCGGATCTTCCGGATCAAAAGTCAGGGTTCTGGCAAACGGGGCAAGTGTAACACCGGCGGTTTCGCTGGCAGGTACTTCGGGTTGGCAACGCTGGCAGACTTCAACTGTGAATGATGTAATTTTGCAGAAAGGGAGAAATATTATCAGGCTGATGTTTGACCAGGGTGGTTCTAATCTCAATTATTTCATGTTTTCAGATCCTTTTGAAGTTTCATTGGTTCCGTTCAAAGCATTGTACGCAGAAACTTCAGCTGATGGCGCTGAAATTTATCTTTCAATCAATAAACCGGTTTCCACGTTAGAAGATATTTCAATTCAGGGTTTTTCGGTTACCATTAATAATAAAGAAGTTGTTATCGATAGTATCAGTTCCACAAATGAAGGCAAAACGCTTGTGCTTCATTTGCAGGAAGATATGTATTATGGTGGAACAATCAGGTTGTCGGTTTCAGATAGCGAAATTTACAGCGAAGCTCAGAAACTGGATGACTTCAGTAATTTGACTGTAACCAACAAACTTCCTGTCAGGTACAATGTTCCCGGAAGAATTCAGGCTGAAAATTACTATTATAACAATGGTATGGTCAGCGAAACCTGCACCGATGCCGGTGGCGGACAAAATATGGGCTATGCAAATCCGGGAGATTATATGGATTATCTGCTAAATATTACAAAAACAGGATATTATAATGTTAACTACAGGGTTGCATCCACAAATTCGTCAAGTCAGATTATCATCCGGAAAAGTTCCGGTGATAGTTTTGTGCCAATCGACACAGTTTCCATTCCGAATACTGGTGGCTGGCAAACGTGGAGAACCGTAACTTCAAAAGTTTATCTCGAAGAGGGCAGGTTTACTTTGAGAATTTTTGTAAGATCAGGAGAATTTAACATTAATTGGTTTGAAGGTGTTGCTGCCCCGGTTACCGGCATCGACGATATGAATACAAGTTCCCTGCAGGTATTTCCAAATCCGGCAAATGAACAGATTACAGTTGTTACTGGTTCTGAAAAATATGAAAATGGGCGTATTCTGATTTTCAATTCGCAGGGAAGTATGTTGAAAAATGTTCAGACGAATGGTGTAACTTCTGTAAGAATCAATGTTTCAGACTTAACAAGCGGGCTGTATTTTCTGAAACTGGAATCAGGCAATAAGTCAGCAACCACAAGAATTGTAATTAAACGAAATAACTAACAACCAATAGAATTTTTAAAATGAAATCTAAGCTTATTTTGATCGGGGTGATGACCCTGATCCTTTTCTCTTGCGCAAAGAAGGAAGAACCCGTACAGAAACTTACTTTTCTGAGAACCAGCGGACAATATATGGTAAATGAAACCAATGATACGATTTTGCTGCGCGGAATCGGACTTGGAAACTGGCTGCTGCCCGAAGGATATATGTGGCATTTTGGCGAGGCCGGCGACCGCCCGCGGAAAATTGAGAAAATTGTGGAAGACCTCACTTCTTCGGAATTTAGTCAGAATTTCTGGAAAGAATTCAGAAAGAACTACATTACCGAAGCCGATATTAAACGCATCAAAGAACTGGGATACAATTCAGTACGACCAGCCCTGAACGCCAGGGTATTTATGACTGAAGGGGACACAGCCGTTTTTATCGAGGAAAATTTTGCACTGCTTGACAGTCTTGTGGAATGGTGTGAAAAACACCAGTTGTACGTGATTCTTGATATGCATGGTGCACCGGGCGGACAAACCGGGCAGAATATCGATGACAGCCCGAATAACGAACCGGAACTTTTTATGAATCCGGTTTTTGAACATCGGCTGACCCGATTGTGGATGAAGCTGGTGGAACGATACAAAGACAATCCGGTGGTTGCCGGCTATGATTTACTGAATGAACCACTGCCTGAAAACACAGGTGCAGCTGAAAAATACAAACATTTGTTGATGCCAATGTACAAAAGGCTCACTGAACAAATCCGCACCATTGACCAGAAACACATGATTATTCTCGAAGGTTATAACTGGTCAAACAATTGGTCGGAGTTTACCGAAGTTTTTGACGACAATGTTGTGCACCAGTTTCATTATTACTGTTGGAGTAACCCGGATAACCTGAATGATATCAGCTATTTTCTGCAGGATCGTGAACGGTTGGGAACACCTGTGTGGGTGGGTGAAACCGGAGAACGCAACCCGGTGATTTATTTTGGCACGACTCAGTATTTTGAGTACAATAATATTGGCTGGTCGTTCTGGCCATGGAAAAAGATCAATAACAGGCAAGTGCTTTATTCGGTGAAAGAACCCGAAGGATACGATAAAATTGTTGAATACAGCAGGGGAGGGGAAAAGCCTTCGAAGGAATTGGCAGAAAAAGCTTTTACGCAACTCCTCGAAAATATTAAAATTGAAAACTGTGATTTTCTGGAACACATCTCACAATCGATACTGAGACAAGTTCCAGCCAGAGTTTATGCTGTAAATTACGGACATGATGGTGCCGGATTTTCATTCTGGGCAAACGATACAATCAATGCCGAATATTACAGAAAGAACGAACCGGTTAAAACAATTTTGCTGCCAGCCGACACAACAAAACGCTGGCAAAACCGCGACATTGCCATTTTATTGAATGATGAAGAGGGCACACTTTATAATGTATTTGCCACCAATGATTTCGATGCAACAGTTACTTTGAAAGTAAAAGCAAATCAGCCAAATTCTGACTTTTCATTTTCAGTAAACGGAATGGTGAACCAGTTTTCAGTACCTGACACAACCTGGACTGAACTCAAAGTTGAAAATGCAAAATTCATAACAGGTAAAAACACCTTAAAAACGGAAGTCAGCAATGGAAGTGTGTCATTTCTGCACTTCGATGTTGAGAAGAAATAACAGCTATTTATTTTTTGTTGCTCCTGATTTTGCTGGCACCGGAAAGTGCATCAATATTCACATCCGGATCGAAAGAAACAGGGGACGCTGCCTCGCGGGCGGCGTCTCTTATTTGCTGAGGTGAAACAGTAATTTTTCCTGTCATCAATTCCGGGCGGTTGAAATTTAAAAGATAATCGGTATAAAACTTCGGGTTTTTCTGGGGCAAAACAAATGGTTTTCCGGCTTTTCCCGATTGATCAATGTGTGCAATAAAGGTTCTGGTATGCACGCCGTCCATTCTGCGACTACTGAAAATCAGCCATCTTCCGTTTGACGACCAGGAGTGATAACTGTCAGTTTCGGTGCTGTTCAAACCTTCAGGATGAACAATTTGCTGTTTTTCAATGTCAAAAAGAAAAATGTCGCTGTTTTTATGATGAATGGTGAAATAACCATATTCAGTCATGCAGAAGGCAATAAATTTTCCGTCAGGAGAAGTTCTTGGAAATGTGATGCTTTTCCCGGCTCGGCCGGCTGAAATTACAGTATCCGGTTGTCCCCATATTTTTGTTTCCACATCGTATGGAATTTTCATCAGGCTGTAGCGGGCAATTGCGCGTGCCGAATCATCCACCGCTTCGGGAGCAGTGATGTAATACAGTGTTTTTCCATCGGCCGACCACTCGGGCAGATTTTCGCGGCTGCGGGTTGAAACTGCCGGAGAAGTGGTAAGTGTTTTATTTTCAGTGTTGTAAACTACAAGATCGGAATATTTATCAGTTACTTCGTTGCTCTGATCTTTAAATACGTGAAAATTCTGGTTTATTTTATTGACTGAGAATGCAATATGTTTTCCATCAGGGTGCCAGTTTCCGTATGCGGCAGAAGCAAGTGTAAAGTCGGTTTTGGTTTCCACTTTTTCGAGTTTACCATTATTATAGATAACTGTTCCCGGAAATTTAGAACGAATATGAAACATAAACTTTTCAGGATTATTCCGGCTTAACGAATGACAATTTACACAACCTCCGCCAACCGATTTATTCTGAATGATCACATCCTGGTCAAAATTCTCAAGATTTCGTTGGT
Organism: uncultured Maribellus sp.; assembly: GCA_964644015.1. Taxonomy (GTDB): domain Bacteria; phylum Bacteroidota; class Bacteroidia; order Bacteroidales; family Prolixibacteraceae; genus Draconibacterium. Next base: position 8,249 of record CAZXVT010000002.1, read on the forward strand.
AAATTCCCATTTCAAACCACAAAACATATGCTGAATTGATGAGTCTGTAAGACAAATAGCTGTCAATTTCATCGTTTGATATTTGTTGGGTAAAAGTATTGAACTGCTTCCATTTCCCATTTTCTAAAAGAAAAATCTCCACTTTTATTTGTTTTCCGCGGTTTTCAGACAGCATCCTTTTCCAGTCGCTTGCATTTATTTTTATCTCCGGGCTATTATTGCTGACAACAACCGACTTTCCGTTTTCAGGTGTAAATCGTGCAATAAATTTTTCACCTGTTTCTTTAATCAGAAAGTTGAGTGGTGCGATATTTGGCGGAATAACCAGTTCAGTATAATCGGGATAAATCGAGGGCAGCTTGTTTGTTTTTTCTGCATTCTCAGGAATATCAGTTTTACAGGCTGCAAACAGAATGACCAGAACAACCGACAAAGCCTGAATATTGAATATTTTATTTTTCATTTTCGCAGTTTTAGTAATTGGCTTCTGAAGGTTTTGTTTCGAGTTTCACTTTTGTAACCACCGGGCTTACAAACAAAACATAGTACCAGTAAGTATTGCTGAATGCGGCTGCCTGAATTTTTGCCTTTTCTTTATTTCCCTTGCCCGAATTCATCGCTTTTACAAATTCGCGAAAACGGTTGACTGTTTCAGGTGAAATACGAAAACTGCGCAGAAATTGGTTGTCGGGTCGTTGTGATAAAAACAAAACCACAGCTTCTTCAATGGTTTTCGGAAGTTTTTTGTACCCCTGATCGTTAAAGAACTTCATGTCCTCGGTAAAAGATGCAAGGTCATGTTCCATCAAATCAAAAGCAATCAAGTATTCAAAAGCTTTTTTATTCCGGCTGTTTTTATTCAGTAATATGAGCATTTTATCGCGGGGTGTGAAAAACAATCCTCCTTGCCTGGCGAAAATGTTTCTTTTCTCTGCAACCAGTTCATTTTCTGGTGTTTTTTCGGGGTTCTCCGCAAAATTTTCATAATTTTTCAACCAATCATTCTCAACAGGATTTTCATTTAAAACATTACTGAATGTTTTTGCAGCTTCATAGTCTTCCAGAATCAGGCTGTTCAGGATCAGTCTTTTCAAAACCAGCGGGCTGTTAGCCATTAAAGTTTGAGATTCGAAAGCAAATCGCTGTGATTCATCAATATTTCCAAGGTCGAAATACAAGTCGCTGTTGGGCAGGGCAACTTCCGAAGTAAACGGTCTGTCGAGAAATAATCCCTGGGTTCCGAGAACCTGCGGATAATCGAATAACCGTTCAAGCATTTGGCCCGAATGTGCAATTGCCCGGTTAAACTGGAAATTAACCATTCTGTCATAACCTTCAACTTTCGGATATTTTAACAGAACGTCATTCCATTTATCCTGCGATGCGCTGTGCCTGATTTCTGCTTTTAATTTTTCCTGTGGTTTATAAGAATAGTAAAAAGAAATAAATGCAAAAACCAAAATTCCTGCTGTTTGAAGTAAAAGCGGTAAAAGGTTTTTGTTTGTGGTTTTAACAGGTGGTGATGTATTTTTCTTCGTCTTTTTTTTAATTGTGTTTTTAAAAATTTCTGCGATCAGATTCACTGCTATTATTAATGGTATAATTCCAAGCGTAACCATGAACAGGGTAGGTTTCGAATACCGCAGCATGGGTGCAACATCAGGTACCGATCTTAAAAATGCATGTTCAAGAGTTGTCAGGTAAATAAATTTCCATGAAAACCACGGAATTAATATCGAAAGTATTGCCAGTATTACAATCAGAAGAAGCCGTGAGCGGTCGGGTTTATATAAAAGCAATAAAATAGCAGAAATCGCAAATATCAAAAAGTACACACCACCCGATACAATATATATTATAAATAAAGAAGGAATGAATGTGAAATACAGATTTATTTTGAATTTCGCTTCCGCATAAATACAACAAAATAAAAACAACAAAACAATAAACAGGTTAATAACAACAGAAAAGTTAAAAAGATAGTCAGTCATTAACGAAAGAATTAATACCTGGATTAATGGGAGCAATAAAACAGGCAGAAAAGATGTATTTAGCCGCAGGTAAAGCGATTTGAGGAGCAAAATAATCGCCAGTAATGGAAATAATGCGATAATTATTGAACCAATCAATCCTGAATAAAAGAATTGACTGATAAAAAGCGTGAAGTATTCAGCCAATCCACCCGGATAAGTCAAATAGTATTTAAAAAAATGGATTCCACTCAACCAGGCAATTTGTTGTTCAGAATAATGTATTACAGGATTAATTAATAAAAAAACCACAAAAAAACTTATCAGTGCGAATCCGGAAATCGCAATAAATGCAAGATTCTTTTCAGTTTTCATTTGTCCAGTTCTAATAAATATAAGCCTGTTTCCGAAACAAATTTAATTTTCTTTTTCACTGTTTAATTAATCATGAAACATCAATGAAAAGATTAAAATTGACGTTCAGAATAGAGCAGAACAGCACAAATAGGCATGTCTAACCTTAATAAAATCGACTATTTATTTGAGAATCAATTGTCTAAAAAAGTTAAGAAATATTAAATTTTAACTATTTCATTTAAAGAAATCTAATAAATTTGGATGTTTTTGAAATTCTAAAGTTATGAATAAGCCGATAAAACTATTTTTGGCTGCTTTAACAGCAGTTACCTTATTGGGTATAACAGGATGCCAGGACAACCAGGAACGGTATGATACACCACCGTGGTTGGGCGGATCGAGCATCGAAACCCTGGAAGAAAGAGGGAATTACAAGTCCTTCTTGCGTCTCATGGAAAAGGCCAATTACAAAGAGCCGATTTCCAAGCAACTATTTACACTTTTTGTTCCGGATGATGCAGCATTCGACACCTATTTAAAGTCGATTGGAAAGAACTCGGTTGAGGATTTAACCAAAGAAGAATCTGTGCAATTATTCACACTTCATGTTTTGAGAAATCCGCGTTCAAGATTCCAGTTGATTTATGAATGGGCCTGGAGTGAATTACAAGGGCCAAAAGGTGAATATGCTTCATTGTTTCACCGAAAGGAAACTCCAAGTACATCCACTCCTTATTCGGAAAAGGTACTTTATTCACCTGTTTCAATGGTGGGTCAGGAACTTTTAATGTACACCGGAACTAAAAATGTCCCGCTTATTACTGAAGAGTGGTTTGGCGATTTCGGAAGTACTGATCCGAGTGGCGACTATCTTGCCATGTATCCCGGAAGCACCTGGAAAAAAGGCTACACCGGTGATATGAAAGGAATGAACTGGCATAATGCGCAGGTGATTCCCAATCCATTAATCCCAACCGAACTTGAGGTTAGGACATCAAGTGGTTTTATTTATTTTATCGACAGAGTTGTTCCGCCCATGCCAAGTATTGAAGAATATATGAGGGCAAACCTGAATAAGTATGGTTTGTATTACGATATTCTGCAGCGCTTTGCTCAATACGGCAATACAAAAGTGGATGAACAAAACCGGGTAATGTATCGCAAAAGCTATGACTTGATTTCGGATCTTGCCCACGAAAGAGGTCCGTCGGCCGGTAATGAAGGCGTTATTCCACCACAGAATATGTGGTCGGCATTTCTGCCACCGAATGATGTATTACAAAATTATCTGAATAATACTGTATTGAAATATTATTCATCTATCGACAGCGTACCAAGGGTTACACTATATTATATATTGCAAACCCAGTTGTCAAGCACTGCCGTTTTGATGTCAAAACTTAAAAATGGCTATTTCAATTCATTTGGTGATGCAACCGATTTAAAGTCATCAGACATTGCTTCAGGTTATATGTGTAGCAACGGGGTAGTCTATGAATCCAAGAAAGTTCTTGAACCAAACGTTTTCACCTGTGTGCCAGGGCTTTTGTTTATCGATAAAAATTATTCAACTCTTTTATATGTTTTGAATAAAACGAACATGTTGAATACATTGTCGAATCCGGATTCGCATGTAACGCTTTTTGCGGCTACAAACAAGGCGCTTGAAGAATACGGTATCCGTTACAACGCCACCGATGATGTGATTGAATTCCGTGGTCCGATTGACGGGAAATGGAGTGCAATGAATACCACAGAATTGACATATTTCGCACAGGACCAGATTTATAAAGGACGTTTGTCTGATTATAGCGGCGATGGAGGATTTGTTGAAGTAACCTCGGGTAACTATATATATTATGGTAATAATTATGTTGCTTCAGGAGAAAACCAGTTTACAGGTAAAAATGGAGAAGTAGAGGAAATCGTTGAGAATGACAGAAATGGCTTCCTGGTTAAAGTAAACAGACCGGTTGAATCGAGATACGTATTTGGAAAATACCTGTTGTCGGATCCTGACGTTTCAGAATTTGCACAATTGTGTGTTGATGCCAAATTATTGGATAAAAACTATAAAGATCCAATTACAAAAGAAAACATTCCGAACCTGAAATTTATTGCTGCCGATAAATATTGGACTGGGTTTATCCCGACAAATGAAGCCATGCAGAAAGCAAGGGAACAAGGAATTATTCCATCTAAATTTCCAACAACTGCTGCCGGCAAAGATTCGATCAATCAATTTGTATATTATCACTTTGTAAAAGGGAGTGTTATTATGGATGATGGCATGAAATCAGGTGATTTCAGTACCTACAGAAGTTATAAGGATACTGATGGAAAAACTACTTTATATTCAACAATTACAATATCAAACATTCCTAAAAATCTTACTATTTATGATACAAATACCCAAGTGGTACCCTTGGATCATTCTAAAGCCAATTATTTAGTCAGAAAAGGGGTTTGCCACAAAATAGATACGGTTTTAAAATATTATAAATAGTAAAAGCCTAACCTGATCTAAAATGAAAAAAATACTATTATTAACTGGGTTTCTAATTTGCCTGTTTTCAGGTATTAATAAAGCTCAAGGGCAATCTGCCATTATTAAAGGTAAAATCACCGATGCTACCACTAACGAATCATTGATGGCCGTTAACATCGTTGAGGTTGATAAAAACGGAAGGTTTGTCAGTGGTATTACCTCTGATATAAATGGTAACTACGTTTTAAAAATTTCCGATGTAAAAAACCAGGTTCAGGTTTCTTTTATCGGTTACAAAAAACAAATATTCTCAGTTGACGGCCGCACTACCATCGATATTAAACTTGAAACAGAGTCGATTGCGATGCAGGATGTGGTAGTTACAGGTACCAAAGTAGGGAATGACGGAATCGTGAATGTTCGCGACCGTGCTACAGCTGTAACACGTCTCGAGTTAAAAGGAATGGAAAGTGTGATGTCAACTTCTGTTGAGGATATGTTGCAGGGACGTTTGGGTAACGTTGATATTTCTTCCGTTTCGGGTGACCCGGGTGCCGGTTTGAATATCAGGATCCGTGGTACAGCATCGCTGAACGCGCGCAACCAACCTTTAATTGTAATTAACGGTATTCCGTATGATGCCAATATTGAAGATGGATTTGACTTTGCCAGTGCCGATATTGAAAAATTTGGTAGCCTTATCGACGTATCACCTGAAGATATTGAATCGATTGAGGTATTAAAAGATGCAGCTTCTACGGCACAGTGGGGATCGCGTGCTTCAAATGGTGTTTTGATGATTAAAACCAAAAGGGGTACAAAATCAAAACCAATCTTTGAATATACTTTTAAATCAACAGTGGCCTATGAACCGGATCCGATTCCAATGCTTGACGGTGCCGGTTATGCAAGGTTGATAACAGAAGAACATTATAATGTAAACCGAAACGAGTTTTATAGTCAGGAAATTGCGTTTGACCCGGAGTGGGAAGAATATTATAATTATTCACAGAATACAAACTGGGTAAAAGAGATTACACAGGTTGCTTTTACACAACAACATGACTTCTCGGTTCGCGGGGGTGGTGATAAATCAAGGTATAACATGTCGATGGGATATTTTGATGAAGGAGGTACCACCATTGGTAATAACCTTCAAAAACTGAACCTGCGTACATCGCTTGACTATGATCTCTCTTCAAAACTGCAATTCAAAACCGACATCATGTACACCCGTTATAATCAGGATAATACTTATGATGTTGAAGATGGCGAATTTGGTAGCTGGAAAACGGTCAGGGCAGTTGCCTATCGTAAAATGCCAAACCTGTCGGTTTATGAAAGAGATACATTAAATAATGTATATGATACTTATTTTACACCTGCCACTACGTTGCAGGGAACTGCACGTGATAATTATAACCCTGTTGCATTCGCAAAACTGGCAACACAAAACAGGATTAAAGATAATGCCAGGGCATTGTTTAATGCAAGATATGCCATTACTCAGCGTTTAACCTGGGATGGAACAGTGACACTGGATATTTTTGACCAGAAAATTTCAAAGTTCCTGCCTTATAAAGCCATTGGTTATGATTATTCCAATGATATTACCAATAAAGCTGTAAATGAATTTTACAAGAAGAGTACAATTTTCACCATGAATAAACTGATCTTCAGACCGGATTTTGGTCAGGATCATGATGTATTATTCCTTGGACAGGTTGATACTGAAGAATCACGTTCACGATGGTATAAGTCAGAATCAAGTAACTCAGCTTCTCCATATATTACAGAACCTGTAAATGACAAACATCTTGTATCTTTCGGGTCAAGTTTTACGGAGTACCGCTCATTAGGTTTTTATCTGACAGGTAGTTACAAGTGGAGAGACAAATACAGTATTATGCTGGGTGCAAAATACGAAGGGAACTCAAAATTTAGCAAAGAAAGCCGTTGGGGTTTGTTCCCGACAGTTGCAGCTTTCTGGCGTTTATCGGGTGAGGAGTTTATGAAAAGCGCCACTTTTATTGATGACCTGAAATTCAGGTTCAGTTGGGGACAAAGCGGTAACTCGCCAAATGGAAACTACCTTTATTATAATACATACAGGGCTGGTTCCGGATACTCATACATGGATATGCAGGGGGTTCAACCTTCGGGAATTGAACTTACCAGCCTTGCATGGGAGACAATCGATCAGATTAACCCGGGTGTCTCATTTATCGGTCTTCAGAACCGGTTAACGATTGAGTTGGATTATTACCGTAAAAAAACATTGAATCTATATCTTCAGAATTCAGGAATTCCTGATCATTCGGGTTTTAGCAGCATCGACAGGAACGATGGTGAAATGGAGAATCGTGGTTATGAGGCAATGATTGATTATACTATTGTTCGGAAGAAAGATTTTCAGTTGTCATTTAACCTGAATATTTCAAGTAACCAGAACAGGGTTTTAAAACTTCCTGAAAACTACAGTCTTGAATACGGGAACATGCTTGAAAATGGTAATTATAAAATCAGTATTGTTCCGGGTCAGCCACTGGGAGGTTTCTTCGGATATGAGTACCTCGGCGTTTATGCATCAGATGCTGATGCCATTGTAAGAGATAAAGATGGAAACCCGGTATATGGGCTGGGATCAGATGAACCATTATCAATGATTATGGGTGGTCCATCAGGTTATGTTTTTGAAGGTGGAGATGCCAAATACAAAGACCAGAATTATGATGGTAAAATAGATGAACTCGACCTTGTTTATCTGGGTGACCTTAACCCAAAATTAATGGGAGGAACAGGGTTCCGTGTTCAATATAAAGGATTAATTCTGAATACATTCTTCTATTTCAAAGTGGGTCAGGAGATTATTAATCAAACCCGCATGGATACTGAGAAAATGTATAACTACGATAATCAGAGTCAGGCAACAAACTGGCGCTGGAGACGCGAAGGCGATATTACTGATATGCCAAGAGCTTTGTACAACACCGGTTATAACTGGTTAGGTTCCGACAGGTTTGTGGAAGACGGATCACATATTCGTTTAAAATCTGTTTCTTTAACTTACCAGGTAAAACCTTCAGTTTGCGAGAGATTGAAACTTTCAGAACTTAAATTCTTTGCTACGGGTTATAATCTTTATACCTGGACAAACTACTCTGGTCAGGACCCGGATGTTGCTCCACCATCAAGACCCGATTCTTTACCAAAAGACTATAGCAAAACTCCGCCAAGCCAGAAGTTTATGTTTGGTATAAACATTATTTTCTAACAATTAAACAGTAAGTCAATGAGAAAGCTTATAACAAATATACCTGTGATTATTACAGCACTTCTGATGATTGCTGCTGTAACTTCATGTGAAGATTATTTGACGGTTGCACCGGAGAATGATCTTATCAAAGAAAAATTCTGGACCAAAAGAGAAGATGTTTACAGTGCACTCGGCGCAACCTATGATGCACTTCGGGAAGCTAGTTTACAGTCACTTATTTTTGGTGAAGTTCGTGCTGATCTTGTTAAGTTTACAGGAGGTTCTTTTGCTGATTATGCCAAAATTGGAGCCAGTAACATTAGTCCTACAAATGGTAAGGTAAATTGGAAAGCCTACTATGCTGCCATAAACCTCGCCAATACTTTAATGTATTATGATGACGAGGTATTTAAAAAAGACCAGACTTTTACAAAGGATATGATGGATGCAGTGGAAGCAGAGGCATTGTTTATCAGGGCATTAAGCTATTTCTATCTCGTCCGCTTGTGGAAAGATGTTCCACTTGTATTGGAAGCCTCAATTTCTGATACAACCGATTTATATAAACCCAAAAGTCCTGAAAATGTTGTGGTTCAACAAATCATCGCAGACTTATTGAAAGCAAAAGAAATGGCCTACTCTACAGAATATAAAGGAACAGATTATTTCTATGGAAGAGCCAATAAATACTCAATTACAGCGCTTTTAGCAGATGTTTATCTATGGAGTGAACAATACCAGAAATGTTATGATGCCTGTGATGAAATCATCAATTCAGGGCTTTATAGTCTGGAACCAGTTGATACCTGGTTTAATATTTACTACCCGGGTAATTCCCCGAATGAAAGTATTATTGAAATTCAGTATAATGATGCACTTGACAATCAGGAAAACCCACTTTATTATGAATTAATACCTGTCTCGGGTAGCATGGGTTGTGAGATGAACGCAAAGAATGTAAATCTGATACTGGAAAAAGAAGATTTACGCAATTTCATGGGTAAAGGAGCTCCCTGGAAATACCGCGGAAAAGATGCTTTGGGGCTTGTATCGCGTACAAGTACCGAAAGAGATGGGCATTGGATTATTTATAGATTTGCTGATGTTTTATTAATTAAAGCAGAAGCCGCTATTGAACTTGGTAAATTTGATGAAGCCAATAACCTGATCAGGGAAACGCTCTTACGCGCTGGTATGCCCTATGAAGAAGTTTATGACAAGGAACTCCTCCGTCAGAAAATTCTGGATGAAAAAGGCAGGGAATTTATGCTTGAAGGTAAACGCTGGTTTGATTTGCTGAGAGCTGCTAAAAGGAATAAATTCCAAAAGAAACAAATCATTATTGATATGATTCTTTCAGGGGCTGACGTAAAACAACAGGCTATTCTGAAAACAAAAGTTTATGATACATTGAGCTATTATTTACCGATAGCAGAACGTGAACTTATTTATAACCAGAATTTGGTTCAAAATCCATATTACGACAGGTAACCTTTAAATTGAAGATAAAATGAAAAGTTTGACAAAACATATAATTGTTATGAGCAGCAAAATACTCTTGATTGCTGTTCTTATGTTCAGTTGTAAAGAAGAACCTCAGATATGGAAGGTCGACTCGGAACAACTTGTTATTACTCAGTATGTTGAAAGTATTGAAGATTTTTCTGAATTCAGTAAAATACTTGATGCAACAGGATTAAACAGCCTTTTGTCAGTGCGTGGGCCATTTACGCTATTCCTTCCTGGAAATAAGCAAATGCAGGAATATTACGCATTAAAAGGGAAAAATTCATACACTGATTTCACTACGGAAGAATTGACTACCCTCGTGAAAAACCACATTATCGGGGCTTATATTGAAACCGGAAGTATAGGGTTAGGTGCAATAAGTGAAGAAAATGCCCTGGGTGATTTTATAGTTTCAGAATTCGAAGGATCGGATATTATTCTGAATAAAAATAGTAAAATCATTAAACGTGATATTATTACTTCAAATGGTGTTGTTCATCATATCGGAAAAGTGCTTGATCCAACAACCAAAAGTGTTTTTCAGGTACTTGAAAGCAATCCATCCTATTCAATTTTTACTGAAGGTTTGAGAAGAACCGGGTTAAAAGATACATTAGGAACAATTGATTTCCTTTATGGCAAAAAGCTGGCAAGAGCGCGCTTTACAATTCTTGCAATAGCCGATACAACTTTTAACAGGTTTGGAATCAATAATATTGATGAACTGATTGCAATGCATACAACCGCTTTGGACAGTCTGACTTACATTAATAATCCATTTTACAGATATATGGAATATCACTGTGTGGCAGAAACATATTTCTTAAGTGATCTGGAAACAAAATTATATCCAATCTTATCTTACGATAACAACGTGTTTATGACAATCGATGACGATTATAAAATTAATCTCAAAGACGATAATTCATACACACATTTTATCATAGAACAGAGTAATAACCCGGCGAAGAATGGAACAGTGCATACAATTGGCGGGCTTTTACCCGTAACTCAGCCAAAACCATCGGTTGTTACCTGGGAAACCACTGATCATTTTGACTTAAAACAGGGTGATTATTTTGGAAAGTATTATGCCCGTTGGTTCGATGGACAAAATACCTTTAAAAATATTAAGTGGGAAGCTGACTACATGTTGTATTATTTTAAAGATCATGACACAGGTAAGTTATTAAATGATGATTGCTTAAGTATGAGTGGCTGGTGGTGGTGTCAGGTTACCACACCCAAAATTATGAAAGGTAAATATAAAATTACCTCGAACCTATGGAGTGGTCAGATTAATTATGCCGTTTATGTTGATGGTGTGAATACAGCGATGGTAAAAAGCAGCGACCCTGCTGAAACTACAAGTTGGGGAGAGTTTAACTGGACAAAAACCGAAGTGCATACAATTAAGGTTGTGGCAACAAGTCCAGGTTTGCTTTTCTGGGATACTTTGATTTTTACGCCAATTAATTAGTCAACTGTTCATAAATTTAATACAGTCTAAAAATGACAAAAAGATATATACAATCAACCTGCTTATCGCTCATAACCTTGTTTTATGTGTTATTTGCATTCCAGTCTGTGTCGGCGCAAACTGCCGGTGAGAATGTTACCGGCGTTGTTACTGAATCGGGTTCCGGCCACCCTTTAAAACAGGTTACAGTTCAGGTAGCATCCACTGGTACTACTGCAGATACTGACGAGAATGGTGCTTTTACAATATCAGTTCCCGATTTAAATGCTGAACTGTTGTTTTTATTACCCGGATATATACAAAGAAGTGTTTATCTGAATGGCAGAAAAGTATTAACCGTATCAATGGTTGTCGAGGGTCAAAAATCATTCGATAACGCTTATAATACGCCAAATGGTACGTTAACTCAAAAAGATGCTGTTTACGCTATAACATCAATACCGGCCAATGATTTAAATTATTCAAGAACTACTTCATTTGACCAGGCTTTACAGGGGAAAGTACCCGGTATGTCAACTGTTCAGCAATCCGGAATGCCGGGTAGCCGTACTTATATGAACCTGAGAGGTTTTACTTCGCTATATGCCAAATCGGAACCCTTGTTGGTGATTGATGGTATGATTCATGATTACGCATACGCGAACCAGAGTTTAATGGAGGGATTTGCTCAAAATCCGATGGATATTGTCGATGTTGATGATATTGCTGATATTTCGGTATTGAAAGAAGGAAACTCTCTTTTAGGTGCAGTGGGTTCCAACGGAGTAATTAATATCAATACAGAGCAAAAAAGTGAAATCGGAACTGTAATGAAATTCAATGCATATGGTGGTATTACTACTACTCCGGCAAATCAGGAAGTATTGAATGGATCACAATTTAAAAATTATTTCACTGGAATGTTACAATCTCAGGGATACAATGATGGTGAAATCATTTCAATGTATCCGTGGTTAAATGGTGGACCCACTTCTGATGAATATTACAGGTATAATAATAACACCGATTGGCAGGACGAAATTTACAGTCCGGCTGTAATATCAAAAGTTCACTTCTTCCTAAAAGGGGGTGATGATATTGCCACTTATAATATTTCAACAGGTTATCTTACCCAGGAAGGTATTTTGGATAATTCTTCCTATACAAGATACAACCTCAGGATCAACGGTAAAATCAATATCACAGATAAGTTTACGCTTATTCCGAATGCCAAATTATCGTTGGCTGACAGTAAAGTCAGTAATCAGGGACCCAGTGAATGGAAAAATGCAATTCTTGCATCCTTGCTGAAACCATCAATTATGGCACCCTATGCAAAAGATGCTGCTAATGGTGCTGATCTTGATTATCTTGACGATGTAGGTGATATTTTCCCGGTTAGTAACCCAACTGCAATTACCACAAATGCTTCTGGTGCAAACAGAAATTATCATTTTTTGAGTTCTGTTACCGCTCAATATCGTTTCAACGAGCATTTTACCATTGCAACTTTATTGGGACTTAACTTTAACAATGCACGAGAAAATATCTTCCTCCCTGATTTGGGTATGGTTCAGGTTGACTCGGCTTATAACAGTCCTGGTGATTTTGTTTCTGAATTCCGTTCAACACAGAATCATACAACATTTACCTATACGAATAAAACTGTTTCAGGGCACTCAATTTTATTCAACGCCGGCTTGCGTTACATGTATAATACATACAAAACAAACCTAAGCCTTGACCTGAATACACCATCTGACGATTTCAAAAGTCTTGGACAAGGATCACAATATAGTTTTCTCAGGTCAACTACAGGTGATAACCGAGGATTAAAATGGATTTCTTATTATGGAAATCTGAACTACAGTTTCAGAAATAAATATTTTGTGAATGCCAATGTTTCATATGATGGCAATTCTGCAACAAATGATGCAAACAGGTATAATGTTTATCCTTCTGTGGGAGCAGCCTGGAGATTATCTTCGGAAAATTTCATGAGTGGTGTAAATTGGATTGATGACCTGAAAATCAGAGGTTCATTCTCTAATACAGGCAATATGTTCAGTACAATTTATGATTATTCAAAATTGTATTACACTGACAGACGGTTAAACAACACAGGTGTTCTTGTGCGTGAAGTGATTCCGAATGAAGATCTTGAACTTGAAAAGAAAACTACTGTGAATGGTGGTATTGATATGTCGTTTGCCAAACAACAACTTAATGTACACTTTGATTATTACAGATCGAATGTAAATAACTTGGTAATCCGTCAGGAATTACCTAATACTTATGGTTATACCAATTATTTTGATAATGGTGGTAAACTTGAAACTTCAGGTTTTGAATTTTCAGCCGATACACGATTCCAGTTTGGTAATCTTGTTTGGACCTTAGGTGGTTCAATCAGTAAGATAATGACTGAGGTGAAAGAATTGAATTTTATAAATCCTGATAATAACGCAATTGTTACCAACATTCAGGGAGGTCAGTTTATTACATCGGTTGGTAATGCCATTAACAACTACTGGGGATACAAAACAAATGGTCTTGTTTCTGCATCAGAAGCCGGAAAAGTTCTTGGCCCCACTGGAATGCTTATGCAGGAAGGTGATGTGAAATATGTTGATAACGGCGACAATATTATCAACGATGCGGATAAAGCCATTATCGGAAATCCAAATCCAGAATTCTTTGGTGGAGTTTATACAACATTTGCCTATAAAAGATTCAGCGTTTCAGCAATGTTGAATTATTCAGTTGGCAATGATGTTTATAATTATGTACGTTCCAGAACCGAATCAATGAGTGACTATATGAATCAGTCAACTTCAATACTCGATCATTGGACTTCATCCAATACGGCTACTGAATTACCACGTATTTCATATGGTGATCCCACCGGTAATAATGTTTTCTCGGATCGCTGGATTGAAGATGGATCATATGTACGTTTAGGACAACTTAGCATAAATTATCAATTGCCTCAGATTAAAGGATTTATCAAAGGGATAAATGTTTATGCAACTGCTACAAATTTGTTTACAATAACAAATTACTCAGGATATGATCCGGATTTTATTTACTTGAATAGTCCTTTTTATATGGGAGTTGATTATGGTAAAATGCCACAGACTCAATCCTTTATTCTGGGCTTAAAATTAGATTTATAACAGGCTAAACAATCATAAAATGAAAAAGATAAAACAATTATCACCTTTTCTGCTGGCATTATTCAGTGTAATGCTGATTGCAGGTTACGGATGTAAAGATGATTTTTTTGATGTAACTGCAGGCGACCGAATCACCCCCGATCAGCATTATCAAACAACAATTGATGCTGAAGTTTCGATTATGGGAGCGTTCGTAATGTTACAGGATGTGATGCCACAACTGATCGTTTATGATGGATTACGTTCAGACGCAATGGATGTTACGCCTAATGCATCTTCCTATTTAAGAGAATTAAATTACCAGATTTTGTCTAAAGGAAATCCAATAACGGATGCATCTTCCCTTTATAAAGTAATTATTAACGTAAACGAGGTTTTGGCCAATTTGGAATTGGTTGTGGAAAGAGATCGGAATTTCGACGAGAATACTGCCCGTCAGTATAAAGGCGCGTTAATTGGCCTTCGTTCGTGGAGTTATTTTACATTGGCCCGTTTATACAATAAAGTTGCTTATATTGAAGGTAATATGACAAGCTTACCTGCAAACCATACGCAGAAAATCATAAGTAAAGAGGTTATAATTGATACACTTATAAATCAGGTTTTACCTTACATTCATGATATTTCTACGGGTACTCAATATGTGGAACTTCGATTGTCTCCGTTAATGAATACAAAAGCGTTATTAGGTGAATTATACCTTGAAAAAGGTGATTATGCCAATGCTGCAAAATACCTGAAGCTTGCTTGTGAAAGTTATCTGAATCAGCCGGCAGTGCTGAAAGTTGACAAAACATACAAAGATGCTGCCTGGGGTTCAATATTTTTAAACGCTTATTCGCAGTCGGTCGAAAACATTTCTGTTGTCCCTTTCTCAAGAGCCGAAGGCCAGAATAATCCGCTAGCCAATTGGTTTGACTATAACAGAGAATATCTTGTGAAGCCATCATCGATTTTGATTGATTCGTTCATGGCACAGGTTCCTTTAGCTGGAACCCCGGGTGATTTGTATCGTGCTCCAATAAGCATGCAGGCTATGGCTATTGCCTATAATGAGGATTCAACAGATTATGATCTGATAAATCCATATATTACAAAGTATGCATTAGATCAGGCTGATATGGAAAGTTCTGATATCATTATTTCAAGAGCAGCCGATCTTCACCTGATGTTGGCTGAAGCCTATAACAGAATGGGTGATGCTACATCAAGAAAATATGCTTTGATGTTACTGAATCAGGGTGTAAACAAAGAAAACCCGAAGCCTGCACCCTTCTCAAAATGGTCTGGTAATCTTGGTGTAAGAGGACGTGTTTATTTGAAATCAAGGGAAGTTCCTAAAAATATGATTTCGGAAGATTCAATTCAGAACCTGATTGAAGATTTCATTATGGAAGAAAGGGCGTTAGAACTTGCATTCGAGGGAAAACGCTGGTTTGACTTGGTACGTGTGGCTGAGCGCAGAAATTCTCCGGAATATCTTGCCGACAAAGTAGCAGCAAAATTTGCAGGCACTGATATGTACAATACTGTTCATGCCAAACTGATGAATCCATCAAGTTGGTATTTACCAATGGAATAAATGTGATTTGAAATAGAATAGAAAAGGGAAGTGAAAACTTCCCTTTTTTTGTGTCGTTATATTGTCCGAAATTATTCTTTCAATTCAACCCTGATGTTCAGTTCTCTTAATTGTCCATCAGAAATAATCGATGGAGAATCAATCATCATGTCGCGACCTGAATTGTTTTTCGGGAATGCAATTGTGTCTCGAATGCTATCCAAACCGGCAAACATGGAAACAAGCCGGTCGAAACCAAAGGCAATTCCGCCATGAGGAGGTGCACCATAAGTAAAAGCATTCATAATAAAACCAAACTGATATTCTGCCTGCTCTTTGGTAAAACCAAGCACTTTAAACATTCTTTGCTGTAATTCCTGGTCGTGAATCCTGATGGAGCCTCCACCAAGTTCAACGCCATTAACAACACAGTCGTATGCATTCGCACGAACTTTCCCCGGATCACTTTCAAAAATTGCGATATCTTCGGGTTTTGGCGAAGTAAACGGGTGGTGCATCGCGTAAAAACGTTTTGTTTCTTCATCCCATTCGAAAAGCGGGAAGTCGATTACCCACAGCGGAACAAAAGTGTCTTTGTCTCTTAACCCAAGTCTGGTGCCCATTTCAAGACGTAATTCGCTTAACTGACCCAGCGTTTTCTTTTTATCACCAACAAGTATGAAAACCATGTCGCCGGTTTTAGCACCAAAAACTTCACCTATTTTGGACAGTTCCTCAGGAGTAAAATATTTGTCGATGGAAGATTTAATACCATCGGCACCAAATCGGATATAAATCAAACCTTTTGCGCCAATCTGCGGGCGTTTTACCCATTCTGTAAGCTCGTCAATCTGTTTACGACTGTAATCAGCAGCTCCGTTTGCACAAATTCCGCCTATATAATCAGCCTGATCAAAAATGCTGAATCCCTTACCTTTTGCAAGATTGGAAATTTCATGAATTTTCATATCGAAACGCAGGTCAGGCTTGTCGTTTCCGTAATTATTCATTGCATCCTCAAAAGTCATTCTGAGGAAAGGTTTGTCAAAATCAACACCTTTGATTTTTTTGAAAAGGTGTTTCAACATCCCTTCAAAAGTATTCAGAATATCTTCCTGTTCCACAAACGACATTTCACAGTCGATCTGTGTAAATTCAGGCTGACGGTCGGCACGCAGGTCCTCATCGCGGAAACATTTCACAATCTGGAAATAGCGGTCAAAACCGGCCACCATCAGAATCTGCTTAAAAGTTTGAGGCGATTGAGGCAAAGCGTAAAAAGTTCCGGGATTTAACCTCGATGGAACCACAAAGTCGCGGGCACCTTCAGGTGTCGATTTCATGAGAACCGGGGTTTCCACCTCAAGAAATCCTTTCTCATCAAAATATCTGCGGACTTCCTGGGCCATTTTATGCCGTAATTCCAGATTTTGCCTCACTGAAGGTCTGCGGAGGTCGAGATAACGGTATTTCATGCGCAATTCATCGCCACCATCGGTATCATCCTGAATGGTGAATGGCGGAACAACCGAAGCATTCAATACTTTGACTGAACTAACCAGAATCTCAATATCACCGGTTGGAATATTCTTATTTTTATTTGAACGTTCACGAACAATTCCTTTTACCTGAACCACAAATTCGCGGCCCAATGTCCTGATTGAGTTCAGAATATCTTCAGACAGCGTTCCATCAGCCACCAATTGGGTAATTCCATAACGATCGCGCAGATCGACGAAAGTCATTGCTCCGAGATCGCGGATACGCTGTACCCATCCGGCTAATGTAACTTCCTGGTTAATATGAGATAAGCGGAGTTCTCCGCAGGTATGAGTTCTGTACATGGTAATTTTTTTTAATCAGGTTGCGAAAATAAGAAGATTTTACCAATTTCATCCTGAGTTACAACATGCTTTTACAACGAAAATGATAGAACCATTTAACGACGAATATTTTATGAAAAAAGCCTTTACTGAGGCAGTTACTGCTTTTGAAAAAGGTGAAATTCCGGTGGGGGCAGTTGTGGTTGCCAACGGGAAAATTATTGCCCGCGCTCATAATTTAACAGAAACACTGAATGATGTTACCGCCCATGCCGAAATGCAGGCAATTACCGCTGCAGCCAATTTTCTGGGGGGAAAATACCTGAATGAATGCACACTTTATGTAACCCTCGAACCTTGCGTGATGTGTGCTGGTGCGTTAGGCTGGTCACAAATTGGCAAAATAGTTTATGGTGCCACTGATGAAAAACGTGGATTTCAAAGATTTGCTCCACGTTCGCTGCACCCGAAAACCGAGATCAAAGGAGGTGTTCTTGAAACAGAGTGTGCCGAATTGATGCAGGAATTTTTCAGGCAGAAACGATAAAATTAACCGATCGAAACTTCTTCAATCTCAAATCCAACTCCTTTTAAGTCGTTCCAGAATCCGGGGTAGGATTTTGTGATTACCATCGGATCGTTAATCAGAATTGCTTTTCCGATGAGTGCAAAAGGTGCAAACGATAACGCCATCCGGTGGTCATGATAGGTTTCAATGGTCGGATTTTCCAGAATTGTTTCTGGATTGATAATTCCATCCCAGGCAAGTTCTCCTTCAGCAGGTTCTGTAATTATGGCTCCGAATTTTCCAAGTTCATTCTGCAGCGCTGCAATCCGGTTAGTTTCCTTGATTTTCAAAGTTTTTAATCCCGAAAAATGAAAAGGAACGTTCAACGCAACGCATAAACAGGCCATTGTTTGCGCAACATCGGGATTTTCGATAAAATCCTGCACCAGTTTTTCTGCTTTTACGGAGGTCGATTTTGTCAGTAAAACGCCACCTTTTTGTTGTGTCGAAACAATTCCAAAGGGGATAAACCAGTCAGAAATTCCGGCATCGCCCTGCAAACTGTCAAGTTCAAGGTTTTCAAGAAATACTTCGCCTTTTTCGCACAGTGCGAGAATCTGGTACCAATACGAAGCACCCGACCAATCGGATTCCACCGTAAAATCGATGGGGAAATAATGTTGCTCCGGAACATGTATTTCGTTGCCTTCCCAATGGTATTTTATGCCAAATCTCGCCATCAATTCCAACGTAAGTTCAATGTACGAACGGGAAGTGATTTCGCCCGTAAGGCGCAATGTCAGCCCATTTTCAAGTGTCGGGGCAATCAAAAGCAGGGCAGTGATGTATTGGCTCGAAACACTTCCATCGAGTTCAATGGTTTTACCAGTCAGATACGAGCCGGTAATTTTTAATGGCGGAAATCCTTCGTTTTTCAGGTATTCTATTTTTGCTCCCAACTGGCGCAATGCATCAACCAGAATTGAAATCGGGCGCTGCTGCATCCTTGCCGATCCGGTAATTTCCCACTCACCCACAATTTTCGACAGGAATGCTGTGAGAAATCGCATGGCTGTTCCGGCATGACCGATATCAAATTTTGAATTATTCGAGTGAAGCGCCTCCAACAATACTTTGGTATCATCACTGTCGGATAAATTGCTCAAAGGGTAGGGACTGTAACTCAATGCATTAATGATGAGTGCCCTGTTACTGATGCTTTTTGATGACGGAAGGCTGATTTTTGCCCTGATTTCTTTTGTTGTGGCTGAAACTTTGTAAATCATGTCGATTAAAGATTACGATAATATCTCAGAGCTTCCATGATAAGTTTCTTTTCACAATGCTGATCGATGGCAATTTTACCAGTTTCGGGGAGCAAAGAAAAATTGATTCTTCCCGATTCATTCTTTTTGTCGTGGGTCATCAGTTTGTATAATCTTTCAAAGCTTTCTTCACCAATCTCAAACTTACCATAAATTTCTTTCAGCCAGGCTGAAAGGCTTTTGCATTCAGCTTCTGGAAAGCCACATTTCTTAACCGACAGGTAAAGTTCTGCAATCATTCCGTATGCCACTGCAAAACCATGATGAACAGGTGTTCCGTTTTCCATGGCAAAACTTTCGAAAGCGTGGCCAACCGTGTGCCCGAAATTCAATGCTTTTCGGATGTCTTTTTCAGTTGGATCGTTGCTCACAAACCAGATTTTTACATCCACAGAATCATTTATCAGTTGCTGGAGTACGTCATAATCAATATTCTGAAGAGCGAAATTTTTCAAATCCTCCAGATGTGACGGATTGTGAATCAGCCCGTGTTTGATCATTTCGGCAAAACCCGATTTAAAATTTTCGGTATCGATGGTTTTCAGAAATCCTGTATTAATAATCACTGCCTCAGGTTCCTGAAATGTGCCTATTTCGTTTTTCAATCCATTAAAATTAATGCCGGTTTTTCCACCAACAGAAGCATCAACCTGCGAAAGCAACGTAGTAGGAATATTCAGAAAGTGAATGCCTCTTTTAAAGGTTGATGCAGCAAATCCCGCAAGGTCAGTCAGCATTCCGCCGCCAATATTGATCAACAGCGATTTTCTGTCGGCTCCGTTCTCCGAGAGAAATTGCCAGATTTTTGCTACAGAATCTATTTTCTTATTGTTTTCGCCCGAGGGAACCACCACTTTTCTGATTCCTTCAGAGTCGATAAAATTGTCGAAGTGTTCTCCCCACAATTTGTCAATGTTTTCTTCGGTAGCCAGAAATACTTTTCCTTCCGGGTATTTCGCAGTAAGTAAGGGTAATTCGGCCACGGGTTGCCGGCTGTAGATTATTTTTGAGTAAACTGTTGAATTTCCCATTGTTTGCTGTTAAATTGCGGTAAAGTTAAAATAAACCTGTATTTCGATTAAAAAATGAATATAAATAACCGGCAAAGGGCCGTAAAATTAAGACGTACATTTTTTGTTGTCAGTGTATTGCTGGCAGTTGCAGCTCTGATTCTTTTTTTGTTGAGCCATACCTATGTTGCCCTTTCACTGATTGGGGTATTCTCGCTTTGGTATCTTTATTTTATGATCGCCGATTACCAGTTCATTGATTTTAACACAGAAAGAGGGATGATCAGGTTGCGGTATTATAAGGCAATCAGTTTTGGGGGAACAAGTCATAACGAGATTGAGTTTCCGCAACAGATACTGAAAAATGCTGTTTTTGAAAATTCATTTTTTGGAAGAAATACCGATTTGACAATTTTCGTCAGAACCCAAAAAGGCATCGCAGAATATCCGAATGTCAGTCTGACCGCGCTCACAAAAAATGAACGGGAAAGAATTGCCGATCTTTTTAATTCAGTGGCGGCAAGAAATTAACGCCGAAATCTCCGATCATGAATCAATCTTTATTGAATAAAATTGCCCTTTCGCTGATTCCTGGTATTGGCGGTGTTCTTGCGCGAAACCTGGTTTCGTATATCGGAAGCGTGGAGGGCGTGTTTGGCGAGCCGATGAAAACTTTGCAGAAAATTCCGGGAATTGGGGAAGTAAATGCAAAACGGATCAAAGACAAATCTATATTTATTCAGGCTGAAAAGGAGTTACTTTTTATTGAAAAACAAGATGTTAATGTTTTGTTTTATACCGACAAAGAATACCCGAGACGACTGAAATCCTGCACAGATGCGCCGGTATTGCTTTATACAAAAGGAAATCTGGATTTAAATGCCGAAAAGGTTTTGAGTATTGTCGGAACCCGGAATGCAACAACTTACGGAAAACAGGTTTGCGATGAGCTGATTGAGAAAATGGCCGAACGAAATTACCGCGTGTTGATTATAAGCGGGCTTGCTTACGGAATCGACATCCAGGCACACAAATCGGCAATAAAAAATGGATTGCCAACTGCCGGAGTAATTGCGCATGGTCTTGATAAACTCTACCCGTCTCTTCATGCCGACACTGCCCGGAAAATGACAGAAAACGGAGGATTAATCACTGATTTTTCGAGTAACACAAAAATTGATCCTTCCAATTTTATACGAAGAAACAGAATTGTGGCAGGATTGGCAGACGCCACAATTGTGGTAGAATCGGCTGAAAAAGGTGGCGCACTGATTACTGCAGAGATGGCTTCGTCGTATAACCGCGATGTTTTTGCTTTCCCCGGAAGGGCAGGGGATGCATATTCAAAAGGGTGTAACCAGTTGATCAGAAATAACGGGGCCAGCCTGATTGAAGGGATTGAAGACCTCGAATATTTTATGGGTTGGGAAAAAACAGATAAGAAAAAAAATCAGCAACCAGCGCTTTTTGTTGACCTATCTCCCGATGAAGAAAAAATAATGGAACTTTTACGCGTGAACAGCGAAATGTTTATTGATCAGATTTCGGGCGAACTGACATTGCCTGTCAGCCGCGTTTCTGCACTGTTATTAGGTCTTGAATTTAAAAACCTGATCGTTTCACTGCCGGGTAAAATGTACAGGTTGAGGTAGTCGGCACGTTTTGTTATCTTTGCCGCATGAAAACAACATTCGAAGATCTTAAAATCGCCAAATCGATATTAACTGTGCTTGACGACATTGGCTTTCACGAGCCAACCCCGGTGCAGGTAGAAGCCATCCCTAAAATCAATTCAGGAATAAACGTGGTAGGGATTGCCCAAACCGGGACAGGTAAAACGGCTGCTTATCTTTTACCTCTACTCACAAAACTTAAAAAGCCCGAAGGTGTTGATCCGAGAGTGGTGATTCTTGTGCCCACCCGCGAATTGTCGATTCAGGTTGGTGAAGATATTGAAGAACTCACCGGAATGTCAGAATTACGACATGTTTCGATTTATGGTGGTGTCGGCTGGACAAAACATGCTGCGTTACTGCAGGCAGGCGTTGATATTCTGGTGGCAACTCCCGGTCGGATGAGAGAACTTTACCACGCTGGCGCTTTGTCGCTGAAGAAAGTAAAATACCTGGTTATTGATGAGGCCGACAGGATGCTGGACATGGGTTTTCTTCCGCAACTCCGGCAATTGCTGGAAGTGATTCCACCAAAAAGACAAAACCTGTTGTTTTCGGCAACATTTTCTGACAATGTCGGAAAAATGGCAGAAGAATTTCTGGATCATTACGAAAAAGTGGAGGTGGCACGGTCTGCCACACCTGCCGAACTGGTTACGCAACTTGCTTATAAAGTGCCCAATTACAGAACAAAACTCAATCTGATTCAATACTTGCTGGAAGATGAAGAGAAATTTAACCGCGTAATTATTTTTGTGAATACAAAAGAACACGCCGAGGAAGTTTTCAAAACAATCAAACGAAAAGCTGAAGGCGAAAAGCGGATTTTACACTCTAATAAAGGCCAGAATGCGAGGATCAATGCGATAAAAGCTTTTAAAAACGGCGAAATCAGGATTCTGATTACCACCGATGTTTCGGCGCGCGGACTGGATGCAAGTCTGGTTAGCCATGTTATCAATTTTGATTTGCCCGGAAATTACGAGGATTATGTGCACCGGATTGGCCGCACAGCCCGGGCCGGAAACAAAGGAGATGCCATCTCGCTGATCGATCCGCCGGATGAATGGCATTTACACAAAGTGGAAGATTTAATCAGAATGAAACTGCCGTTGCAGAATTTGCCGGCCGGGGTTGAGATTGTTGAATCCGAATTTGATGAAAAACAGGAAATGGCACGTGAAATCGACCGTCAGCGAAAGATTGACGATCCAACTTTTAAAGGCGCTTTTCATTCAAAAAAAGGAAAACTAAAATCAAAACGCAATTTTGAGGATAGATTTCAACGTCAAAAAACCCGGCAGTCGAAACCTAAAAAGCGTTTCTGAAAGTCAAATTAGGACAACGGCAGCAAATCGTCCAATTTTCTATATAGTACATCTTTGTCCCTGAAAAGGCTGTAAAACTCTTTCTGGTTGAATAACCGGAGTTCAAGTAAATGGCCCCTGCCAACGGTTTTCCGGAAAAGGATGTACCATTTGAAGGCCAGTTTTCCAAAAAACGGGAGCGAAACGAACAACCCAAGATTGACTAAAAATCCGCCCGGAATCCACCATCCGAAAAGCAGAAACAGCAAAATGTAAAAAAGCGGGAAAAGAACAATGCCGGCTACCAGCGAAAACGAACTCCAGAAAGCCTGATCATTCACTTTTTTTCTGATAAAAGTATCAATGGCTAAATACGGGACTGCATTTCCGATTGCCCCAATCAGAAACACCGGCAGGGTTAACAGCATGATTATATTGTTGATGCCGATTTTTGTCAGGTTCAGAAACGGATTTTCTATAATCCAGCTTCTGATCTGAAATTCATCAAGTTTATCGTAATAGGCCCTCATTGCCAGTATCACCTTTTCAAACTCTTCCGGATTTTTTTCTTCCAGCGTCTCCAGTTTCTGAATCAGTAATTTATCTGACCGGAAACGGTTTACAAGGGACTTTTTCTTCTTTTGCCTCCTGAAAAAATGACTGCTGTATATTTCCCTGATTTTCTCGTAATCTTTATAATACTTTTCGCTTTTAATTTCAATAACCAGCGGTAGCAAATCCTCGTAAATTTTTTGTCTTAATTCCTGGACTGCACCATTTTCATTTTCTTTATACTTTTCAAAATATTCAGCGGCTGAAATTGGCTTTCCGAAGTTTACCAGTAACTCACGGTTAAATTTCCAGTAGCTTGAGTAATAAATTCCGGTTGGAATAATCTGAATATCAAGATTATTTTCAGCTTTTTCCAAAGCCATGAAAGCAATGCGCGGAACAGCCTTTTTATGTACAAGCATTTGCCTTTTTCCTGAGTGTGCAGCTTCGGGGAATAAACCGAGCGCGCCGTTATTGGCAAGTACTTTTATTGATTCGGTGAATGTTTCGTCATTTTTTGTCAGATTCTCCTTGCCATCACGCATCCTGTAAACCGGCATGATTTTCAGAAATTTGAGTATGGCGGCAATGTGTTTATTTTTGAAAATATCGGCACGTGCAAGCCAAACCGGCTGAAAATTAGTGTGAAGCAGAATGGCCAGCGGATCGCTCAATGCGTTCTGATGATTGGGTGCTAAAAGAATAGGTTTGTTTTTCGGGATATTTTCCCTGCCGGTAACAACCACTCTTTTGTGTATTACCCAATCTGCAAACTGGACGTATTTTTTTAATACAGCATAGCCAAACGACCACTTTTCGTAACTCATAATTCAATATTGTTTATACAAAATTGATAGTTCTGATTAAAATCCGGGAGACTCGTTGTTTTGATTTATAGATTAAATTCGGGAAAGCATAATTGCTTCCTCCAAAAGTTGTCCTGAAATTTTCCGGTTTAAAAGCAGAGCTTTCTTTCACTTCGATTTTCTTTGTTTATCAGTTAAAACCCCAAAATCAAAAAAACGCGTAAAAATAGTCTAAATAGTAAATTCTTCTTTGTTTTCTGTAAAATGCTCATTGAGAAAGTGAAAATAAGAAAACAAATGATTCGGTCAACAAAAAGCCGGAATCTTTAATTTCAGGTTCCGGCTTTTTGAAAAGCATTGAACTGATTAATCAATCAATAGTTTTTTCATTTTTACAAATACATCGGTATTCTCAATAATTCCGGTAAATTCCTGTGCACCCGGTCCGTATGAAAAAATGGGTACCATTATAGCGGTATGATCAGTGGTTGGATACGATCCTATCACCACGCCTTTTTGCATATTACCACCTGTTATTGCCATTCCACCGGTTTCATGATCGGCTGTTACAATAATCAGTGTTTCACCATCTTTTTCAGCAAACTCAAGAGCTTCGCCAATCACTTTATCAAAATCAAGCATTTCTTCAACAATATAGCGCGTGCTTGATGCGTGTCCGCCCCAGTCGATCATCGATCCTTCCACCATCAGAAAGAATCCTTTGTCGCTATTGTTGAGAATATTTAAAGCCGTTTTTGTGGCAACCGGCAGCATGTCCCCCCTTTCAGCAATCCGACCGTTATGTACAGGTGCTGTGAGCCCGGCAAGTTTTCCTTTTTTTACTTTGCTGATTTCCTTTATATCCGTCTCAACCTGGTAACCTTTTGTTTTCAGCTCTTCCATCAGGTTTCTTCCATCTTTTCTTTTTGAGAAATGATCAATTCCGCCACCGATAAAAACCTCAATATCAGTTTTCAGAAAATCAGCGGCTATTTCTTCGTACATACTTCTTCCAGCCTGGTGCGAAATAAACGAAGCCGGAGTTGCGTGTGTAATTGCTGACGACGAAACAAGCCCGGTGGCTAGTCCTTTTGCTTCAGCTTCTTCAAGAATTGATTTTACAGGTTTGCCATCAGCATCAACTCCAATTGCACCATTGTTGGTTTTATGCCCGGTAGCAAGAGCAGTTCCGCCTGCAGCACTGTCGGTAATATAACCATTAGCCGATTGTGTTTTTGAAAAACCGATGTGTTTGAAATTCTCGAGAAACAGGTGCCCTTTGTTGGCTGTTAAACCGGCAAAAACCTGCGAAACTCCCATTCCATCACCAATTAAAAGAATTATGTTTTTGGGTTTTTCTGTTTTGAAATTTTGGGCGTAAGATTTTACCGGGTAAAAATCTTTTGCTTCATAAATCTTTTCTATTGAATCTGATTTTGCTTTCAGATATTGATCTTGTGCAAAAACCTGAATCCCGATTGCAAGCATTAATAATAATAAACTGAATTTAGTGCGCATTTTTTTTGAATTTTATTAAGTTTTAGAAGCGTCAAAATTAGGCAGAAATCGATTAAGCGACGAATCGTCCTGTTAAAAAACGTTAAAGTCAAATAGCCGATTTGCCCTTGTCTGATATATCATTCAGGTATTTTTTATTGAGCAGGAAACTTGTTCCTTCAGTGGAGTGTTGTATATCAACAACTTTCATGATGATCAGGTTTGTAAGTATTTCTTCGGCTGTAATCCTCGATATATGGGCAAGCTTTACAAATTTTGTAAATGAAATGTTTTGATTTTCACGAAGATAATCGATGAGTATTTTTTCTGTGTCTGAAATGGTGAAAATCAGTGGTTTCTTGCTTTTTTGCCATACATTAACCTGTATTTTATGGGCAATGCAGTTTTCATCTTTTACCCTGTAATAAGCAATCCATTTACCCGATTCATCTTTTGCAAAATGGGGTTTGTCTTTACTGGGTTCAACCTGAATTTCCAAAACAGTTTTCCCTTCAACATTCCACTGGCGGGTTGTAAATTTTACGGGTGGTTTGCTGTAAATAGAGGCTGCCGATTCAATCATATAATATTCCTCTTCGGTCCTGACTCCGGCAATTCTTCCGTTGTCTTTTACTCCGATCAAAAGCCGGCCACCTTCGGTGTTGGCAAATGCCACCAGCGATTTTGCAATCTTTTTCGAGTCGCTGATACAGAATTTGAAATCCTGGTGAAGGTGTTCGCCTTCTTTGATTAATTTATATAAATAGGTACTCAAAGCAATTTATTAAAGACGAGATTTGAAACAAACAGAAACCTGTTTGGTTTGCAGTTCCCGGTTTTTCGTGCAGTTGTGAAAATAGGGATTTAATTCAATATCGACATCAATTTTAAACAAATGTAATAATGATATGACAATAACTTTTAACCGCAAATTAACCTGAACGTTGATGTTAATTTTTAAGCAGTTTAGTTTGTTGAGCCATTGTTGATTTGGTAGCCGCAGAAATTCAGCAGCGGAAAATCAGGGATTTATTCTGTCCATAATTGTTTCAATCCTTATTTTATCCTCACGCAATAAAATCAATTGAATTTTTTCCTGTTCGAGTTTTTCCTTAACCCGGGGGCCAACTTCTCCGGTAATGATCGATGTAATTTTCAGCTCTTTCAGTAATTCAATTAATTGTAATCCACTGTTTTCTTCGTCCCTGAAAGGATTTTCAATAACTGAATACTGATTGCCGGACGGATTAAAAATCACGATGTACATCGATTTTCCAAACCTGAGATCTAAAAACGATTTTGAGGATTTTCCCACCGAAGTGATTGCAAACAGTTTCTCCATTTTATTAAGGTTTGTATTTTGATTTTTAGTTACTGTTTAATTCTTCCCAATATTCCACAGCGCGACGGGTGTGTGGAATAACAATGGTTCCGCCCACCAGGTTGGCAACTCCAAAAATCTCAAATATTTCTTCGGTTGTAACACCCATTTCATAACACTTTCCGAGATGGTATTTTATACAATCGTCGCAGCGTAATACCATCGATGATACAAGACCTAACATTTCCTTGGTTTTGCTGTCGAGCGCGCCATCCTGGTAAGTAAGCGTGTCAAGACTGTAAATCCGTTTCATCACTTTGTTGTCCGAAGCCAGAATTTTTTCATTCATTTTTGCCCGGTACATATTAAAATCATCAGCAAGTTTACCCATTTATGTTGTAATCAAATTGTTATGCAGCAGTTTATGAATGCCACCCTAAATCTTATCAGAAATTAAATTCTTTGATTTAAATACTCCTATCGCCCGATCTAAAAATAATAGAATTATTTTTTTGACATCAGTATTTGTTGTCAATTTTTTAACCGGATTGAAACAGATTCATAATAATGTTAATCCAACCTTATTATTTTTCTGGCGTTAATAATGATATCATCATTCAGTTGAGTTAAAATGACTGAAAAAGAATAACTTGGATAGATGATTGTGAGAATGTGTAATAAACCTGAATCTGAATGGGAAATGGTATTACTCAATTTAGTTTATATTTGCACCTTTAATAGCAGGGAATAATGAAGCAGGTATTACTTCTGGCAATAATAATTTTCTTCACAAAAGCCATCACTGCGCAGGTATCCTATTTTAATAATACCGGCAGTGGATCTTCAGACCCTGAAATCATAAAAAATATACAAATTCAGCAGGATCCATTGTTAACCGAAATGCTTGTGTGGCATATTTCAAACAATAAAAAGGACAAGCAAATTGAAGGTTTCAGGGTTGAAATTTTCTTTAGTTCTGACGCCGATGCCAAAGAAAAAGCACTGAAAAAGAAAGTTGAATTTTTAAAATTATATCCTGAAAATACAGTACACATCAAGTATGTTGCACCCAATTTCAGGGTTCGGGTGGGCGATTTCAGAACCAAAAACGAAGCTTTAAAACTTTTTAAAGAAATAAAAAATACATACCCATTGTCGTTTATAGTGACCGACAATATTGATTTTCCATTGATGAAACCGTTACAATATGAGTGATCAGATTCAGCACGAATGTGGGATTGCATTAATCAGGCTTTTAAAACCACTGTCGTATTACCAGGAAAAATACGGCACCTGGAAATACGGGCTAAACAAACTGTATCTTTTAATGGAAAAACAGCACAACCGTGGACAGGACGGAGCCGGAGCGGTTTGTGTTAAAAACAGTCTCCAGCCGGGTAGCGCTTATATAAGCCGATACCGGTCAGTAAAAGAAAACCCGATAAAAGATATTTTTGACCAGATAAACGAACCTCTCCAGAAAGCAATTTGGCAGGGTGAAAAAATCGATAATCCTGAATGGGCTTATCAGAAATTTTCATTTGCCGGAGAATTGTATCTCGGGCATCTCCGTTACGGCACTTTTGGTAAAAACAGCATCGATTTTGTACACCCGGTAATGCGCCAGAACAACTGGAAATCGCGAAACCTTGTTTTGGCCGGTAATTTTAACCTCACCAATACCGATGAGCTTTTCAAGGTTCTGGTGGATTTGGGTCAGCACCCGAAAGCCTACACCGACACGGTTACTGCACTTGAAAAAGTGGGGCATTTTCTGGATGAGGAAAACCAGCTTTTGTTCAGGCGATATAAAAATGAAGGACTCAGTAACATCAGGATTTCGGACAAAATTGAGGAAAATCTGGATATTCAGAATATTCTTGAACGTGCCACAAAAGACTGGGATGGCGGTTATGCCATTGCCGGGCTGATTGGTCATGGTGATGCTTTTGTTGTTCGCGACCCGTGGGGAATTCGTCCGGCCTTTTATTATTATGATGATGAAATTGCTGTGGTCGCTTCTGAGCGACCTGTTATTCAGACTGTTATGAATGTTCAGGTTGGTAAAGTGCAGGAGATAAATCCGGGAGAAGCTTTAATTATAAAAAAAGACGGGCGCATCAGCAAAGAACTGATCAGGGTTCCCTATAAACGAACTTCCTGCTCTTTCGAAAGAATTTATTTTTCGAGAGGCAGCGACCGCGATATTTATAAAGAACGGAAAGAACTCGGCCGGCTGATTAGTGCCGAGATTTTGAAAGCAATTGATTATGATTTTGAAAACACTGTGTTTTCGTATATCCCGAATACAGCCGAAACCGCTTTTTATGGAATGATTGAAGGAGTGCGCGATTATCTTGTTGATTGGAAAATAAAAGAAATCAGAAAGAAAAACGGGTCATTAACCGACGAGGATATAAAACGGATTATTTCTTTTGAACCGCGTATCGAGAAAATTGCCATCAAAGATGTTAAACTGAGAACATTTATTGCCGATGATGCCAGCCGTGATGATCTTGTGGCGCATGTTTACGACGTCACATACGGAATCATCAGAAACCATATTGATACATTGGTAATTATCGACGATTCGATTGTTAGGGGAACCACACTCAAAAACAGCATCTTGCGAATTCTGGATCGTCTGCATCCCCGGAAAATTATTGTTGTTTCATCGGCTCCCCAGATCAGATATCCTGATTGTTATGGGATTGATATGGCTCGAATCGATAAATTTATTGCATTCAATGCAGCCATCGAATTGCTGAAAGAAAGTGGAAATCAACATGTAATTGACAAAGTTTATAAAAAGTGCAAACAACAGGAAAACCTGCCAAAAGAGGAAATTGTAAACTACGTGCAGGAAATATATGCCGGATTTACCGCCCAGCAGGTTTCTGATAAAATTGCTGAACTTTTAAAACCAGAAGATTGCAATGCCGAAATTCAGATTGTTTATCAAAGTATTGATAATCTGCATAAAGCCTGTCCGAATGATTTAGGCGACTGGTATTTTACAGGAAACTACCCAACTCCGGGAGGCAACCGGGTTGTAAACAGCGCTTTTATCAACTATGTTGAAGGTCGGGATCAGCGTGCTTATTAAGGGAGATCAATTATAAATCGAAGTTAAAACCTTTTTCAATCAACTCGTCATATTTATGCTGGTTGAAACGATAGTAGTAGGCACCTTTTCTTGAGGTTTCCTTTTCTTTATCATCTTGTTTTTCAAGAAGATTCATCAATAAAAGTTTTCTTCTGAAGTTTCTTTTATCGAACGGGACCTGGTAAATGGCTTCATATAATCGCTGAATCTGGGGAATCGTGAATTTTTCAGGCAATAATTCAAAACCGATTGGTTGTGTTCTGGCCCTGATCCTGAGTTTTCGCAAGGCTTTATCAACCATTTCTTTGTGGTCGAATATCAGTTCGGGCAATTGTGTTAACGGAATCCAGGAGGCACCGTGTTTTTTTACAAGTTCACTGTCGTGTTCGTTAATTTTGATCAATGAAAAGTAGGCAACAGAAATAATTCTTCCCCCGATATCGCGGTTTACATCACCAAATGTGTAAAGTTGCTCCATGTAAACATTGTTTAACCCGGTGAGTTGGGCAACAATCCGCTTGGCAGCATCATCCAGGTTTTCATCGGGATCAACAAATCCACCCATCAGCGACCATTTTCCCAGTTCAGGCTGAAAATGTCTTTTTAAAAGCAGGAGTTTGAGATCGTGTTCATTTTCGTTAAATCCGAAAATTATACTATCGACGGCAACAAGCAGTTTTGGATGACTTGAGTAGTAACTCATTGTTTTATTAATTATTCAGGGATCAGCCATTCTCCATTTTCCTTATCTCTTAAATAAGTTTCAATATGGCGATCGACTTTTATGCTGTAAATATCTTCAATAGTGACAATTATTCCGGTTTCAAGAACATTTCCGAATGAATCTTCTTTGATAGTCCCGAATGTTTTCATCGATGGAGAAAGATTCATGTATGCATTAAACAATGGTGGAATATTTTCTCCGTATTGTCTGACACTCTGGGTTAAAATTTTGTAATCATCCTTGTAGTTGTCTCCCGTAAATAATTGTGCCATGGCCGATTCATCAATGTCAAAAATTACCGGGTCTTTTGGGTAAACAAGCTTCTCCTTATCCGCAAAATATTTCCGCATGAAATACTGGATCAGGTTTCTGGCTTCGCTATGAAAATGAGAATACATGGTAACCTTGCCAAAGAAATATTTGATTTCAGGATGGTCAACTGTTAAAGCACCCAGTCCGTCCCATAAATTGTCGAGGGCGAAAAGTGCTTTGGCGCCAGCTTTGCTCGATTGATAAGCAGGCTGGACAAACGAGCGGCCAAGTTCAATTGTATAAGGAAAATATTCAGTATTGAATCTATCTGAAAAATGAAACAGCTTCGAAGTGGCAAGAATTATGTTGCCATCTTTGTCGCGGGGTGCCTCGCTGCATAAAATATAGCGGTATCCACCCAGTATTTCTTTTGAGTCGGGATCCCAGACTATCAGTTGTTTGTATGGTTTTTCAGCAGTATCGTAAATATCAATGTCAGCTTCTTTTCCGGTTCCTCCACCTGCTGCTCTGAATGTTAGTTCCCTAAGTCGGGCAACCTCGTGCATGATTGCTGGAGAATCGTGATGGGTGATTACATAAATTTCGTTACCTCCCTTGTTTGTTTTTCTTAGCAACTTATCCGGAGTAAGTTCAGCTATGATCTGTTTTCGCGGAAGTGGTGAAACAATCTCTTTCATTTATGTATTTCAGTATTGTTTGAAACAGATGCGAAATTAGAAAAAATACCTGTTTCGTATAAATAGTGAAAAGATTTAATTTTTATTTATTGTACAGGTGACAATCTGTAAGTTTTAGCCCTGACCCAATCTGCCCACTCCTGGTGAGTTTTTGAACTGTCAAAAGTCTGGTAGGGTATTGGTTTACCAAAATATACATAAATATTGGCGTTTTTTTGCTTCACTAATTCATCGGGCAAATAAAACATTTCGAGGTTCCATTTTAACCTGAGCGCAGTTCTGAATTTTGCCACCCTGTAAAAGTGTTCTGAATTCTGACCGGCCACAAAAACCGGAACAACATCACGTTTGTGTTTAATGGCTTTTGCGATAAAATGTTTTTTCCATTCCAGATCGATTACTTTGCCTTTGATTTTTCTGGAGGCATAACCTGAAGGGAAAATCATAATCTGCAATTCGGAATCATATAGTTTGTTCAGGTTTTCAGCCATTTCGCGACTGTTACTGCCATGTTTGTTTACAGGAACAAAAATTGATTCCAGATTTTTAATACTCATTAATATATCGTTGGCCAAAAACCTGAGATCGCCCATGCGTTTGTAAACATTTCGCATTAAAACCAATGCATCGAATCCACCGAATGGATGATTGCTGGCAAAAATATACCTCCCGTTTACCGGAATGT
The DNA here is from genome assembly GCA_964644015.1 of uncultured Maribellus sp. Lineage (GTDB taxonomy): Bacteria > Bacteroidota > Bacteroidia > Bacteroidales > Prolixibacteraceae > Draconibacterium. The sequence continues at coordinate 41,312 of CAZXVT010000002.1, forward strand.
TCTCCAACCCGTAAATGTGTTCTTTTACATTAAATTCAGTGATAACCTGGTCGATAAAAGGGATGCCTCTCAAATGCTCATTTCTTTTCATGATATCGTTGAAAAATTCGAGATGCAGTTCTTTTGAAATATATCGATAAACAAAACCGGGAATAAACCGGGCCAGTGCTTTGTTTTTCTTGTAAAACAACTGCTTGATATCGACTGGTTTAAAGGAGTATTTTTCTTCTTCTTCCACGCTTGAAAATTTTACGCCAATTAAATAAAAAATAACTGTTTCTCAAATAATCCTGATATTGACAAATGTTGGCCAAAAGGATATTAAACTGTCGGCATGTATTAACCCTCTTTCAGGTTTTTCAACCTGTTTTTTTATTAAAAAAGATGATTTTCCGGGAGAGTTATTAACTGGTGTTTATAAGTTTTTGCATCTGTTTAAGTCGCATTAAGTCAGTGTTTAGTGTGTTGTTTGTAACAGTATTTTCTTTGTTTTTAACATTATTTCAACAGGTTTTCAACAGACAAAAATGATGAAGTAAATTTTTGGCTGTGGAACAAATTGGAATGATGTGTCATGTTTTGGAATAAATTCCTATTTTTACAATTGAAAAAAAGCAAGCGATTGTCGCATGATTGGATTTGCAGGAACATATAGCGCAACAGTTGATGATAAAGGTCGAATCGTACTTCCGGCACCTTTTAAAAAGGGGTTGGGCGATTTGGCTGCAGAGTCGCTTGTAATCGAGAAAAACATTCACAGAGATTGTCTCGATATTCATCCTGAAAAATTCTGGGTTAAAAGGGTAGAGGATTTTAAAAGTACACTGGATCCGTTTGATGAGGACGACGACGCTCTTTTGCAGTATTTCTATCAGAATTTTACAAAAGTTTCGGTGGCTCCCAACGGACGAATCAATATCCCGACCGATTACCTGAATTATGCGCACCTTGAAAAAGGCGCAGAATTTATTGGGATGGGAGAATCAATCAGGCTGATGGCCGAAAGTAAACTGGCTGAATCGCAGATGAGTAAAGCCGAATTTCTGGCAAAACTGAAGGAAAAAAGACAGAAAAAAGTTTAATCTCCATGACACAGGTTTACCACATACCGGTTTTGGCTGCTGAAAGCATCGAAGGAATGAACCTGGTTGCTGACTCGGTTGCAGTGGATGCTACTTTTGGAGGTGGCGGTCATTCAAAACTCATTCTCGACAAAATTACCCGTGGAAAACTTTTTGCTTTCGATCAGGATGAAGATGCGGCCAACAATGTTGTGAATGATTCAAGATTGGTTTTTATCAGGCACAATTTCAGATATATAAAAAATTTCCTGCGTTATTATGGTGTTGAAAAAGTGGATGCAGTTTTTGCTGATCTGGGAGTTTCTTCACATGATTTTGATGTTCCGGAACGGGGTTTTTCTTTCAGGTTTGAAGGGAAACTTGATATGCGGATGAACCAGAATGCGCGTACCAATGCAGAGCAGGTAATAAATGAATATAGCGAAGAAAAACTCGAACAGGTTTTCAGACTTTTTGGCGAAATAAGCAACTCGAAACAGCTTGCTTCGCTGATTTCCCGTAAACGGCAGGAAGTCAGGATTAAAACCACGAGTCAGCTCAGGGAAATTGCCTCAGGTTGCGCACCAAAAGCAATCGAAAACAAATATCTCGCACAGGTTTTTCAGGCATTAAGAATTGAAGTAAACGATGAAATGGATGCTTTGCAGGAGTTTCTTGAATCTTCTTTTCAGATTCTCAAACCCGGCGGCCGGCTTGTTATTCTTACCTATCACAGCCTTGAGGACAGAATCTGCAAGAATTTTATGAAAACCGGGAATTTCGAGGGAAAAGTGATTAAAGATTTTTATGGCAATGTTGAAACTCCCTTTAAAATAATCACCCGCAAAGTTATTACCCCCGGTGATGCTGAGCAAAAAGCCAACAGCCGGTCACGCAGTGCAAAACTCAGAATTGCAGAAAAGATTTGATATGACAGAGAAAACAAAAAATAAAAAACCAGGGGTAAAATCGTTTATCGGCGGAACGATCTTAACCGATGAAAGGGTCACCAAACAGATACCTTTTATCATTTTTCTGTCATTTCTGGCCCTTTTATTAATTACCAACCGTAACTGGTCTGAACGCACGATCAGAAAGATGGAGATTATGCAGGATACAATGGATAATCTTCGTTCTGAGTCAATTACGCTGTCTTCGAAACTTATGAATGCAAGCCGTCCGTCGGAAGTGCAAAAGAAAGTTGAAAAAGCAGGTCTTGATTTACAGGAGCCGGTGAGGCCACCCAAAAAGTTAAACGTTAACAAAAAGAGACTGTGGATATTCGGAAAATAATATTGACACGTGTATCGCTGATCTATTTTGCGCTGCTGATATTCTCATTTGCAGTGGTGGTGAAACTTGTATCTGTTCAAAAGATCAAAAACGACCGGTGGGAGAAAATTCAGGAAAACCTGAGCGCCAATACGATAGTTGAAAGTCCGCAAAGAGGAAACATCTGTGCCGAAGACGGAAGCTTGCTGGCTACTTCAGTTCCTGGTTATTATTTACGGATGGACATGGCTTCAGAAGGAGTGCGAAAAGTATTTAAAAAAGAAAGCGATTCTCTGGCTTATTACCTGTCTGCTTTTTTCAGAAATCACCCGAAATCGGAATATAAACGAAGATTAAATGAAGCTTATAAAACTGCCAACCGTGGTTTTATGCTTACTCCCCGGAAAATTGATTACACCGAATTGCAGCAATTGAAAAAGTTCCCGATTATCCGTCGTGGACGATATGGCGGTGGAATTATAATTGAGCAGGAAAACCGCAGGGTAAATCCGCTGGGTATGCTTGCTCTCCGCACAATCGGGGGATTAAATAAAGGGGCACAAGGTGGTGAACTCGGGATGGTGGGTTTTACAGGCCTCGAAGGTAGTTTCGAACCATTTCTGAAAGGTGAAGACGGTATCAGTTACAAAGAAAATCTTTCGGGAAGATGGGTTTCCCGCATCGAAATTGAACCAGAGAACGGGATGGATATTATCACCACTTTGAATGTGAAAATGCAGGATATCACTGAAAGCGCTTTGCTGGAACAAATACAGAAAACCAATGCCGATTGGGCAACCGCTATCTTGATGGAAGTGGAGACTGGTGAAATTAAGGCAATTGCCAACCTGGGCAAGGGAGAAGGCGGTTATTACGAAAAGGACAATTATGCATTAGGTCCCCGCGGATGTTATGAACCCGGTTCAACATTTAAACTTGTGTCGCTGATGGTGGCGCTGGAAGACGGTGTTGTTGACACCACGGATATTATTGATACAGGCAACGGCAGATGGCAAAAAAGCGGACGAACGATTACTGATACACATGGTTATGGCAAGATAACGGTCAAACAGGTTTTTGAAAAATCATCGAATGTGGGTGTGGCCAAAATCATCACCAGTAACTACGAAAAAGATCCTAAAAAATATGTTGACAGGGTTTTGAGTTTTGGCATCAACAAACCGCTTGGCGTGGATATTCTTGGTGAGGGCGAACCCTATTTCAAATATCCGGGTGATGCGGATTGGTGGGGTACAACACTGGCAGGGATGTCGTACGGTTACGAAACCAAAATGACACCTCTTCAGATTCTGAATTTTTATAATGCTGTGGCGAACGATGGCAAAATGGTGAAACCACATCTTGTAAAAGAAGTCCGTGACAATGGAGCATTGGTTGAAAGATTCGGGACTGAAGTTCTCAACTCAAGAATTGCATCCAGGAGTACGATCAAAAAAGCACAGGAAATGCTGAAAGGCGTTTGTTTGTACGGAACAGCCAAAGATATGAAAAGCAATTTTGTGACTTTCGCCGGTAAAACCGGAACAGCCAGAATTGCCACCAGCAGTCAGGGATACAGCGCCGGAATGTACCTGGCATCTTTTGTTGGTTATTTCCCGGCCGACGACCCGAAATATTCAATGATTGTAACTTTTAATAATCCACGTGGCGGATATTATGGAGCTTCAATAGCAGGTCCTGTTTTCAAAGAAGTTGCCGAAAGAGTTTACGCCTACAAAATTCTTTCAGGAGAAGAAGAGGAAGAGGAAATTGAAGAGGAAGAAAGACTTGTACTTGCCGATATCAAAAAGGGAAGCTATGATAATATCGATGAGGTGGTTGACGAACTGAATGTGCGACATGTGAAAGGTAGTCCTGATACCGAATGGGCAAATGTTGAAAAACAGGAAGAGAAAATTGTACTTACAGATAATGAAATCCCTGAAGGATTGGTGCCCAATGTAAAAGGAATGGGTGCAACCAGTGCCGTTTATCTGCTCGAAAAGGCCGGACTTCAGGTGAGAGTAAAAGGAGTCGGAAAGGTAAAACAACAATCGTTGAACCCGGGAAGCAAATTCAGGCCCGGACAAACGGTTTTTCTAACACTGGGATAAAATGAAATTAAGCGAACTCATAAAAAATATTACAGCTGAAACGATTATCGGAACTATTCAGGTTGAAGTGACCGGAATAGAATTCGATTCGCGTCAGGTTAAGCCAGGGTGTCTGTTTGTGGCACAACGTGGTGTTGCCGCCGATGGCCACCAGTTTATCGGAAAAGCAATTGCAAACGGTGCAAAAGTTGTGGTTTGCGAAGAATTGCCTGCTCAAACTGCCGAAAATGTTACCTATATAAAGGTTACCGATTCAAATGAAGTACTCGGAAAACTGGCTTCTGCTTTCTCCAATTTCCCATCACGGAATATGAAAGTGGTGGGTGTTACCGGAACAAACGGTAAAACAAGCATTGCAACACTTCTATATAAAATGTTCCTGAAACTGGGTTTCGGAACCGGGTTGATTTCAACCATTTCATACAAAATCAACGAACGTGAAGAAACAGCATCTCACACAACGCCAAATGCACTTAAAATTCAGCAGTTAATGGCCGAAATGGTGGATGCCGGTTGCGAATACTGTTTTATGGAAGTGAGTTCACACGCTGTGCACCAGAAACGCATTGCAGGAATCGAATTTGCCGGGGGAATTTTTTCCAATATCACCCATGATCACCTTGATTATCACAAAACTTTTGCTGAATACATAAAAGCCAAAAAGGCGTTCTTCGATTCGCTTCCCGCCGGTGCTTTTGCCATCACCAATTCCGACGATAAAAATGGCCTCGTAATGTTGCAAAACACTGCTGCCCGGAAAGTTACCTGTTCAATCCGGTCAATGGCTGATTACCGCTGCAAAATGCTGGAGAATCATTTTGATGGAATGTTGCTGAACATGGATGGCAATGAAATCTGGACCAGGTTTGTAGGCAAATTCAATGCATCGAATTTATTGGAAGTTTATGCAACTGCCCGTGAACTGGGACAGGAAAAGGAAAAGGTTCTTACCATCATCAGCGAACTGGTACCTGTGCAGGGACGCTTTGATACAGTGAGAAGTACCGATGGGAAATTGGCAATTGTGGATTATGCACACACACCCGACGCTTTAAAAAATGTACTGGGTGCCATCTCCGAAATCAGAACCCGCAACGAACAGGTGATTACTGTAGTGGGTGCCGGTGGCGATCGCGACAAAACCAAACGCCCCGAAATGGCATTGGAAGCTGTAATGGCCAGCGATAAAGTAATTCTGACATCGGACAATCCCAGAACTGAAGACCCGGCGCAGATTATAAAAGACATGGAAGCTGGTGTTCCGGCTCAATATAAAAACAAAGTGGTTTCAATCGAGAACCGCAGGGAAGCAATAAAAACCGCAGCATTGATTGCCCGGCCCGGCGACATTATTCTGATTGCCGGAAAGGGACACGAAAATTACCAGGATGTAAAAGGTGTGAAACATCATTTTGATGATAAAGAAGAGATTCAAAACTGCTTCGGCATTAAAAACTAAAAAACTGAAAGCATGATTTACTGGTTATACCAATTACTTTCCAGCTACGATATTCCGGGTATCGGGATGATTCCGGGTATTTCGTTCCGGTCGGCTGCTGCAATTATCACTTCACTTTTTATTACCACTGTTTTTGGTAGAAAGCTTATCCAGATTTTGCAGAAAAAGCAAATAGGAGAGGTGGTACGCGATTTGGGTCTCGAAGGCCAGATGCAGAAAAAAGGAACACCCACAATGGGCGGAATCATTATCCTTTCAGCCATTATCATCCCTACATTTATTTTTGCCCAGCTTAATAATGTGTATATCATATTGATGCTGGTAACCACAGTATTGTTGGGGTTTATTGGTTTTGTGGATGATTACATCAAGGTATTTCTGAAAAATAAAGCCGGGCTTGCCGGAAAGTTTAAAATTCTGGGTCAGGTTTCGCTGGGTATCATTGTAGCAGCCACGCTTTTTCTGAGTGATGATGTAAAAGTGCGCCAACATGTTAAAGATGAAAACGGCAACGATTTAAAGGAAGTTCTGATTGACCCGGTAACCGGCGAACAAACCGTTCAGTTTGTTACCGAAGATGTAAAAACCACCATAACCACCATCCCGTTTATTAAAAAGAACGAGTTTAATTACGAATGGCTGGTGTCTTTTGCCGGCGATGCTTCGGAATGGCTGAAATGGGTGGTTTATGCAATCGCCATCATATTTATTCTCACTTCGGTATCAAATGCAGCCAATCTCACCGACGGGCTTGATGGGCTGGCGACCGGAACTTCTGCTATCAGCGGTGCCACACTTGGGGTGCTGGCGTATGTTAGCGGTAATATTATTTATGCTGATTATCTGAATATTATGTATATCCCGAACATTGGCGAGCTGACAGTTTTTATTGCCGCCTTTATCGGGGCAACCGTTGGTTTTCTTTGGTACAATTCGTATCCGGCACAGGTTTTTATGGGCGATACCGGAAGTCTGGCACTGGGTGGAATACTGGCAGTTTTCTCGGTTATCATCCGCAAGGAAATTCTGATTCCGTTGTTGTGTGGCATTTTTGTGATTGAAAATTTGTCGGTAGTTATCCAGGTTTATTATTTCAAATACACAAAACGAAAATATGGCGAAGGCAGGAGAGTATTCCTGATGAGCCCGATCCATCATCATTTTCAGAAAAAAGGAATCCCCGAAGCCAAAATCGTTACCCGGTTCTGGATTGTGGGAATAATTCTGGCAGTTTTAACAGTGGCAACATTAAAAATGAGGTAGTTTGAACAATCTGATTGCAATATTAGGTGGTGGCGAAAGCGGGGTTGGGGCAGCCATTCTCGCACAGAAAAAAGGCTTTTCGGTTTTTCTGTCCGATTCTGGTAAAATCAAAGAGAAATACAAACAGGTTCTTGCTGATTATAATATTGAATTTGAAGAAGAAAAGCATTCGACCGAAAAGATTCTTTCTGCTGTTGAAGTCATCAAAAGTCCCGGAATCCCTGAAAAGGCACCGCTGATTGTACAGTTGCATGAAAAAAATATCCCGGTAATTTCTGAAATCGAATTTGCCGGACGATATACAAATGCCAAAACGATTTGTATTACCGGAAGTAATGGTAAAACGACCACCACTTTGCTTACTTATCACATCCTGAAAAATGCAGGATTGAATGTGGGTCTGGCCGGAAACGTGGGTAACAGTTTTGCCTGGCAGGTTGCCGAAAAGAATTTCGATTATTATGTGATCGAACTCAGCAGTTTTCAGCTTGATGGAATGTACGATTTCAGGGCCGATATTGCTGTGCTGATGAATATCACCCCCGACCATCTCGACCGCTACAATTATGAGATGCAGAATTATGTCGATTCAAAATTCCGCATCATAAAAAACCAGACAAAAGACGACTTATTCGTGGTTTGTGCCGACGATGAAGTCACTCAAAACGAATTAAAAAAACGCAAAATCATACCTGCAGTTATCCCGTTCGGGCTTGGCGAACCAACAGGAAATGCAGCCGGTGTTAAAAACGGAGAGCTTATTATTAATCTTAATCAAAACCACTTCAGTATGTCTATTCTTGAACTTGCATTACAAGGAAAACACAACACTTACAATTCAATGGCAGCAGGAATTGCAAGCATGGCGCTAAACATCCGTAACGAACAGCTCAGGGAAAGCCTGTCTGATTTTACCGGCGTTGAGCATCGGCTTGAACGTTTTCTGACAGTTCACGGAATTGAGTTTATCAACGATTCAAAAGCAACCAATGTAAATTCGACCTGGTATGCACTCGAAAGCATTGCAAAACCAATCGTGTGGATTGTGGGTGGCGTTGACAAAGGAAATGATTATACCATGTTGCACGACCTGGTGAAGGATAAAGTAAAAGCAATGGTTTGTCTGGGAAAAGACAATAAAAAGTTGCATGAATCTTTCAAAGGAATCATTAAAAACAGGGTCGATGCGCTGAGCATGGAAGAAGCTGTGAAAACGGCTTATTACCTGGCCCGCAATGGCGATACCGTTTTACTTTCGCCGGCCTGTGCCAGCTTCGACCTGTTTGAGAATTACGAAGACAGGGGCAGACAGTTCAAAAAATATGTAAGAAATCTTTAATGAACCAGACAATTGCCAAATATTTCAAAGGCGACAAGGTTATCTGGATTGTGCTGATGCTGTTGTCGTTGCTTTCGCTGCTGATTGTGTACAGTGCAACCGGTGCTCTGGCTTACCGCGAAAAATCAGGTAATACAATGTACTATCTTGTTCGCCAGTTGTTTACAATTGGTGCCGGAATCGGGGTAATTGTTTTAATGGTGAATGTGATTCCGGTAAAAATGTATTCCATGGCCGCCAATCTGCTTTTGTACGGTAGTATTTTGTTGCTCTTAATGGCTATGGCATTGAAATTTGCGGGAGTTATCAGAGGTACCGGGCGCACTATTCCGTTGGGTCCGTTGTCGTTTCAACCAGCCGAAGTCGCCAAAATCGCGCTCATCATATTTACTGCCAAAGTGTTGAGCCGAAAACAAAAAACAACACATGACCTGAAAGTGGCTTTCTTTAAAATCATGACAGGCACCGCCGTGGTTTGCGGTATTGTTCTGATGTCAAACTTTTCCACTTCGGCTCTAATTTTTATAACCATTATAACTATGATGTTTGTCGGACGGATTCCGATAAGATATATGTTACTCGTTTTTGCTGCCGGTGTTGGGCTCGTGGTATTAATCTACTTTACAGCCGACCTGCTTCCGGAGAAAATCGGGCGTATTCACACGATAAAAGGAAGAATAGAACGATTTATTCACGGAGATCCGAATTCTGAAAAGGGAATTACCCAGGCCGATTATGCAAAACTGGCGATTTATTCCGGTGGAATCATTGGGAAAGGCCCCGGGCAATCGGATGTTAGTAATTATATGGCAGCAGCCTACAACGACTTTATTTTCTCCATCATTGTCGAGGAATATGGTCTGTTTGGTGGTGTTGTTGTAATTTTTCTTTACCTCGTTTTATTTTTCCGCGGAATAATCATTGTGCGACGATCGACGAGGACGTTTCCTGCTTTTGTGGTAATCGGGCTCACTGTGGTGCTTGTTTACCAGGCGATGATTAATATGGGCGTTTCAAGCGGGGTGCTGCCGGTTACCGGTCAGCCTTTGCCGTGGGTGAGCCTTGGCGGAACTTCACTTTTGTTTACAGCCATTGCTTTTGGCTGTATTCTGAGTGTGAGTCATTTAAACCAGGTTGACCAGGAGCAGCAGGAGCAACCCGTGCAGGTAAATATTCCTGACGAAGATGAAGAAATGAAAAAACAATAGATAAACCTGTAAAAAATTAAACATTGAAAATTAATCGGGTTATAATCAGCGGCGGTGGAACCGGCGGACACATCTTTCCGGCGCTATCCATTGCAAACGAAATACGGAAACGTTATCCTGAATCCGAAATTTTGTTTGTTGGGGCAATTGACAGGATGGAAATGGAGAAAGTTCCTGCTGCAGGTTACAAAATTATCGGGTTGCCTGTTATGGGATTTCCACGAAAACCCGGATTAAAGATGATTACCTTCTTTAAAAAGCTTTTCAAAAGCTCGGCAATGGCGAAACAAATAGTCAGGGAATTTAAGCCTGAAATTGCGGTTGGGGTGGGAGGTTATGCAAGTGGTCCGCTATTGCGGGCAGCTACAAAAGCAAATATACCGACCTTGATTCAGGAACAGAATTCATATGCCGGAATTACCAATAAAATGCTGGCTAAAAAGGTGAATGTAATCTGTGTGGCTTACGAAAAAATGCACAGGTTTTTCCCGAAAAAGAAAATTGTGCTGACAGGAAATCCGGTTCGCGAAAACTTAGTAACAAAATTGGATGATAAAACCGAAGCGCTGGAATATTTCGGTCTGAATAGTAAGGAAAGAGTTGTTCTGATCACCGGCGGAAGTCTTGGTGCCCGATCTTTGAATAATGCAGTACTGAAAAATCTGGAGATAATCGCCAAATCAGGTATTCAGGTAATCTGGCAGACGGGTTCGTATTATTACAATAAAATTATGGAGGAGTTGAAGGATGGAAAACCTGAAAATCTTCACGTTCATCAGTTCCTCTCGCGCATGGATCTGGCATATGCTGCAGCTGATCTTGTGATATCGCGTGCAGGTGCCGGAACAATTTCTGAACTGTGCATTGTTGGTAAACCCTCTATTTTGGTACCCTCACCCAACGTGGCAGAGGACCACCAGACCAAAAATGCAATGGCACTTGTTGATAAAGAAGCAGCCGTAATGCTGAAAGATATTGAAATCGACCTTAAATTGTTCCCTGTTGCGCTGCGTCTGGTGAAAGACGAAGAACGCCGCCGGGCGATGTCGGCAAACATAAAATTGCTGGCAAAACCTGAGGCGACAATTGCTATTGTCGACGAAATAGAAAATTTACTTAAATGAAAAATCTTCAACATATTAAGAACGTTTACTTCCTCGGAATCGGAGGAATCGGGATGAGTGCGCTCGCCCGCTATTTTAAGCACACCGGCCGCAATGTTGCCGGTTACGACAAGACTGAAACCACGCTGACAAAAGCTCTCCAGGAAGAGGGAATCAGCGTACATTTCGACGACGACATCAGGAATATTCCCAAAAGCTGGGATCCTGCTAATACTTTGGCGGTTTTCACACCCGCTTTGCCCGATGAACATGCCGAACTTTCGTGGTTTCGCGAAAAACCCATTGCGCTGCTGAAACGCGCCAAAGTGCTTGGCCTGATTTGCAACGAAAGAAGTGGAATTGCTATTTCCGGTACACATGGAAAAACGACTGTCAGTACAATGGCTGCCACAATTCTGAATAAAACTGAAAAAGGTTGCGGGGCATTTTTGGGCGGAATCTCGAAAAATTTCGGGACCAACCTGCTTTTGCCAAAGGAAGAATCGCCGTGGATTGTAGCCGAAGCTGACGAATTCGACCGTTCGTTTCTGAACCTGACTCCCGTGATTGCGCTGGTAACCAGTCTGGATGCCGACCATCTGGATATTTACGGACACAAGGAAAAGATTGTGGAATCGTTCGAAAAGTTTATCTCACAAATTCAGCCGGGCGGGATGCTCGTATTGAAAAAAGGTGTGGAACTGGACACTTCCAAAACCACTGCAAAGGTTTTTTCATATGCACTGAACAATCAGGAAGCCGATTTTACAACGGTGGGACTTAATCTTGAAAATGGTTTCTACACTTTCGGAATAAAAACACCCAACGGCATTATCGAAAACTGCAGGATGACTTATCCGGGTTTGCTGAATGTCGAAAATGCAATGGGAGCCGCAGCTCTCTCTTTTTTAGCCGGTGCTTCTGCTGGCGAAATTAAAAGCGGACTTGAAGAATATCAGGGTGTTGTCCGCCGGTTTGATGTCCGGTTTAAAAATGAAAAGTATTTGTATATCGATGATTATGCACACCATCCAGAAGAACTGAAAGCGATTATTACATCGGTGAAAGAGCTTTATAAAGGCAGAAAAGTCACCGGAGTTTTTCAGCCTCACCTTTATTCGCGTACCCGCGATTTTCAGGCTGAATTTGCTGAAAGTCTTGATTTGCTTGATACAGCCATCGTTGTGCCAATTTACCCGGCACGCGAAGAACCTATCAGGGGTGTGACATCGGAAATCATTCTGAATAAAATGAAACTGGAGGACAAACACCTGCTTTCGAAACCCGAATTGCTGGAGTTTCTTCGAAAAAATGAATGTGATATAGTTTTAACAATGGGAGCCGGCGATATTGACGGTCAGGCGGATAAGATTATTGTAATTCTGAAGTCGAAATGAAAACCTTCAGGAAAATATTGAAACTTACAGGAGTCCTGGGACTGATAATCTTTATTATCGGAACGCTCGCTTTTACTTCCATCGAAACCAGGAATGTACAGTGTTCAGAGATTGAAGTTGTTTTCAATAAAAGAGATCTTATCAGTGTTGATAAAGACAAGCTGATACGCATGGCAAAAACTGCCGACAGCAAAATACTCAGCCGTAAACTGGAAGATATTAACAGTGAAAAGATTGAAGCCGAAATTGAGAAACACCCCGCGATAAAACGCGCCGATGTTTACAAACTGGTGGTAAAAGGTGAGGAAGGTTACAAAGGCGTGCTGGTAATAAAAGTAAAAAACAGGCAGCCGGTTCTGCGGATTTTTAATGCCGACCACAGTTATTTTATGGATAAAGAGGGAAAACGTTTTCCGGCTTCAGGTGCCTATTCAAAAAGAATAATGGTAACAACGGGAGCTGTTTCGGAAGAATTTGCAGCCGAAAAATTACTGCCATTTGTCGGATACATCGAAGAAAGTGATTTCTGGAAAGCCCAGATTGAGCAAATTCATGTGGAAGGAAACGGTAATGTGATTATGAGTATGTTGGTAGGTGGACAGGTGGTTGAAATGGGTGATTTGGATAACTATGAAATAAAACTGCGAAACCTGAAGGAATTTTATAAACAGGTGCTGGCAGAAGATAACTGGGACAGATATTCAAAGATTAGTGTGAAATATAACAATCAGGTGGTAGCAAAAAGAAAGTAGGTTATGGATTCAAAAGAAAAACTTTCGGTTGTAGTGGATATTGGCACCTCGAAAATGGTGGCAGTGGCCGGTACAAAAAACGAGTCGGGTAAACTTGAAATTGCCGGAATTGCAAAAACGGAAGCCCGTGGTATAAAACGTGGGGTTGTATATAATATTGAAGAAGCCGCTGCTTCGGTATTGGAGTTAATTAATCAACTCGAAAACAGGATTGGTGAAAATATTGAATCGGTGAAAGTTGCCTATGCAGGGCACCATATGAAAACCATTCATTTTCAGCGGTCGCGGTTTACATCCGACGAGGGAATTGTCAGTAAATCTGATATTGAATACCTTGTGGAACAGGCAAAAACCTGCGAATTAGAAGAAGGTTTTAGAATGATGGAGGTGATTCCGGTGGCTTTTTTTGTCGATAATGAAATTATTGAAAGAAACCCGGTCGGAATTACAGGGCGTAAAATTGAAGCGCATTTTAAATTAATGGCGATTCCAAACAGTTACTGGATTAACCTGAACAGGGTTTTTGACAAAGTGGGCGTGAAGGTTGACGGAATCACATTTTCGATTTTGGCCACTGCTGATGCAGTTGTTACTCGTGACGAAAAGGAAATGGGTGTTATTGTGGTTGACATTGGCTGCGGAACTACCAAAATGGCGGTTTATTACGAAAACAGGCTGATTCACACTGCCGTGATTCCTTTTGGAGGTGAAGTAGTTACCAACGATATAAAAGAGGGTTGTTCAATTTTGCTGAAATACGCCGAGCAGTTGAAAGTAAAATTCGGACAGGCGCTTGGCGATTTTGCCGACGACCAGAAAGTTGTTACAATACCGGGTCACAACGGCTGGGAACCGAAAGAAATTTCGTTTAAAAGTCTCGCCTTTATTATTCAGGCCCGCATGGAAGAGATAGTCGATAGCCTGAATTTTCAGATTCAGAAGGCAGAAATTGATGAAAATCTGGGAGCCGGAATTGTGCTCACTGGGGGAACTTCGAACCTTGAAAATATTGTATCCCTTGTAAAATTCCGCACAGGTTTCGATGTAAGAAAGGGAAATATTGTATTAAACTTCAGCGAAAGAAACAAGGATTTGTTGCAATCAGACTTCTATACAGCGTTTGGTTTGCTGAACCAATGCGAGAAGAAAGCAACACAGGTTGTTGTTCAGCCTCCAAAACCCAAAAAAGAAAAACCACCGCGTGAACCCGGAAAACTTTCGCAACGCTTAAACAGCTTTGTTCAGGGTGTATTGAACCTTGTTGATGACGAAGAAGATATCGCAATGAAATAAATAAAAAGTAAGAATATGAGCGATGAATTAATAAACTTTCAGTTTCCAAAAGCTACCTCGTCTATCATCAAGGTGATTGGCGTGGGCGGTGGCGGTTGTAATGCCGTGAGTCATATGTGCGAAGAGGGGATCAGGGGAGTTGATTATATTATTTGTAATACCGATTCCCAGGCTCTTGAAACAAGCATTGTGCCCATAAAAATCCAGTTGGGAGTTACTTTAACCGAAGGACGTGGTGCAGGCAACCAACCCGAAATGGGCGAAGAAGCCGCCCGCGAGAATTACGAGGACCTGAAAAAAGTGCTGAAGGACAACACTAAAATGTTGTTTATTGCCGCCGGAATGGGTGGTGGAACCGGCACGGGTGCTGCCCCGGTTATTGCCTCACTGGCCCGCGAACTCGATATTCTTACCATTGCGGTGGTTACTGTCCCGTCGCCTTCTGAAGGTAAAAAACGGTATGGACAGGCAATGGAGGGCATCAAAAAACTCAGCGAATCAGTTGATAGTATGCTGGTTATCAGCAACCAGCGTTTGCACAGTATTTATGGCGATTTGCCAGCGCGCCAGGCTTTTAAAATGGCCGACAACATTATTACAACTGCTGTAAAAGGTGTTGCCGAAATAATTACTGTTCACGGAAATGTTAACATCGACTACGCCGATGTGAAAACTGTGATGCAGAAAAGCAGCGTGTTTATTATGGGAACCGGTTATGCGATCGGCGATGGCCGCGCAATGGAAGCTGTTAACATGGCGCTTGAATCACCGCTGTTGGACAGCAACGATATTTTCGGAACAAAAAATATTCTGCTCAATATTATTTCAGGAAAAGCCGAAGTTACGATTGGCGAAATCGGCGAAATTATTGAAACCCTGCAGGAAAGGGCAGGTCAGGAGGCTGATATTATCTGGGGAAATGGCTACGATGAAAGTCTGGGAGACAAAATCAGTGTTACTATTCTGGCCACAGGTTTCGTGAACAACCCGAATAAAATTCTTCAGCCACGGAAAGAGCCTGAAAAGTTTGATTTGAGCCAACAAACAATTGAAGAGGAACCTGTTTTGGAAGAAAAACCGGAACCTGATTTTGCTTTTGAGTTTG
>CAZXVT010000002.1:56687-70063 GCA_964644015.1 uncultured Maribellus sp.
GAGTTTGAAACGTCAGTTTCGGAGCCCGATTTCCAGTTTGAAATGAAAACTAGAAATGTACAGGAAAAGGCGCCGGAAAAAGTGCACGAAGAAAGCACTTCGATTTTCAGCAGAATGAAAAAGGCAGAAAAGAAAAAGACAAAAGCCGGAGAACCTGTTTCTGAGAATGTTGACAACTGGTTTATGAAAAATTTCGGGCTGAACCGTTTTTTTGACGATGACGATGATGACCAGCCAATGAAATAAAAATCCCTGTTCAATATAAAAAAAGTGAAAAATGGAAGAAAATGTGATGAAAAAAGAAAATAACCACCGGAGTGCAGAGATTAAAGTTGTGGGAGTTGGCGGTGGTGGCGGAAATGCGGTAAATTATATGCATCGGCAAGGCATACGTGATGTCGATTTTGTTATTTGTAACACCGACGCACAAGCCATGATTTCGAGCCCGGTGGAAAACTGGGTGCAACTGGGTCCGTCGCTTACCGAAGGGCGAGGTGCCGGTAACAAACCCGAAGTGGGAAAACAGGCAGCTCAGGAGAATATTGAAGACGTTATGAATGCTTTGTCGGAAAACACAAAAATGGTATTTGTAACGGCCGGGATGGGTGGTGGTACAGGTACCGGTGCTGCACCTGTGATTGCCAAAGCCTGCCAGGAAGCAGGGTATCTGACTGTGGGGATTGTGACCATTCCATTCAGAAACGAGGGACGTCGCCGGATTAAACAGGCTGCCGAAGGTATAAAAGAACTCGAAAGTTATGTCGATTCGCTGCTGGTGATCAACAACGAACGCATTCGCGAAATGTATGGCGATTTTCCGATTTCGGAGGCATTTTCAAAAGCAGATAATGTTTTGGCCACGGCTGCAAAAGGAATTGCTGAAATCATTACAGTTCCGGGTTACATCAATGTTGATTTTGCCGATGTGGAAACTGTAATGCGGAAAAGTGGCATGGCAATAATGGGAACAGGTATTGCCGAAGGAAAAAACCGCGCAGCCGAAGCCGTTGAAAGTGCATTAAATTCGCCGCTTCTGAATAATAACGACATTCGCGGGGCAAGAAATATATTGGTGAATATTACTTCAGGAAGCATTGAAGTTACCATGGATGAAATTGGCGAAATAACAGATATTGTTCAAAATAAAGCCGGATTTGATGCTGACTTGATTTGGGGCAACGGAAAAGATGATACACTGGAAGAGAAGCTTTCGGTAACTATTATTGCCACGGGATTTAGCAGCAGCATTATTCCTGAATTAAAAAATGAACAACAACAACAGGTAAGCAAAGAAAAACATTTCCTGGTTGAATCACCGGTGGCCGAAAAAACGATTACACCAAATCCTCACCTGAAAAAAGAGGCTGCGCCCAACCCGGGGCAGAAATTTATTGAATTCAATATTTCAGAGGAAAAGGCAAAAGAAGAGAATGAATTTGAATCGTTATACCCGGGAACAACAAAAGAACGAAAAGGAGTAAACCATCAGCCAACGTCTTCTGATTTTACTTCGATGAGTGAGGAGGATGTGGATAATATGGAAAATATTCCGGCCTATTTACGTCGGCAATTAAGAATGAATGATCCGCAGTATAAACGACAAAAGTCGGGATTGACAGTAAGCAGCGATAATCGTATTTCTGACCGGAACTCATATTTGCATCGTCAGGTTGATTAATGGTTGATAATAGATTATTAATCTGTAATTATAAATATCTAAAAATCTAAATATCAATAATATGAGTCTTTTCGATAAAATAAACAGCGATCTCACCGAAGCCATGAAGGCCCGTGAAAAAGAGAAACTCGAAGCGCTCAGAAATGTAAAAAAAGTGATGCTTGAAGCACGGTCGGCTAAAGGTGCCGGCAGCGATCTTACCGATGAGGAAGTTATAAAGATAATTTCCAAACTTGCAAAACAGGGCAGCGAGTCTGCAGCCATTTACCAACAACAGGGAAGAAAAGATCTTGAGGATCAGGAGATTTTCCAGGTGAAGGTTTTTGAAAGCTATTTACCGGCAAAACTTTCCGATGCTGACCTGACAGCGGTAATTAAAGATATTATTGCTGAAACCGGGGCAACTTCTATGAAAGAAATGGGAAAAGTAATGGGAATTGCTTCAAAAAAATTAGCCGGATTGGCTGACGGAAAAGATATTTCGGCAAAAGTGAAGGAATTACTTGATTAATAAAATATTTGAAAGGTTTAGCAGTGCCTTTCCCGAAATTCCAACCATTTAATCAAAGGAAATTAAAAAGGGTTTGCAATTTGCAAACCCTTTTGTTTTTATTTCGGTATCATTCCTTATTCTTCATCATCAGCTTCACCTGCATCATCGTCATCATCAAAGTCATCATCATAACTGTCGTCATCATCTTCAGTGTCGGCAATGTTATCCATTTCGGCAAACTTATCTTCATATTCCTGTTTAACCTCACTTTTCAGGAAGCCGTCTTCGTCAAAATCATCATCATCTTCAACAATCGCAACTGCTTCGTTTTCAGTCATTCTCAACATGTAATACCTGTCTTCGGTCTCAAATGGAAGTACAGTGACTTTAATTCCGTCTTTGTCAAAAAAATGTATAAGATGATCAGCAAATCCGTCTGCATACAATAATTTGATCTGCTGTTGTAATTCTTTGTCGAGTTTGTTGTAATCTTTTATAACTCTTGGTTTATTAATTGCCATATCTAACAGTGTGATTAATAATGGTTTTTAAACTAACTTCAATAATCCAAAATCAAATAGTGCGGGTATTCCTGTTTCTATTTAATGTGTATTTACCGCAGCAAATAAAGATTTTAGTAACGAATTATACAACTGTTTTTTTTAATTTTTTTTCATCTTTTTTCTTTCTCTTCAATTTCCCCACAAAACAATCTGTGTCGTTACACCATTGGCACTGGTAACCTTTCTGCATGAGACCTTTTCCAATACCAATTATTCCACTCACAGATTTAACAGGTTTCATTAAAAACGACTCTGTTAATGCGATTCCAAAAATTTTGGGAGGAAATAAGTCAAAAAGTAACTTTTGTTCAGAAACACTCCACTCACAATAGCCAGGTGAAAATCGATCTGATATACTGAGTCCGCTCTGCCCGCATTTTATTTCGAGTTCTTTTTGTATTAATTCTACGGTTTTATCGGCTGCTATCGATCCGATAACATCTAATATGTACCCAGTTATCGGGTCATCATTTTCTGAAAATTCTTTTGATTTTTCAGTGATTTCTTTACCTGCTGTACACATGAAAAAAGCCAGCGAAGAGGCATTTTTTATTTGTGAAATCACAACTTTGGCTGGATAAAAAGTTTTGCCGGCAACCTTTAAAATTCCTGTTGTTGAATCTGTTTCAGGATTATCAAAAACAATGTACCCGCCAACCGGCTCGCATATTTCTGCTGAAATTTGCAATCCGGTTGCAATAATTTCTGAAAATGGTTCAGGAATTGAATCCGGTTCAAATCCAATAAATTCAGCAACTTCTGTTTCTGATACTTCAAGTTGCGAGAAAGTATATTTAAACTCAAAAATCATCCTCACTTTTATGTGTTAACTCAAACAGCAATCTAAAATATACAAAAAGAGGAAATGATCAGTTCATTTCCTCTTTTCATTACACCCGGCACTGAATCAGATTTCAGTAATAATGATTTTATCAATAATGTCGCCTTGTCTGATTTGATCGATAACTTCCAATCCTTCGTACACTTTGCCAAAACAAGTGTGGTGCCGGTCGAGATGTTGCGTGCCACGTCTGTTCATGCAAATAAAAAATTGTGAGCCTCCGGTGTTTCTTCCGGCATGTGCCATCGAAAGTACTCCTCTGTCGTGATATTGATTTTCGCCGTCAAGTTCACAATCCACTGTGTAACCAGGCCCACCTGCCCCTGTTCCCAGTGGGCATCCACCCTGGATTACAAAATTTGGGATAACCCTGTGAAAGGTAAGTCCGTTATAAAATCCTGTTTCAGCCAGATGTATAAAGTTTGCCACGTTCTTCGGGGCATCTTCTTCATAAAATTTTACTTTCATAATTCCTTTGGAAGTATGAATTTCTGCACCTTTCATTTCTGAATATTTTAAGTTTGCGACAAAAATAGAAAAACTTGTTACATAAAATTGAATTCTTGAAAACCTTCTTTTAATATTCATATCTTTAAAAATTGATTTAAACCTGATATTGCATGATTAAAAGTTCTGATAATCAAACAAGAATCGAATTTCTGAGAAATTTATCGATTTTAACGGGTGGCGCTTTGCTTTCAACAGGGTTACTGAGTTCATTTAAAAAACTGAAGGGAAGTGATATAAAACTCGGCCTGGTTACCTACCTGTGGGCAAAAGACTGGGATATTCCAACAATTATAAAAAACTGCAACGAAGCCGGAATTGGCGGAGTTGAACTGCGGGTTGAACATGCTCACGGTGTTACGCTTGATTTGACAAACGTGCAGCGAAAGGAAGTTAAGAAACAGTTTGCCGGGAGCGGGGTTGAGTTAATCGGGATGGGAACCAATGAGCAATACGACTGGCCTGATGCCGAAAGATTGAAATCAGCCATTGAAACCACAAAACAGTGGTTACAGTTGAGCAAAGATATCGGCGGAAGTGGAGTGAAGGTAAAACCGAACCAGTTCAGGGATGGAATTGCAAAGGAAAAGACACTTGAACAAATCGGAAAAGCATTGAACGAACTTGGAAATTATGCTAACAATATGGGGCAGAAAATCAGGCTCGAAGTTCACGGCGAAGGCACACAGGAATTGCCCAATATCAAAACAATAATGGATTATGTGAAGAATGATGGAACTACTGTCTGCTGGAATTGTAACGATCAGGACCTGATTGGAGGAGGACTTGAATATAATTTCAACCTGGTGAAAAGCCGTTTGGGCGATATCACACACGTACGCGAAATGAATATGGGAAATTATCCCTATCAGCAACTAATGGATTTGTTTGTTCAGATGGATTACAAAGGATGGATTTTGCTGGAATGCCGCACCAATCCTGATGATAAAGTTGGTGCTTTAAAAGAGCAACGGAAGGTTTGGAAAGATATGATTGCCAATGCGCAGGCAAAACTGTAAATAAAAGCCACTTTAGCTCAGTTGGTAGAGCAGCTCATTCGTAATGAGCAGGTCGCGGGTTCGAGTCCCGCAATTGGCTCCTGAAAGTGCCGGGGTATTCTCCGGCTTTTTTTGTTGGTTTTATTCCTGAAGCTTTTCTTTCAACTTTTTAATCTGCTCATGAATATCATCCATTGAATAGTATTTGGCATGAGTAAAGTTCAGAAACTTCAGGATTTTAAACGCATTGAACTTCTGAAAGAAACGGTTGTTGAACGATTTCAGATTTGAGCAGTTTTTGTTTAAATCTTCAATCTCTACTATAAAATTATCAGCTTCCATAAAATCCTTGACAGAATTTGGAAGGAATTCTGAAATGCTATCAAATTGATCTTTTCCTTTTCTGAAATAGTATCCCCGATTATCGAACAAAACCTTTAAATCGATAAAAGCATCAAAATTGTAAGATTTATTGAGGTCTTCTTCTCCGTCAATCCATTTTTGCAAAACAGGGCCGGTACCAAAAGGAACCCTGTCGGAAAGCCTGGCTGACGGATAAACACAAGTGGTTGTTATTTCACCGATTGCGCCGATCTGTGCCAGATTTTGCAAAAAGTAAAAATCTTCACCTGCCTGTCTGCGATTCATGCCGCCGCGTTTTACATAGGCTTCGGCAATTACTGCAAAAGCAGAGCCAATGGTGAACATTGAATTTGGGTACCCGGTAAATTCTAAAGCATTTTTATAATAGTGCAGGTATTGTTCATAAAGAAGTATCCCTTCAAGATGTTTTCTTTCAAGACCATTTTTCTGATGTTCAAAAGAAATTGTTGCACCAACATGCGATGGATGATTGAAAAGATGTTTTTCGATTTCAGTGAAATAGTTTTTCTCAACCAGCGTGTCGGCATCAAGAGAGACAATAATTCCGGATTTTTTACCTGTTTGGTTAAAACGCAAAACAGCTTCATCCATTCCTGTTTTTCGGGCAAGTCCGGCACCAGCCCATTTTTTGCGCAGTTCAACAGGGCCGATGGCATAAAAACATAGTTCTTTTTTTGAATTAAACTTTATCCAGTCGTCAATCTCCTGTTTTGTATGCTGGTTGAATTCTTTTGTATCAGGCGAAGCATTTTCAGGGTGGTTTACAACAATAATAACCTCAGTGCGGCATTCAGGCAATGAGCAATTAACAAGCGATTCGAGTGTTGCCAGAATACCGGGTTCCCTGAAACAGGGAATTACCACAATAATTGATACTTCAGGGTCGGGTGCTGAATGGATCAGGGCAGTCCGGTTATTTTTCTTTAAGTATTCTGTGGCAAACATATTTACGTATTTTCAGAAACAAAAAATCCGGGTTTAATGCCCGGATTTTTAAATTGTATTTTGTTTGTTTTATTTCGGTTTTGAAGCCAGGTATTTGTCATTCATTAATTTCAGAATTTCAGCAGTAACGTTTTGTCCTTCGTTTCCATAAAGAACTCCCGAAGAATTCAGAATGTAATCATATTTTTTATCAGCATTAAAACGTTTGATTGCATTCATTAAACTATCAAGTACCTGCTGACTGTTGGCTGTCTGCATTTCACCCAGTTTCCCGGTTAGTTCCTGGTCCATTCGCATAATTTCCTGTTCAACACCGGCAAGCCGGTTTCTTTCCTGAACTGCCCTGTCTTCGGTAAGAAATCCACCCCGCTGCAATTTTTCCTGAAATGCAACAGCATCTTTTTCAAACGAACGCCGTTTGTTGGCATATTCAGATGAATAACTTTCTTGTTGTTTAGTAAATACATCGTGAAGGTCTTCTGCCAATTTGTAATTTAAAATAACTGAGTCGGCTTTTACATAGGCAATTTTTGGCCCATCGGCAGAACCAGAACTGACAGTCTGCTGTGAATCATTTGTTTTAATTCCTGTTCCTGTAAAATGTAAAAGATATAATACTGCCACCAAAACGAACAACACTATACTAACAATCAACGATGTTCCCTTCATTACTTTAATATTTTAGTTTTAAGTTGCGACAAAGATAATTTTTTAGTTTATACATGCCGGAGTCGTTAACAATTTTTTAAACAGTTGATTTATCGGTGGCAACTAAAAAAACCTGCATAAAATCATAAGGTTCGGCTGATAAACATCATTGAATCGGAAGTATTGGCAATAGTACTTTTACGAATTATAACCAGAAATTCATTATTACTTAAAAATGATAAATAAATTGATTACAAACCTGCTTCCTCACATGCCCAAAAAACTGGTTTGGGTATTTTCGAAACGATATATTGCCGGCGAAACAATAGAGGAAGGATTATTGGCAGCAAAATTATTGAATGAGAAGAACATAGAAGTTACAATTGATTTGTTGGGCGAATTTATTCAGTCGCTTGACGAGGCAAACGAAAACTATCTTCAGTATAAAGAAATAATCACCCGGTTTTCGGAAGAAAAGGTAACTGGAAATTTCTCACTAAAACCGACCATGTTCGGTCTTTTGTTAGATAAAGAAGTTTGCTACAATCACATCCGGAATCTTGTCGCTTTGGCTGCAAAATACAATTCTTTTATTAGAATTGATATGGAAGATTCGCCTTGTGTGGATGATGAAATCGATCAATATCTTCGGATCAGGAAAGAGTTCCCAGCAAATGTTGGTCTTGTATTACAAGCATATCTGAGGCGTACATTCAGTGATTTGGAAATGTTCAGAAAACACAATTCTGAAGAGAATCCTGTAAACTTCAGGCTTTGCAAAGGAATTTATGTTGAATCGGAAAAAATTGCTTTTAAAGGTTACCAGGAAATCAGGGATCATTACCTTGAAGACCTCGAATTTATGCTGAAGAATAAGATGTACGTGGGAATTGCAACACACGATAAGTATTTGGTGGAGAAATCAATTGAACTGATAAAAAAACACAATGTATCCAAAAGTATGTTCGAGTTTCAGATGCTTTATGGTGTAACACCCGAATTGCGTCAGTCAATTGTTGACAAAGGTTATAAAATGCGTGTTTATGTTCCTTACGGGAAAAAGTGGTTTAAATATTCCACGCGTCGGTTAAAAGAAAATCCAAAAATTGCAACAGACATTATAAAGGCATTATTTATAAGAGGTTAAATAAATCTGTATAAAAAAATGGGTGGCTATGGTCACCTTTTTTTTTGAATAAATACAGGTATGTTTATTTCACTCCGGATTTTAATATTAGATTTGTGGAACAGAACAGAACACTAAATGATGGACTAAACCAAATGAGTAGTTTTAAAATTACGGTCGATAGCGGTTCCAATATTCTTAAATTTCAGCAACTTGTTGAATCTATAATTCATTCAATCAGTAGAAATGAATTAAAACCTGGCGATATGCTGCCATCGGTTAACCAGTTAATGGGTGAGTGTCAGCTTTCACGCGATACAGTTTTTAAAGCTTATGCTGAATTGAAAAAACGGGGTGTTGTTGAATCGGTTCCAAACAGAGGTTATTTTGTAACACAGGAAATTACACGGGTATTATTGTTCCTTGATACTTTTAAAGCATACAAAGAGGTTCTTTATGGATCGTTTCTGAAACACCTGCCTAAAAATGTGATGGTTGATCTTCATTTTCACCATTATAATATTGATGTCTTTGAAAAAATTATCAGTGAAAGCCTCGGGAAATACAGCAAGTATGTGGTAATGAATTTCGACGATGCAAGAGTTCCGGAGATAATTGGAAAAATTTCACCGGAAAAACTACTGGTGATCGACTGGAAAATACATGCATCTGAGATGCATTCTGTTGTTTACCAGAATTTTGGTGAGTCGGTATTCGATTGTTTGAGTGAAAATGCAAATCTTGTAAAAAAGTACAAAGAATTTATTCTTTACTATCCTCCGTTTACGTACCACCCAATCGAAATTGCTGAATATTTCAATAAATTCTGTCAGCGATTCAAAGTAAAACATTCTGTTGTTTTTAACGAAAATGAATTCAAAGTTAAAAAGGGCGCACTTTATTTGTTGGTAAGCGACAGAACACTGGCTACATTCCTTGACCAATGTTTTCAAAACGGATGGGAGCCGGGAATTGATGCCGGAGTGATATCATATAATGAAACCCCGATGAAGAAATATGTAAAAAATGGAATAACAGTAATTTCAACTGATTTTGAAATGATGGGGAAAGCTGCCGCTGAGTTTGTAGCTGGCGACCAACCTGTGCAAATAAAAATTCCGACAACATTAAAACTCAGATCGTCATTGTAAAAAAAATGTTAGAAAACATGTTTTAAAATTATGAAATTACAAAGGAACATATTATTTTTGACGGCATAACAGAACAGAACAGTTCGAAAAAATAAAACTAATAATAGCAAACAAAACTTATGTACATTTTAGCATTTGACATCGGAAGTTCATCGGTAAAAGTATCGCTGATGAACGGAGAAAACGGCCAGTGTGTGGCCAGTTCGTTTTACCCGAAACAGGAGATGAAAATAACAGCTCACCAGGCGGGCTGGGCTGAACAGGAACCTGAGTTATGGTGGACAAATCTGAAACTGGCGCTCGCCGATGTTTTAAATGAATCGAAAGTAAATCCGGCAAATATTTTATCAATCGGAATTTCTTACCAGATGCATGGTTTGGTTATGATTGACAAAAATCAGCAGGTTCTGAGGCCTTCAATTATCTGGTGCGACAGCCGTGCCGCAGTTTATGGTGAAAAAGCGTTCACTGAAATTGGCGGTACACGTTGTCTTGCAAGTTTGCTTAATTCGCCGGGGAACTTTACCGCATCCAAATTAAAATGGGTAAAAGAAAACGAACCCGCAGTTTTCGAACGCCTTTATAAAATTATGCTTCCAGGTGATTTTATTGCCATGAAACTCAGTGGTGAAGTAAAAACAACGGTTAGTGGTCTGTCTGAAGGAATCATGTGGGATTTTCAGAAAAACTCGGTTGCTTCATTCCTATTTGAAAATTATGGTTTTTCGGAAGAAATTATTCCTGAAATAGTTCCGACTTTTTCAGTTCAGGGAAAAATCTCGGAGAAAGCAGCCAAAGAACTTGGTCTTTCACCAGTAACTACAATTGGTTATCGTGCAGGCGATCAGCCCAATAATGCACTTTCGCTGAATGTTCTTAATCCCGGTGAAATTGCTGCCACCGCCGGAACATCCGGGGTTGTTTACGGTGTAAGTAAAGAAATTAAATATGATCCGCTTTCGAGGGTGAATACTTTCGCACATGTAAATCATGCGGCAGTCGACCCAAGATTAGGTGTTTTGCTGTGCATAAACGGAACAGGAATTCTGAATGCATGGCTTAAAAGAATGGTGGGAGAATCACTTTCATACGAAGAAATGAATCAGCTTGCTTCGCAGGTTGCCATTGGTGCTGAAGGACTCTCCGTTTTGCCATTTGGAAATGGTTCGGAACGCGTATTAAGTAACAAAAATATCGGTTCTGTTTTCAGCGGAATCAATTTCAATATTCATCATAAAGGACATCTTTTAAGAGCTGCTCAGGAAGGTATCGTATTTTCATTTAAATACGGAATGGACATTATGCAGCAAATCGGAATCAACGCATCAGTTATCAGGGCCGGAAAAGCCAATATGTTCCTGAGTCCCGTTTTCAGGGATACTTTGGCCGGAGTAACAGGTGCCACCATTGAATTGTATAACACCGATGGTTCTGTGGGTGCGGCACGTGGTGCAGGTGTGGGAGCCGGCTATTATAAATCGTTTACCGAAGCATTCTCGAATCTGAAAAAACTGGAAACAATTTTGCCTGATACTACAAAATCAGCAGCTTATCAGGATGCTTACGAAAACTGGAAATCTCAGCTTGAAAAAGCGGTAAAATAAGGGTTGTCGGGTCAACCGGTTTTCAAAGTTGTCGGTTTATCTGCTGAAGTTAATTCTGACAATTAGGAAAATATGACATCAATGACAACAATTTGATTAATCATTATTAATAAATAAAACAAATTAACATGAGTGTACTATTAGGAAACAAAGAGTATTTTAAAGGAATCGGCCAGATAAAATATGAAGGGCCGCAGTCAAAAAATCCGCTGGCATTTAAATGGTACGATGAAAATCGTGTTGTTGCCGGAAAAACAATGAAAGATCACCTGCGTTTTGCAGTTGCTTACTGGCATACATTCTGCGGAACCGGTGGCGATCCGTTTGGACCGGGCACCCAGATTTTTCCTTGGGATGGCGCAGCCGATGTGATGGACGCAGCCAAAGAAAGAATGGATGCAGCATTTGAATTCATTACAAAAATGAATATTCCTTACTACTGCTTCCACGACACAGATGTTGTTGGTGACGGTTCGGTTTTCGAAATTGAAAAACGACTCGCCAAAATGGTGGATTTCGCTAAACAAAAACAGGATGCTTCGGGTGTGAAACTGCTTTGGGGAACAGCAAATGTTTTCTCGAACCCGCGTTATATGAACGGTGCTTCAACTAATCCCGATTTCGATGTGTTAACAAACGCCGCTGTTCAGGTTAAAAATGCCATCGATGCAACCATCGCATTAGGCGGAACAGGTTATGTATTCTGGGGAGGACGTGAAGGTTACATGAGCTTGCACAACACCGATACTAAACGTGAATTGGCACACTTAGGCCAGTTTCTGCGCGTTGCTCGAGATTATGGACGGAAGGCCGGTTTTAAAGGCTCATTCTTTATTGAACCAAAACCAATGGAACCGACAAAACATCAGTACGATTTTGATGTACAAACAGTAATTGGTTTCCTGCGTGCAAACGGTCTGGAAAAAGATTTCAAATTGAATGTTGAAGTAAACCATGCAACTTTGGCGGGTCATACTTTTGCACACGATCTTCGCATGGCAGCCGATGCTGGTATGCTTGGTTCAATTGACGCCAACAAGGGCGACTACCAGAATGGCTGGGATACAGACGAATTCCCGACAAATATTTACGAAATCACCGAGGCAATGCTTGAAATCCTTCCAACAGGAGGTTTTACACACGGTGGTATCAATTTCGACGCAAAAACCCGTCGTAATTCAACTGATCTTGAGGATATCTTTATTGCACACATCGGTGGAATGGACGTTTTTGCCCGCTCATTGGTAATAGCTGACAAAATTCTTTCTGAATCTGATTACGTTTCAAGAAGAAAAACCCGTTATGCTTCTTACGACGCTGGAAAAGGTGCTGAATTTGAGGCTGGTAAACTTAGTCTGGAAGATTTGTACAAAGAGGCTGCCCAGAAAGGCGAACCTGCACAAATCAGCGGTAAACAGGAGTTACTCGAACAGTTGATTAATTGCTATATTTAGTTGAAAATGTTTCGTTTAAGGATAACGAAACGAAACTGCTGTTAGTTTTTAATTTGAACAGCAGAGAGGTATTAAAATAAAACGGGGGTTTTTGGCCCCCGTTTTTAATTTCTATTGTTTTTTAAGGATTCCTAAGCTTTTGGCTGCCAGAAACAAACTTTTGGTGATTCAATTTTCCCTTCTGCCTTTAAAACTTTCATAGCTTTATCAACCACTGCTTTATCAAGTCCTGCTTTTTCTGCAATTTCTCCGGCTTTCAGTGGTTTTCCGGCTGCTTTCATGGTTTCCAATACTTTCTCTGCACTCATAATTTTAAAATTTTTTGTTTATTTTCTTCAAAATTTATCTCCTGAAACCCGCCAATTCGGGAGCCTGAATGGGCTTTTAATACCTTTCCGAAATTACTTTCCAGTCAACAATTTTCCAAAAATCCTCGACATATTTTGCCCTGAGATTTTTCTTGTCGATGTAATACGCATGTTCCCAAACATCACAGGTCAGGAGCGGTTTTTTTCCGTCGCGGAGCGGATTTCCGGCATTTCCGGTTTGCACAATTTCAAGCTCGCCGGCTGCATTTACCACCAGCCACGACCAACCTGAGCCAAAAAGTGTAACCGATGCTTTTGCAAACTCTTCCTTAAAAGCTTCAAATGTGCCGAATTTCTTTTCAATCGCGGCTTTCAGTGCATCTTTCGGCTCTTTGCAGCCATCAGGAGCGAACTGCATAAAATAGAAGGTGTGATTCCAAACCTGTGCGCCATTGTTAAAAATTCCGCCTGTCGATTTCAGTACAATTTCTTCGAGCGTTGCATTTTCAAATTCGGTTCCCGGAACCAGGTTGTTCAGATTGGTAACATAAGTCTGATGATGTTTTCCGTAGTGAAATTCGATGGTTTTTTCGCTGATGTAAGGTTCAAGTGCATTGTTTGCATAGGGTAGTTTTGGTAATTCGAATGCCATAATTTTACAATTTAAGGTTATTTG
>CAZXVT010000003.1:0-5519 GCA_964644015.1 uncultured Maribellus sp.
TTCAACAATATAACAAATAATCCAGGCAAATCGTTCAACTTTATAAATCATAAAGTAAGAATAAAAAAAAGGAATTGATTAATTATGATTTTTATTTGGCTGGAAATTTTAACTTCATATCAACAATAAACTTTTTAAATAATATATGAAAATCATAATCATCAACGGACCGAATTTGAATTTACTCGGAAAACGGGAGCCCGGAATTTATGGGAGCGAAAGTTTTGATTCGTACTTCGAAAAAATCTGCGCGCTCTTTCCTGCCATTGATTTTGAGTACTTTCAATCAAATGTAGAAGGCGAAATTGTAACCGAAATTCATAATTTCGGGTTCAGCGCCGATGGAATAATCATCAATGCCGGTGCATACACTCATACCTCTGTTGCAATTCGCGATGCTATTTCGGCTATTAAATCGCCGGCAGTGGAGGTTCATATTTCAAACACACTTACCAGGGAAAAATTCAGGCATAAATCGGTGATTGGCCCTGTTTGTAAAGGGTGTGTCATGGGGTTCGGTCTCGATTCATACAGGCTGGCCGTTTTAAGCTTTTTGCACTCCTGATGTTAAATATTTTTTAGTTAATACCTGACTGAACAATGTCTGCTGATAGTTTGTATATCTTTGCATATCAATTTATAACAAAGCATTTCAGTATAAACAAATTATATTATGAGACAGACAAGAATTGTTGCTACCATATCCGATCAGCGTTGCGATATTCCGTTTATTGAATCGCTTTTTAAAGCAGGGATGAATGTTGCCCGAATCAACACAGCGCATATTTCGAAAGAAGGAGGAATAAACCTGATCAAAAATATCAGGGCTGTTTCGCCAAAAATTGCGATTATGATCGATACAAAAGGGCCTGAGATCAGAACCGCAAAAACTCAAAAAGAAACCACTGTTGCGCAAGGTGAAGAGGTGATTTTTTCGTGCACTGAAAAGAATTTTCAAGGATTACAGAATATTTGTGTTAACTATAAGAATTTCGTGCGCGATTTAAATGTCGGGGACAATATTCTGATTGACGATGGTGATATAAAGGTGATTGTTCAGGAAAAACACACCGATTACCTGCTGTGCAAGGTTGAAAATAACGGAATCATTAAAAACAATAAAAGCATAAATGTACCGGGTATAAAAATCAAACTTCCGTCGATTTCGGAAAAAGACAAGGAATTTATTGCTTTTGCTGTTGAGAATGATCTTGATTTTATTGCACACTCTTTTGTTCGTAACCGGCAGGATGTGAAAGATGTACAAAAGATTCTTGACAAATATAAAAGCGAGATTAAAATTATTGCAAAGATTGAAAACCTGGAAGGCGTCAATAATATTACAGAGATTCTGGAAGAAGCATATGGAATTATGGTTGCCCGGGGAGACCTAGGCATTGAAATTCCTGCCGAACAGATTCCCACTGTTCAACGCAACCTGATCAGAAAGGCCATTCAGCAGAAAAAACCTGTGATTGTGGCTACCCAGATGTTACACAGCATGATCGACCATCCGAGACCAACCAGGGCTGAAGTGAGCGATGTTGCCAGCGCCATTTACTCTCGTGCCGACGCTATTATGCTGAGTGGAGAAACAGCTTATGGGAAATACCCGGTTGAAGCCGTGGAAACGATGGTAAAAATTGCCAAAGAAGTTGAACCTGACCGTGATAAAAGATATGATGTTACTATTCCGCCAGTAAACAACGAAATTCCGGCCTATTTGGCGCATTCAGCCATCAGGGCATCACGCGAATTGGATAATTGTATGATTGTAACTTCGACTACAACCGGCAGAACCGCACGCTATCTGGCTGCATACCGTTCAAGCATTCCTGTTTATGCAAAATGCCATTCGCACAGGGTAGTTCGCGAACTGGCACTCTCATTCGGAATTTATCCATCTTATCTCGAAATGAAGAAAAACAAGATGCAGATTCAGAAAGCAGCCGTTCTCTCGCTTATAAAGGAAAATGTTCTGAAAGCAGATGACATGCTGATTTATGTGGGGGGCCGATTCGGTGAAGAAGCCGGCGCTTCATTTATTGAAGTTTCAACAGCTAAAAATATTTTCTCAAAAATTGAAGAGATAAATTCAACAAAAAAATAACAAAGTTTTGGTAAAGCGTGTTGTTTAGTTTTACCGTTTCAAAATCTTTGAAAACAAAACGTTGTACTGTTGTTAATCTTGCTTTCAAGTCTGAAAAGCATTTGAACGGGGAAATCATTTTACAAAAAAACAGCACAGCCTGAGTAAAAATCTCAGGCTGTGCTGTTTCATAAATACTAGAAAAAACTTATCTCAAATCGATCACTTCAACACCCGGAAATTTTTTGGCGTCGAAAACAAATTCAGTATCCGGAATTTCTTTATTTGACTCAAATTTTGCAACCTTAATCGTGTAAATATTTCCTTCGGTTCCGTTCAAAACGGCTGTCTGAATCATGTAAGTCGCTTTGTTGATATCGAGCGTGATTTTCGAAACCTCAAAATCCTTTTTATCAGGATAAAGTTCAATCTGATACACCTGTTTTCCATCCACACTTTTTTCACCCATATATTTCGATTTAAAGCCTTTTTCGTAAATCGTAAATACTGATGACGGATCCATCAACTCACTACTGCTTTCGTCAATCGGTGAAATAGTAACCTGGTTGCCGGTTTTCATATAATTCCAGTTTGTTTTTCCATCAGAAAAAATCTTCAGCCCGGGCCCCGGAATATCAACCACATATTTGCCGCCTTTGATTTTTATTGATCCTTTGTTCTCATCGTTGGTGTTCATCTGTTTGTTTTGCAATGCAAAAGAAAAATCAGCCGAAATAGTTTTAAATGAACGTGTTCGCTGGCTTGTCTGATCCAGAATTTCTTTTGCTTTTGCATCCTGCTGAGCCGAAAGTACACCGGTCAGCGTCACTAAAAAGATAGTTGCTATTAATGTTCTCATTTTACTTTTTTATCGCAGATTATTCAATAATTGTTCCAAACTATATTCATCCTGAATCAGCACCTGTCGTGCTTTGCTTCCTTCACTGGGTCCCACAATATTGGCGGCTTCCAACTGATCCATTATTCGTCCTGCACGGTTGTATCCAATCGAAAATTTTCGCTGAATCATGGAAGTTGAGCCCAACTGATTCATCACCACCAGGCGGGCTACATCTTCAAACATTTCATCTTTGTTGCCCAAATCCACTTCTCCTGGTCCACCTTCTTCATCGTCATTATATTCGGGTAAAAGGTAGGCTGTCGGGTAACTTCTCTGTTCGGCAATAAACGAACAAATTTTCTCAACTTCAGGAGTATCAACAAATGCGCACTGTACACGTGTAATATCGCTGTTGGCAGAAATCAGCATATCACCTTTTCCAATCAGTTGGTTGGCGCCGGGTTGGTCAAGAATCGTACGCGAGTCAATCATCGATGCTACTTTGAATGCAATCCTTGCCGGGAAGTTGGCCTTGATAACACCGGTAATAATGGTTACCGACGGACGTTGTGTGGCAATAATCATGTGAATTCCAACAGCTCTTGCCAACTGGGCAATACGGGCAATCGGCAATTCAATTTCCTTGCCGGCTGTCATAATCAGGTCGGCAAATTCGTCGATTATTACAACAATGTATGGCATAAACCGGTGACCTTTCATCGGGTTCAACCGGCGACTTGTGAATTTCTTGTTATATTCTTTTACGTTACGTGCGTGTGCTTTTTTCAGCAAATCGTAGCGGCTGTCCATCTCGATGTTAATCGAATTCAGCGTGTTTTTTACCTTCTGAATATTGGTAATTACCGGTTCTTCTTCGTTGGGTAATTTAGCGAGGTAGTGTTTTTCAATGATGGAATAAAGATTGAGCTCCACTTTTTTCGGATCGATAAACACGAACTTCAGTTCGGCAGGGTGTTTTTTGTACAAAAGCGAGGCAATAATAACATTCACCCCAACCGATTTTCCTTGTCCCGTTGCACCAGCCACCAAAATGTGGGGCATTTTGGTAAGGTCGAACATGTAAGTTTCGTTCGAAATTGTTTTTCCCAATGCCACCGGTAGTTCAGCAGTTGATTCCTGGTAACGTTTTGAACCAATAATCGAACGCATCGATACTACTTCCGGATTTTGGTTTGGCACTTCAATACCAATGGTTCCACGGCCGGGAATTGGCGCAATAATACGGATTCCGAGTGCTGAAAGACTTAGTGCGATATCGTCTTCGAGATTTTTAATTTTGGCGATTCTGATGCCAGGTGCCGGTACAATTTCATACAATGTAATTGTTGGCCCGATTGTCGCCCTGATTTTGGTGATTTCAATTTTATAATGACGAAGCGTTTCAACAATCTTGTTTTTGTTCGAAATCAGTTCTTCGTTTGTCACCTCTGCGTTGCCCGATTTATGATCTTCCAATAATTCGAGTGTTGGCATTTTAAAGGACGACAAATCAAGAGTAGGGTCATAATCTCCCATCCCTTCACCAAAATACTCTTCATCGTCGTCGTCGTCGTTTTTGTGCAATTCAGCATGAACGTCTTCTTCAACATGCACAGCAACAGGTTTCTGCACTACTTTCGGAACTTCAGTTTCCCGTTCAATTTCCATATCAATTTCGTCGTCATCAGGATCGTCGGGACCAAAAATGGCTTTTACAACATCATCCTGCTCAATTACTTTTGAAATGGTTTTATCGTCAAAAACAACTTCCCTACCCTTTAAATAATCTGTTTCAACCTCTTCTTTATTAACTTTGGGTTTAGGAGTCAGCATTTTTTTCATCATCGGGAAAAATCCTTCAAACCTGATAATCAACAAAGTTAACCCAGTAACGAATAGCAAAAACACAAGACCAATATTCCCGATCATGGCGCCAAGCCAGGTACACATCACATATCCGTATCGACCGCCATAATAAATAAACGAACCATCTTCATATTTGGTCATAACCAGCCCAAGGGCCAACGAAAACCAAACCAGGAGTATCAGGCTGTAAACCAGATTTTTTCTGAAACGGATAATGTTTTTACTGATAATCCGCAATCCTGTTACACCCAACATATAAACCAACAGGAACGAAGCCAGTCCGAAACCTTTGTTGATTACTAATTCTGATATATAAGCTCCTGTTTTTCCGGCTTTGTTCAAAACCTGGATATCCCGGTCAAAAACAAATTCCTTAAATTTTATGCCAAGCTTACTTTGATCGGCTCCACCATAAAACAGAAACGAAATAAAGGCGACAAGCAGGTAAACCGCTATCAGAAAAATGATTAACCCAATAACAAACCTGAACTTTTCATTCATAAAAAAAGGAACCCTTTTTTCCCTTGATTTTTGATTCGAATCAGACGGCTTTTTGCTTTTCGATGCCATTTATTCAATATTTGTGGTATTCAAGCGGCAAATTTAAATAAAAAAAACGTGCCGTTGGGTTGATAAATTGTAACAGGCACCAAAGCTTTTAATACTTACCTGTTAATAAAAATAAACTTCAGGTTATACAATTTTACAATGGGTACCAGATCT
>CAZXVT010000003.1:5529-40438 GCA_964644015.1 uncultured Maribellus sp.
GGTTATACAATTTCATAAAGTATGGCGGTTATATTTCAAAATGATTTTTTGGCAACTAAAAAGCTGATACAGAAACATTTCAAAATGACCATAAAAACTGATAAAACAACAGATTTTTAGTTATTGCCAATTTTTATGTTTGTGAAAATTTGATAATGACTAATGTGTAATCAGAATAGTTATTATCTGCTGTTTATTCCAGATAAATATGTTTTTTTTTAATAAATGAAATTTTGAATATGAAGAAGTTGGCGGTATTGGCACTGGGCGGAAATGCACTATTGAGAGGGAATGAAGCCGGAACAATTGAACAGCAGGAACTTAATGCAACAGAAACACTCGAGAACCTTATATATCTCATCAAAGAAGGCTATGAACTTGTGATAACGCATGGAAATGGCCCGCAGGTTGGAAATATCCTGATGCGAAATGATGCCGGACAACAACTGTATAACATTCCGGCGATGCCACTGGATATTTGTGTGGCCGATTCACAAGGTGGAATTGGGTATATGATCGAACGGATGATGAGAAATGTTTTAAACAAACATGGTATAAAAAAGAATGTGATAACGATGGTTACTCTGGTAGAAGTCGATAAGAATGACCCGGCTTTTCAAAATCCTTCAAAACGAATCGGGAAAATTTACAACCAGGCTGAAGCTGAAAGAATGGCGCATGAACATAACTGGATTTTCAAGCCATCATCGAAAAATCCGGGTGGTTACCAAAGAGTGGTTCCATCGCCGGTTCCGCTCGACATCATTAATAAAGAAACCATTCAACTACTTGTAAAAAACGGGAATATTGTGATAGCTGCCGGCGGCGGCGGAATACCTGTGTATTTTGATGAAAACAATGATGTGAGAACGCTTGATGCTGTGATTGACAAGGACATGGCTTCGAGCTTGCTGGCTATAAATATTTGTGCCGACGAATTTTATGTACTAACTGATGTTTCATTCATTTACAAGGATTTTGGCAAACCAACCCAGGAAAAGCTGGAATTTCTGAATTATGCTGATACTTTGAAATACCTCGAAGAAGGGACTTTTGCAGAAGGGACTATGGAACCCAAAATACGTGCTTGTTTAAATTTTATTAAAAACGGAGGCAGGAAAAGTGTGATAACGGAAGCTAAAAAACTGGAAGACAGATCATATGGATCAAAAATAACAATGGAATACGAGG
This sequence comes from uncultured Maribellus sp., assembly GCA_964644015.1. Taxonomy (GTDB): domain Bacteria; phylum Bacteroidota; class Bacteroidia; order Bacteroidales; family Prolixibacteraceae; genus Draconibacterium. The sequence continues at coordinate 6,721 of CAZXVT010000003.1, forward strand.
ACTAAACAATGCAAAAATGCTATAATGTTTGAATGCATGAATTAAATAATAAAGGGGTGATATTAAAAAAACCGTATTGAAGACTGGTTAAAAGAACCTGAACTACCAACCCGGAAAATAAAACTTAAATAAGAAACTTAATTATATTAACTATATGAAAATCAATTTAAAAAACCGCAGTTTTCTGAAACTGCTCGATTTTACTCCAGCCGAAATTAATTATCTGCTCGAACTTTCGGCTGCTTTAAAAAAAGCAAAAAAAGAAGGAACCGAAGTTCAGAAACTGACAGGGAAAAATATCGCACTTATTTTCGAAAAAGCATCAACCCGCACACGTTGCGCATTTGAAGTAGCTGCTTTTGACCAAGGCGCCAATGTCACTTATCTTGGCCCTTCTGGTTCACAGATCGGACAGAAAGAATCGATGAAAGATACAGCTCGTGTGCTGGGCAGAATGTATGATGGTATCGAATATCGTGGTTTCGGACAGGAGATTGTGGAAGAACTGGCCCAATATGCAGGTGTTCCGGTTTGGAACGGATTAACGGATGAATTTCATCCAACGCAGATTCTCGCAGATTTTCTGACCATGCAGGAACATACGGATAAACCACTTTCGGAAATAAAATTCTGCTACCTGGGCGATGCCCGCAACAACATGGGGAACTCGCTGATGGTGGGTGCGGCCAAATTAGGAATGGATTTCAGGGCAGCCGCTCCGATAGCTTGTCAGCCTGCTTTTGAATTACAGGAAGAATGCCGCGAAATTGCTGCTGAAACAGGAGCAATAATCACCGTTACTGAAAACGTGGCCGAAGCTGTAAAAGATTGTGATTTCCTTTATACAGATGTTTGGGTTTCGATGGGTGAGCCGGAAAGTGTTTGGGAAGACCGGATCAGGTTGCTACTCCCCTACCAGGTAAACGCCGGAACCATGAAACTGACCGGAAACCCGGATGTAAAATTTTTACATTGTTTGCCTGCATTTCACAATCGCGAAACTAAGGTTGGCGAACAGATTTATCAGAAATATGAATTGGATGGACTGGAAGTAACAGAAGACGTTTTTGAAAGCCCGGCTTCGATTGTTTTCGACCAGGCAGAAAACAGGTTACACACCATTAAAGCAGTAATGGTTGCAACTCTTGGGTAATTCTAAGTTTGAAATAAAAACTAGGCTGTCTCCAAAACTTGAGACAGCCTAGTTTTTATTTCTATTTATCCAAATCATAAGACTCAATTAAGGAAATAACTAAAACCTTTGTAATAAACTCCGGCCTGATCTGAGTATAAAATATAAACGTAATAATTCATAATGAAAAAAGGGAGATCAAATCTCCCTTTTGTCTCGCCTCAGGCAAGACGGACGGGACTCGAACCCGTCCCGCCTCAGGCGGGATGACAGACCGATTTTCTAACCAACTGAAAAGTTAATAATCTTAATGTCGAAAGTTTAGAGCTGTATGTTGTCACCGGAGTCTGGAATAATTTGGTTTACAATATTTGAACTCTGCTCAATCAGCCATTTGATATAATTTGTATTTGCCCGTTTTAGTTGCTTTTCCCTTATCAACTCTGATCTTTTATCCGACATCTTTTCAAGATAAACCATTCTCCATTGACCTTTGCCAGAAGTATAACGACTTTGACCTGCGTTGTGCTCTTCTAGTCTTAAAACAGGATATGACGTAAAACCTTTGTAATAAACTCCGGCCTGATTTGAGTATAAAATGTAAACGTAATAATTCATAATGAAAAAAGGGAGATCAAATCTCCCTTTTGCGGTGCGGACGGGACTCGAACCCGCGACCCTCGGCGTGACAGGCCGATATTCTAACCAAACTGAACTACCGCACCATTTTTTTAATCAATCTTTCAAAGAAATTACCTTTTTGAAAAGGTGTTGCAAATATATACTTTCTTTTTTTTACTGCAATAGCCTCCACAAATTTTTTAAAATATTATCAAGTACTTAAATTACAGGTATTTAACATCTTTACTTATTTACGAATATGAACCAGATTTGCTGGATTAAGTGATTTTTCACCATTCCAGCAGTATGCAGTCAGGGTTTTGCTGCCGGCAACACAGGAATCAACGCAACAAATATTTGGTTTTATAATAAATGGCCCATCGTGTCTGCAATAATGCCCAAAAAAAACAATTGGCTCATTCTCATTATATCCGGGTAAATTGGGTATCAGGTGAGTTGGAATTTCGTATGCTGGCAAAGTAAATTTACTTTCAAATGATATTTCTTCAAAAGTTTTTCCTGTTAAATCTTCCCACCAGCGTAACCTGAATGACTGGGGTGAAACTCCTTTGTTATTGATCAACTTCAGATTTCCTGGCATTTTAAAATCAATTCCTTTGGTCAGGATATTGATATTTTTTGCAGTTTTCGATTTGTTTTTTTTATATACTTTTTTAAATATATCCCTTGAACTCTTCCCTTTCGTTTTACACTCTTTAATCCATCCAATTACTGATTCCGACCAACATGCGTGTACAATGCGAATATCACCCAAATCGAGATAAAGCGGCAGTTTCAACATCCATTCAATATGTTCTTTCCATTCATCGCTAAAACCCACATATTCACGAATGGTTTTATGCAATGCCAGGTAATTCTTACTTTTAGTTTTAACCACAAACGAACCGTCGGCTTCCTTCAATGAATAGGTTATTGCGTAAATCTCGTGGTTACCCAGAATTGCCAGGGCATTTCCGTTTTCCACCATTTTCTTAATAATTTTAACGGTTCTTCTGATTTCGGGTCCCCGATTAACAAAATCGCCCACAAAAACAGCTTTGCGTTCAGGATGTTTATATCCATCCGGAGTTTTTACGTACCCTAATTGCAACAATAGCTTTTTAAGCAAAGAAGCGTATCCATGTACATCGCCAATAATATCGAACATTCTGCAATTTGTTTGCCCTAATATAAAAAAAATAGCTGCCCGAAAGGACAGCCATTTTCATGTTTTATTAACAGAATCTGTTACCAGAAATAAACATAGAACAGAACACAAGCCAGTACCACACCTGCTGATGCAATTACATCCCACTTGTTCCAGCTTTTTCTGATGAGTTCTTTGTAGTTTCCATCAAAAGTTATAGCCTCAACCTGCTGTGCTGTTGGTTTCGGAGTAAAAAATGATACCACAACCATCATCAGCATGATGAAGACAAGCAACCATACTTCAAATATCAGCCAGTTGGTTTGCCAGAACCACGTTGTGGTTTCCCAGTACCATCCTGTCATTACGTCTTTGCCTGTATCTGTTAAAATATTTGTAAGCAAACGAATCATGCCTATCACAAAGCCAACAATCATACCTGCCTCACCGGCTTTAGGTGTAATTCTTTTTGAGAAAATCCCCATTACAAATACTGCTACCATTGCCGGTGCGAGTAACGATTGAATACCCTGAAGATAAGAATAAAGACTGCCTAGTTTCATCATAATCGGTATCCAGATAATACCCAGTATCACCACAACGATTGTTGCAATCCTGCCAACCAATACATACCTGGCTTCAGTTTTGCCCTTGAACATTGGTTTGTAAAAATCTTCTGTATAAAGCGTTGCACACGAATTAAAGAATGCAGCAAGAGAGGCAACAAGGGCAGAAATAAAGCCGATGGTAACGATACCTTTCACACCGGCCGGCAATACAAATTTCACCATTGAACCAAATGCCATATCTGGGTTATCTAAAGTGAATCCGCTTTCGGGGCGAGCCGCCAAAGCCGCAGCTACCATACCCGGTATGAGGAACATAAATACAGGTAACAATTTAAAATAACCGGCGGCAATTGTTCCTCTGCGTGCGCGTTTCATCACCTCGTCACTGGACTCGCCTTTATGTTGACCAAGCACACGTTGAACAATGTGCTGGTCGGTTGCCCAATACCAAAGTCCAATAATTGATGCTCCTAAAAACACCCAAACTCCGGGATATTCATCGTACATCGGGTTACCTGTATCGAACTGGAATAAGTGATTTGTTCCGTATGCAACACCGTCGGCTCCAACATTTAGTGTTTTGGTGTAGTCAATCATGGCAGTCCAGCCATCAATAACACTTCCGCCACCAAGTGAGGCAAGCCCTAAGAAAAGTACCAGAAATGAACCGATAATAAGTATCGGAGTTTGAATTGCTGACAAGGTCATTACACCCTTCATTCCACCCAATACAGTAAATATACCTGTCAATAAAATCAAACCAATAGCTCCGTACCAGAAAGGCAAACCTAAAAGGCTTTCCATAAATATACCACCTGTAAAAGCAGTGACACTTACTTTTGTTAATACATATGCAATAAGCGTGATTATCGACAGCCACGAACCAGTACGCGGAGTATAGCGGGCTTTGAGAAAGTCAGGCATTGTGATGATTTTGCCTAATTTAGTGCTCATCAATTGATAAAATGGCACAAAAAGCCATCCCAGAATAAGAATCATCCAGCCGTGCATTTCCCAATGCGCCATTGCAACTCCCACCTCCGCTCCTGTGCCGGCAAGTCCGACAAGGTGTTCAGAACCGATATTTGCAGCGAATATAGCAGCACCAATAATATACCACGGTTCACCTTTGCCAAACAGGTAGTCTTCACTATCTGCGCCTTTTTGTAAGCGATTGTGTTTTTGTATCGAGCGCCAGACAGCCCATCCTATTGCCAGAATTCCAACTACGATGATTACCCAATCGATCCAAATAAATTCATGTGAATTCCAATTCATAATTCAGTAAAATTTAGTTTATGATTTTAGTTATAAAGAACGTTGATTTTCTATTAAGCGTCGAAAATACATTTTATTTTGAAATATCCATGTTAATTTTTTCCCAGGCATTTGAAATTATCTGTTTTTAAAATTCAAATATCTGTTTCAGTAAAAAAGCCACTCTTGCGAAAGAAGTGGCTTTTGTATTAACACCGGATTGATCAGATATTAAGCAGTTTTTTAAATTAAATCAACCTAATATCTTATTTAATATCGACTATGAACCAAAAGCAACATCCTCGGCTCTTTTGTGTACTTTGCTTCCAATAAATGCATAGAAAAGCATATATGCCAAAGCTCCAAATACTACCCAATAGCTAACAATGTAGGATGCTGATACATCTGCGATGAAACCCTGGAACAGTGGTAAAATTCCACCTCCGCAAACCATTACCATAAATATTCCGGAAGCAGCCTCCGTATATTTTCCAAGACCTTCAACTGCAAGGTTAAAAATACCACCCCACATAACAGAAGTACAAAGACCACATAATACTAAAAACATCACGCCCATTGGCACTTCAGCTAATCCAAACGAAATATCAGACTGAAAAACAGGCATACTCACAGTGGTTGTAACCGGAAGGAATATTGCCAGCAACACAAATATTATACCCGCACTTGACGCAACTGACAACATCATTTTACTTGTAATTTTACCTCCGATAGCTGCGCCAACAATACGACCAATCATCATTAAAAACCAATAAGTACCTGTAACAGTTCCGGCAATAGTTGGATCTATCGACAATCCGTTGTGCGCTGCATCCGAAGTCATAAAAAGATTGGCAAAATGAGGAATACCAATTTCGATACCTACATACATAAAAATTGCAACCGCACCAAAAACAAAATGACTGAATGCAAAAGGACTGCTTTCGTGTTTTACTTTTTCTTTTGTTACTAAACGAGGTTCAGGAATGTGCATAATAAAGAGCACCACAAACACAACAGCAAAAATACCCATTGCAATAAACAACGCCGGATTTGCTTTTTCAATTGTACGTTCAGCAGCAGTGGCACCCATCAGATAACCAACCAGAACCGGGACAATTGTAGCAGCAACCGAGTTTAACGAACCTCCGGTTTGAATCAGTTGATTTCCTTTTTTACCGCCTCCACCAAGGGTATTCAGCATGGGATTTACTACAGTATTCAACATACACATTGAGAATCCCGAAACAAATGCTCCGGCAAGGTAAACATTAAAACTACCAACCACACCCGATAAATACTGGATACCTACTCCTGCAAAACCAACAGCTACAGCAAGCAACGCAGTTTTTTTATAACCTATGCGCTGCAGAAGTAAACCAGCAGGAATACCCATAAATGCATAAGCAATAAAGTTGGCAAAGAAACCAAGGGTTGACATAAAGTCAGTTGCACCAAACTGGTTCTTCACAATTACTCCAAATGGGGCGGGCAGACCCGTCACAAATGCAATCATAAAGAACAATGCAAACATCATCAGAATAGGTAGAAGATAACTTTTGTTTTTGTTCATGATAAATAGATTTAAATAGTATTTGTAATTAATTCTTTTTTCTGATTTTTTACAGAACCGGTTTATTTCTGGCTTATGAGCGTAAAAGTAAAAAAATATTGCATCGAAAAATGCTTTTCATAATCATCGCTGAAAAACTTCCGAAAGGCGTTATAAACCAGCTTGTTTCCGGCACAAAACTGTAATCAGATTAATAAATATTTCTTATAACTCAAGTTTGATTGATCCTTTTGAACGGATAAATAATTTATGACATGAATTCTTTCCGTAAACATGTTCCAGTGTTTTTACATATTCATCCAGCTTTTCCTTCGGAACAAATGCCTGAATGGTTCCACCAAAACCGCCGCCATGAACACGCCATGCACCACTTCCTTTCAGAATCATTTCACTCAGTGCCAGTGCCAGCGATACAACCTGTTCATCTTTGTGAACAACGTCAAAAATATTCTGATTGTACATATAAGAACTGTAACCCGATTCAACAACCAGTTTCAGGAATGTCTGAAAATCATTGTTTTCAAGTGCAGCCACCTGTTCAACTACCCGCTGATTATCACCCTGAAAATGGTAAGCACGCAGCAATGCACGGTCGCCTGTTTTTTTGCGGATTTCCGGAATTTTTTCAACAATCTGTTCCAGGGTAACTTCGCGTAAAACCTTCGCACCCAATTCGGCTGCCACCGCTTTCATTTCGGTGGGCAGCGAAGCATATTCAGCCTGTGAAGCCGGATCATCGTGACCACCACCAACATCAGTGATTACTAACGAAAAACCAGTTGACACAAAATCGAAATCAACCTCTTTTACAACCGGGTTGGCCGGATCTTTAAAATCGATGGTAATCAAACCTCCCACCGAACAGGCTGTCTGGTCCATTAATCCGCATGGTTTGCCGAAATAATTATTTTCAGACCACTGACCGATGATGGCATTTTCAACACCTGACATTTTGCCGTCATTAAACAAAGCGTTCAGAATTGTACCAACCAGTACTTCAAAAGAAGCCGATGAACTCAAACCCGATCCTTTCGGAACACGACCTTCAATACAAGCGTCGAAACCACCGATTTTATATCCTTTTTCTTTCATCCGGGCACAAATTCCTTTCACCAGCGACTCTGACGTATAAAACTTTTCCTTGTCGATGCTCAGATCTGAAAGGTCAACTTTAAATTCAGGGTAACCAGCCGATTTGATACGGATTACTTCTGTTCCGTTGGCTGCCGCAACTGCAATATTATCAAGGTTTACAGCACCTGCCAAAACACGGCCATAATTGTGGTCGGTATGGTTTCCACCAATTTCGGTACGACCCGGTGAACTGAAAAGTTCAACATCATCAGTTCCGTAAACTTTTTCAAACTCGTTCATCAATCCGGCATACCTTTCTGCCTGTTCTTTTAAAGCAGCAGAATCGCTTCCGTACAATTCCTGAAACAGCGGATTTTTACCGTCGTTAATTTTTTCAATCAATGATTTAATTTTTGTCATAATTTTTTGTTTATCTGGTATTTATTAAATATTTAATCTTTATTACAAACTATTTCTAACAATAAGTTTTGAGGGGTTTCGCACCTGAATGTTTTTGCGGTTTAACACCATATCGGCCAATGTTTTCCCCATCTCTGAAAAATCGGTCGAAATGGTGGTGATTCCGCCAGCAACAACTTCTTTCAGCATTGTATCGTTAAACGACACAATCCCAAATTTTTTACCTATTTTATAATTATAGTTTTTGGCTGTTTTCACCATTTCAACCATATCGCGGTCTGATGTTAGAAAATACGCCTCATACAATTCCGGCCTGATCCCGTCAATAGACTTAATAACCTGGTGATCAATACTATTAAGGTTACAAAATCGTTCAAATCCTCTTACCCTTTCATGAGGTTCCTTACCTCCCTGATTTACAAATACAAGTTTTCTGTATTTTTTCAGAAGCTCGGCCCCCTGCGTTAAAGCATCAAAAAAGTCATTCTCAAAATCCTGGTAAACAACCGGATATGCTTTCAGGTCGGTTTTCATCCGGTCGAGAATAAAAATTTTTTCGCGCGGAATTTTTGACAACAGGATGCTGCTGTTTTCAAAAGTGGCCGGCATAATTACGTACGAAGTAAAATGCCCGACACTGTCGGAAATAAGGTTCTTAAAAACTTTGTAATTAAAATGATGAAAATAGATATCAACATTCGCCTTTCCTTTCAGATTACTGATCAGCGAATTGTACAAATCTTCCTTAAATGCATTCAGTTCATCGAACAAAACAAAAATATTTTCTTCAGGTTGAAACTCTGTTGTCAAAATATAATAGCCTTTTCCGGGCTGACTATGTAATACTTTTTTCGATTTCAACTCACTGAAAGCGAGCATCACAGTATCGCGGCTCAGGTTAAATTCCGAACAAATCTGGTTAATTGATGGAATCTGATCTCCCTTTTTAAGTGTCTTTTTTTCAATGGCTTGTAATACCGAATTGATGATTTGCCGGTATTTTGGCAAAGCAGATTTCGTATCTATTTTTATTATTCGTTTAGCCATTTTCAGGTTTGATGAACTGCAAAAATAAGAATATATTGAAATGTTGTTTATGTTTTAAAACACTACCGGTACCTACCAGTTTGGTATTACATTTTTTTGCACCTTTGAAAACTGATCAACTTAAATTTTATACTATAATGAAAATAGAAAAACAACCATTCGGAATATTGCCAGATGGCCTTGAGGCACAGATTTTTACACTGTCAAACAACCATATTTCGGTTAAAATCACCAATTATGGAGCAATCATTACCGAAATTGAAATGCCTGACCAAAAAGGCAATGTTGAAAATATTGTGTGCGGATTTAAAAAACTGGATACTTATCTGAGCAGCGAATATCTTGGGAGTTATCCCTATTTCGGGGCAATTATCGGCAGGTTTGGCAACCGGATTGCAAAAGGAAACCTTGTGATTGAGGGGAAAACTTATCAGATGGCAATCAATAATGGTCCCAACCACCTGCACGGCGGCAAAATAGGATTCGACCGCAGGTTATTCCAAGCAGAAACCTTTCAGGAAGAAAATGAGATAGGACTTAAACTCACCTACAATAGTCCCGATGGCGAAGAGAATTACCCAGGAAACCTGAAAGTTATCTGCATTTATACACTTAACAAAAAAAACGAACTGGGAATAGAATACCACGCCGAAACCGATAAAACAACAGTGGTAAACCTTACCAACCACAGTTATTTTAACCTCACCGGTGGTAAAGAAAATATTATGAACCACGAACTTTATCTGAATGCAACACAGATGACAGAAATGGTGGAACAGATACCGACCGGAAAAATTGTTGACGTATTGGGAACACCATTTGATTTCACAACACCAAAGAAAATAAACCATGCCATCGATAAAATGCCAATGGGTTATGATGATAATTATGTATTGGGGAACGAAACAGGTGAACTGAAATTTATTGGCTGGCTAAAAGAAAACATCAGCGGGCGAAAAGTGGAAGTTTACACCACACAGCCCGGAATGCAGGTTTACACAGGTTATTGGAATCCTGAATTAATGATTGAGGGTGAGAAAAAATTCGGGCGATTCTCGGGAATTGCACTCGAAACACAACATTACCCCGATTCGGTGAACCAGCCCGGCTTCCCCACCACCCTGCTACATCCCGCAGAAAAATACAATGAGAAAACAGTTTACAAATTTGTAACAGAATAAAGAAAGGCCCGGTTGCGGGCCTTTTTCATGTTCAAATCTGCAATTTCGTATTTGCCTTTTTTTTCTAATTTTAGATTAACTAATTCAGATCAAATTATGAGAACTATTATCGAACTTTTTGAAAAAGCAGTAACCAATTATCCGGATAATGTTTACCTCTGGGAAAAGCGTAACGGCAAATATGAAGGAACCACTTACAAAGAAACCCGTGAAAAAGTATTGAACCTGGCAGCAGGTCTTGTTAACTCTGGTTTTGAAAGGGGAGAACGGGCTGCGTTGTTAGCCGATGGCCGTAACGACTGGATTATCAGCGAACTCGGGATGATTTACGCGGGAGGCATCAATGTTCCGCTATCGGTAAGGCTCGAAACCAACGAATTGGCTTTCAGGCTGAAGCACAGTGGCACAAAAATGATATTTGTATCGAAACAGCAGGCTGCAAAAATTGAGGAAATCAGAAACGATCTGCCCGAACTGCAATTTGTTGTTTATCTCGATGGAAAAGAAAATCCAGGGTCACAGGATTTAATCTACAGCAACCTCATTGAGAAAGGCAAAGAACTGAGAAAAACCGAAGCTGAAAAATTTGATGCAATCTGGAAAAATATTCAGCCCAACGATGTTGTGAATATCTCCTATACCTCGGGTACAACTGCTGATCCGAAAGGAATTATGCTGACCCAGTTGAATTATGCTGCCAATGTAGTTCAGTCAAACGGACTTTTGGATTTACAGACTGATTGGACTACACTTGCCATTTTACCCTGGGACCACGCTTTTGCGCATACCACCTGTTTATATGTTTTTATGTACAAAGGAGCCAGCGTGGCTTCAGTTGAAGTTGGTAACACACCACTTGAAACACTAAAAAATATTCCGAAAAATATCAAGGAAATCAAGCCGACACTGATGATGAGCGTTCCGGCGTATTCAAAAGCCTTCAGAAAAAACATTGAAGCCGGAATAAAAGCCAAAGGCGAAACAACCTACAAACTTTTTGAGTTTGCACTGAAAGTGGCCTACAATTACAATGGCACAGGTTACAATAAAGGCAAAGGCTTCAGGTTTATGCTAAAACCCTTGTTATCAGTATTTGATAAAATTCTTTTCAGTAAAATCAGGGAAGGTTTCGGTGGCAACCTTCAGTTTTTTATTGGTGGTGGCGCATTGCTCGATGTTGAATTACAGCGCTTTTTCTATGCAATCGGGATGCCGATTTGCCAGGGATACGGCCTCACTGAAGCATCTCCGGTAATTTCATCGAATGTACCACATTGCACAAAATTTGGTTCATCAGGGAAACCGGTTAAAAATATGGAAATAAAAATTTTAGATGCCGATGGTAACGAACTGAAACAGGGAGATAAAGGAGAAATCTGCATAAAAGGCGACAATGTAATGCTGGGTTATTGGAACAACCCCACTGCTACTGCCGAAACCATTAAAGACGGATGGCTGCACACCGGCGACATGGGATTTATGGACAAAGACGGCTTCCTGGTTGTTTTAGGTCGTTTCAAAAGTTTACTGATTGGTAACGATGGAGAGAAATACAGTCCTGAAGGTATTGAAGAATCGATGATTGAACTATGTCCCACCATCCAGCAGGTAATGTTGCACAACAATCAGAATCCTTATACTGTGGGAATGATTGTTCCCGACATTGAAGCGATTAATCGCGAATTAAAAGCCAAGGGAATTGAAAAAGGGAGCGAAACGGCAATTTCTGAGGCATTGAAAATGATTCAGAACGACATCAACCAGTTTAAAAAAGGTGGAAAACACGAAGGAATGTTCCCTGAAAGATGGTTGCCAGCCACAACTGCCATTTTACCAGAAGCATTTTCACCTGAAAACAAAATGCTGAATGCACAGATGAAAATGGTACGCGGAAAAATTAACGAGCATTATGAAAAAGAGCTTGAGTATCTTTATACTCCGCAGGCAAAAAGCATTGAAAATGAAATGAATATCACAGCATTGAAAACGTGGTTTAAATAGAATTTCATAATTTTGAATTATCATAAATCCCGGAAGTTTTCCGGGATTTATTTTTTATACAGATAGTTTGCCGTTTATTTTTGTATTTTTGCAGGGCCTTTTTTAAAGGGGCTGACTGGTTTTGACAGTACTGACATAATTTTTCAACAAAAATTAAACCCAACAACACAAAATATAATCATTCATATACAGTATATTACATGCATTATTCAATAAATTAAGTGATGTATTTTTTGTGATGTTATTTGTTACTTTTGTAAATATTTGTTACCCGTTTGTTACTCGATAACATTTTATCGCTAAATTTGAAGTGGGTAACATTTTAGAATCGGGTAACAAATGGCAAAAGAAAAAAAGGCTAAAAAGAAGCCTAAAATCAAAGAGCCAGTAAGAATTAGATTTAAGAAACTGGCAGATGGCAATCAAAGCATCTATTTAGATTATTACCATGAAGGTAAACGGGAATATGATTTTTTGAAATTGTATATTGTCCCGGAGCTAACACCTGTTGATAAGGAAAAAAATGAACAAACACTTAAACTTGCAAGTTCAATTAAATCCCAAAGGATTGTTGCTCTGCAAAACGAATTACACGGATTTAAGACCAAAGCAAGCAAAAATGTCAAGTTGTGTTCGTTCATTCAGCGTATTGCAGAAGAACAGTTAGCCAAAACAGGAAATAGGCAAAGTATGTATCATAGTTTACTTTCATTAATCCACCATATCAAAGAGTATAAAGGCGACAACACAACCTTTGCACAGATTGATGAGGACTATCTCAAAGGCTTTATCTCTTACCTTAAAACCGCCAAAAACAAAGCTGTAAAGAAGAATCCTCCAACCATTTCGCAAAATACGCAAAACAAGCTGTACAATAAATTATGTTACATACTCAGCATTGCCGAACGTGAAGGAGTAATAACCATAAATCCGGCAAATAAAATTTCAGCAGCCGATAAACCAAAGACAAAAGAAGGAAAACGGGAATATCTTACCGTTACTGAACTAAAACAACTGATAAATACCGATTGTAAACATCTACAATTAAAGCTGGCTTATCTGTTTTGCAGCTTAACCGGATTACGTTACAGCGATGCAAAAAAAATAAAGTGGGTAGATTTTAGAAAAGACAATAAAGGAGCAACTGAACTAATATTTCGGATGAAGAAAACTCAAGGACAAATGTATTTACAAATCAGCTCAGAAGCATTAAAGTGGCTACCAGAAAGGCAAGATGCCAAAGATGATGACCTGGTTTATACATTACCACGTAACGACCATGCTAACGACATTTTAAGACAATGGGTTAAAGATGCTGAATTAAAAAAACAGGTAACATTCCATTGTAGCCGTCACACAGCCGCTACCCTAAACCTATCATTGGGTGTACCATTGGAAGTAGTAAGTAAATTATTAGGTCACACTAAAATATCAACTACCCAGATTTATGCAAAAATTGTGAACGAGGCACGCAGACAAGCGGTTGACAAACAAAATGGATTATTTGATTAGTAGAATGCTTAATAGACCTAAGAGAAAAATAAAATTTGATTCCTAAAATAATGACTATGAGCAAATTAATCGAAAACATAAAAAATGAAGTTAGAAGCGTCAACTGGGCAAATAAAAAAGGAGCTGAATTTCAATATGACTTACAAAAAAATCAATATCGCCTGATCGAAATTACACCCGATTTGAAAACCTTTATGGTGGGACGTTTCCATAGAAATGATAATAATTGTCCTGTCATAGCAAAAGGATTTATAGCTTATCTTATAAGGAATTGGGGCAAAAAGGAAGTTGAAATTTACAGCAGTTATTATGCCTCGTGCTTTGCCAATTTTGAGAGAAATGAATCAATTAAACCTGGTTCTTTTCAACGAGATTTAGCTAAAGAGTTTTATCCAGTTCATGTTGCACAAGAAAAAGAGGCCTTAGCTTTTTCCAATCAATTAAAACCATACATAAACAAACCGGAAATTATTCTCATTAATCAATACGTAAAATCATACTTCGATTATATAAATCAGGTAAATACACCTATTGTTACTTCAGATAAAACACCAACGAATTTGACTGAAAACCAATTAAGCGTTCGTGACTGGTGCATCATTTTTTATTATTTAGATGAAGCTGGCGAAAAAAAAGGAAAAAAAATCACCAGGATACAGAGATTTATTGAAGAGCATAACGTAAAAAATCCATTAAGCAAGTTAACGACCAAAAGCCATTTCAAAAAAGAATACTACGAAATTGAAAATCGGATAAATATTAAAAACGATAGAAATCCGTTACCTCCTGAGAGAATAGAAAAAATTTTACCATATCTGAAAAATAATAAAAGGGCAATGCAATCCGCTGAAAATGACATAGATTACCTTTTAAATGAAATAGAAAAAAACAAAGATAACGACTACTAAACAAATCGTCACCCCGTGACGTCACCCCGTTACTCGGATTCTTATTGTGCCATTAATTATAAAGAATCCGTTAATGGAACAAAAATTGTCATTCGACCAGTTGCCACAAGCAGTGGCGATGCTAACAAAAGAAGTTAGCGAATTAAAACAGTTGTTACTCCAAAAGAGAGACCAACAACAGACCACTACCCCATCAGAACAACTCTTAACAATTCAGGAAGCAGCCGACTTTCTGAATCTTTCCGTTCCAACCGTTTATAGCAAGGTTAGCAAAGGTGAACTACCCGTAATGAAACGCGGCAAAAAACTTCATTTTTCTAATACAGAGCTAATGAAATATCTGAAAGAAGGTCGCAAAAAGACCAATTCTGAAATTGCGACAGAAGCTCAAAGGTATTTACAAAAACGAAGGTAAACAATGAAAACTGGAGCAGATAATCGTGTTTCGGATGAGGGATGCATCTATACATTAGCAGAAAGTGAACTTAAGTGCGCTCTGGAGATTGCAACAAAACGGTATTTAGTGCCTATTGAAATTATTGGTAAACGTTGCTATAAATTGAGTGAAGTAAAAACAATTCTTAATGGCGGAAGGAGGTAACTATGAACAAATCAATGCTTTATTCAAAACCATCTCCAGATCCATTACAAAGGATTTGTAGAAATAACGCAACGCACCGTGTTTATTTCAACCCGTTAACCAACGGTCGCGACATCGTGTCAATTAATTACTGTGGTTATTATTCTTCACGCAATTCAATTTGGGTCAAAATATATGAAGGCAGTTTGAATTCTTGCCAGAAATATCTTAACCAATAAATCTGACAATATGAACGGATGGATTAAACTACATCGAAAGCTTCTGGATTGGGAATGGTATAATGACCCTAATACTTCCAGGCTATTCATTCATTTGTTGCTGAAAGCTAATCATGAAGCTACAAAATGGCATGGAATAAGTCTTTCGCCTGGGCAATTAATTACCGGGAGAAAGACTTTAGCCAACGAACTCAATTTAAAAGAGCATCAAATTCGTACTTCATTGTCGCACCTTAAAACGACCAGCGAAATAGCCAGCAAAACAACCGGCAAATTTAGCATTATAACTATCTGTAATTGGGATAGTTACCAATTCACAGAAGATGATAAACGACCAGCAAAAAGTCCAACAAACGACCACAGACAAGAAGATAAGAAGATTAAGAATATAATATCTGTCAATTTTGAGACTTTTTTTAAAGAATATCCGGGAACAAAGAGAGGTTTGGAAAGCGAATTGGAGAATTTTATAAAGAAAAACAACCCCAATATAGTAGATCTACTTTTACCTGCACTTAGAAAGGAAATCACCTATAAGGAACATCTTAAAAAAATGGGTGAGTTTTGCCCTGCATGGAAAAACTTATCGACTTGGATTAATCAAAGATGCTGGGAGCAGGAGTTATCTCCAATTAAGCAAAAAAACGAACATACACAAAAATTACTTGAACCACCCAAAGGATTAAAACGATGAAAAACACTTGTACGAAAAGTTATGGAATAAATGCACTTCACGGGAAGGTTCCGCCACAAGCCATTGAAGTTGAAGAAGCGGTTTTGGGTGCTTTGATGTTAGAAAGGAATGCTTATTCAACGATAATTGGAATAATCGATTCTGCAAGCTTCTATGTGGAAGCACACCAAATAATTTTTGATTCAATAAAAGGTTTGGTATCAAAGGGAAAGCCGGTCGATTTACTTACAGTAACGAAAGAACTTAGAGACAAAGGACAGTTGGAATCCATTGGTGGTCCCGCTTTTATTACACAACTAACCAGGCGTGTAGCGAGTGCTGCACACATTGAAGCACATGCCCGTATTATTGCTGAAAAACATTATGCAAGAGAAATGATTTGCCGCGCATCAGAAATGATAAAACAGGCTTACAGCGATGATGACCCAGAAATATTAGGCAGCCAGTGGAGAAAAAACGGGGACGAACTTGAAAATATTTTCACGGTTACAGATTCCGGAAGTTCCATTAAGAACGTACTGAAATCAACAATTACTGAAATCGAAACAGATTGTTTAAGCGCCAGGGAAAATAAAACGCCCGGGATTCCGACAGGGCTTCCATCACTTAATGAAAATACAGGAGGATGGAGAAATGGGAACTTTATCATATTGGCTGCACGTCCGGGAGTCGGCAAAACTTCGTTTGCACTTCATTTTGCGATTGTAGCTGCAAAAGCCGGCTATTACGTTAATTTTTTTAGTCTCGAGATGAACAAAGAAGATTTGGCAAGAATCCTGCTGGCTTCGGAAAGTGGTGTCTATCGGTCCTATATCCGTGATGGCTACTTAAAATCGGATGACTGGGGAAAAATTAACACAGCTGTTTCACAGTTGGAGAATTTGCCGATTATCTTCAAAGATGCAAGTGGGATGAATGTTAACCAGATTCAGGCGGCTATACGAAAAAACCGAAAAAATAAACGTTGCGATTTTGTGATCATAGATTACTTACAGTTAGTAAAATCGACCCTTCCCAAAGCAATAAGGGAATTGGAAGTATCAGAAGTCAGCAGAACTTTAAAAACCACCGCATTAATTGAAAATATCCCGATTCTTACGCTTTCTCAATTAAACCGCGTAGCTGATGGTGAAAAGCCTAAATTGTCGAATTTGCGTGAATCTGGGGCAATAGAGCAGGATGCAGATTTGGTCTGCTTTTTACAAAATGACGAGTTAAGGACAAAAAATACAATTCGTCTAACAGTTGCAAAACACCGACGCGGGCAACTTGGCGACTTTGATATTTATTGTAATGCTGAAATGACACAATTTAGTGAAAGACCGATAAAGGAATTTTAAAACAACAAACAAGATAAATTTTAACATTAAAAAGTATTGATTATGAAAATTGATTTAAATGACTACATCGTAAATTACAAAATTCTGAATGATGAAATTCTTGAGCAGGTAGGACTTTCAACAAAACCTGAAAATGTCAAAATACTTAGGTTTTATTTGGAATTTGCATTCGGGCAAGCTATCTATAAATGGGTAGCCGATACCGAAGGTATTGACGTTTTTCAAGCCAAAACCCGGATTATAAATTATCATCTTCTTGACCATGGAAACAGAATATGTAAAGGAGAAACAAAAGAGATTAGGTTGCAGGAATTTAATTGCTTACAGAAAAATCTTGACGGGCTTGAATTAGAACAATTTTACACTACTGAAGAATTGATGACACTGCTTAATGAAATAGGTTTTAATTTTTCAATTGATGAATTGAAAAATTAATATTATGTGTGCCTTTAGTTAAACTGTAAAATTAAAGCCTTTGGATGTTAGAGAGTCAGAAATGAGTCGAGACATGCAAGGGCTTTCTACTTTAATAAAGCACTATTTTCAATACAATGTAAACAAAAAACATCTGGGGTTCTCCAATTATTTTTTGTCTAATTTAAACTTACACACTGATGATAACAACGAAATATTTATTGATGATCCAGGCCATCAAAATAACGAAAGAAAGGAGATATATATCTCCTTTCTTAAAATTTGATGTATCAACTATCAAAACACACGAACTGATTATTGTATTTAATTGAATATTATATTCTTTAAATTTTAAAAATGTACTTATTTGAGTGTTTTAGCTCCCTGCATATATTATGGAAATAATTCCCAAGATAAATAAGACAAACATAAAGGCTATCAAGGGGAAAGTACTTTTGGGTGCATTTTTAAATTCTTTCCATATGAATACTCCCCATAATGCTGCGACTAAAGTTGCCCCCTGACCAAGACCGTAAGAAATTGCAGCCCCTGCTTTTCCTGCAGCAATCAGGTTTAGCGAATTACCAATTCCCCATATAATTCCACCAAGAACGCCCACCATGTGCACTTTAAGTTTTCCCTTAAAGTAGGTAGCATATGAAACTGGTTCGCCGTTGATTGGCTTCTTCATAAGAATTGTGTTGAACAAAAAATTACTTACGAATACTCCTAACGAGAAAATAACCATTGCAGTGTAAGGAGTCATTTTCCCACTGGCAGGCATACTAAAATTATCTAAATCCATTGAGGCAGCAACAAACCTGTAAAATAACGACATAAGTACTCCTGCGAAGATTGCGATGAATATACCTTTTGAAGTTACTTTCTGATTTCCAGCTGATGCTTTTTTATAGGCAATTGCATTAAGAATTATTGCGAGGGTTACTAAACCCACACCAAGAAACAGAAATGTAGGATCGCCTTTTTGTGAGCCGATATAATTGACTATAACACCAAGAACTAGTGCTAATCCAACACCAACCGGAAATGCAACTGACATTCCTGCAATTGCAATTGCAGCAGAAAGCAGAATGTTTGAAGCATTAAAAATCACACCTCCTAATAAGGCACTTCCGATATTGGAAAAGTCTGCCTGTTTCAGGTCCGTTATAAAACTACGTCCGTTTTCACCAAAACTGCCTAAAGTAAAAGCAAAAGCCAGGGCTAATAATACAACCCCGATTACATAATCCCAGTAGAAAAGTTCGTAACGCCAGGTTTTACCTGCAAGTTTTTGTGTATTTCCCCAGGAGCCCCAACAAAGCATTGTCACGAAACACAGAAATATGGCAAAAGAATAACTGTTAACTATAAACATAGCGATCAGATTTTATTGATTATTATATACTTTTAAAAACTCATTTACTTCTATCTCAGTTGGAATAGATGGCTGAGCACCCATTTTTGTCACACAAATAGCTGCTGCAGCCGAAGCAAATGTCAGAGCATCGTACCAGGATTGATTCTTACTTAATCCTGCTGCTAATGCCCCGCAAAATGTATCTCCTGCTGCAGTTGAATCGACTGAATCTACAACAAAAGCAGGAATCTCAATATGCTGGCTGCTGTTTTTCATTACACATCCCTTTTTTCCCAGGGTTAATACCACAGTTTTTACCCCCAGATTTAAAAGCTTGTCTACAATTATTGTTTTGAGCTCTTCATTCCCAATTTCACCTGTTATGTACTCAGCCTCAGTCTCATTTACAATTAAAGTATCAACTGCATTAAGTACATCACTATCCAGTTTGTGTGCAGGAGCTGCATTTAAGATTACTTTTTTACCAAAGCCAGATGCAATTTCACACACTTTTCTTACAGTTTCAAAAGGAATTTCCATTTGAAGCAAAATAATTTCAGCCGATTCAATCGCTTCTTTGATTGCCTCAATGTAACCTGGCGAAAGCTCTTTATTTGCTCCGGGAGTAATCACAATACAGTTTTCTCCCTTCGAGTCAACCCAAATCATTGCAGTTCCTGAAGGAACATTCTGTGCTATACATGATCTGGAAATGTTCAAACCTTCTTTTTTATAATAATCCAGGGTATTGACTCCATTTGAATCATTCCCCAAGCATGTAATAAATTCTACTTCACCTCCTAACCGATGGACAGAAAGTGCCTGATTGGCTCCCTTTCCTCCCATAGCCTGTAAAAAAAAGTTCCCTTCCAAAGTTTCACCTGTTGCAGGAAATCTTTCCATTTGCGCAATTAAATCAGTATTAGAACTTCCTATCACAAGAATTTTACTCATCGTATATTTCTTCAATTAGTTTTTACTTATTATTCTATAACTATCTCTTTTAATGAAAATTACACAATCACATCAATAACACAATTACTTTGTCACTGATTTGATTTGCGATTTCCAGATATGATATGTCCACTCAGCATGATTGCTGTTAACCGGCTGTACATCCGGGGCAGCCTTACTGACGGTATAATAGAAAACCGGTTCTTCCCAGTTTTGAATATGACCGAAGTTATCTCTTAACAAGGCTGCATTATGATTTCTCGGGAAACCAGTATCACTAGGTGTAATTCTGTAGATTGGAGTCCAGCTCCCACCCTGATTTAAAAAATCAGATAAAGACATATAATCAATTTCCAGGGCACTGTTCAAATAAGAAGGATAATCTCCGGGCATTGGTTGCACCGGACGTATCATCACAATTTTATCTTTCTCAATATTAACTGCAAACTCAGAATTACAGGTATAATCCCTTGATTTGTTATCGATTGCCAGAAGATTTGATTTCACCATATCGCGCGGGCTGCTTATTTTATAATTATTTACATCGCTGAAATCTGCTTCAGACCATACAATACGCGTCCCGCCAATATCGCCAACAGTGTAGGTTAACAGCAGTTTGCCTTTTCTATCTAACGAAACTACAGATGGCTGGCCTACTCCCCAGGACTTGCCATTTCCCCCTAATAATTGGTCCCCATCGCTTGTCCAGGTCTTTTTAACAATCTGCTCCGGGTATTTTATCCAGCTATCGGCATTTAGGTCATTACTGAATGCAACACCGATCTCGTTATAATAAACACCATATTTATTGCTTAAAAAGAACATTGCATATTTATACGTTGTGTTATCCCACTGAAACAACCCTTCAACCACACTTGGATCACAGGTATGATGATCATCCCATGCCCCTGATAATCCGGGCTGCAGCACACTTTTAGGAGATGTTTTAGTTCCGTCTGCATTAATTTTAATATGATATATATTATCAACCATGATCATATTCTGTGGATTACCGCAGAAAAACATATGCACACTACCATCTTCCTGTTTAAGTACACTCGGACAATATGAATATTTGAGCTGCCCGACAAAACCAAAAACAAATTCCGGTTTCGTCATGGTTATTGTCGGAGTTACATGATCAGGAGGATCAACAGGTGGAAGATCATCAGATCCCGCTTCAGAACATGAATAAAATAACCATATAATAATTAATCCAATTAAAGATCTCGCCATAATTATTCTTTATTAAAACTGAGCGGTTGTTTCTTTATTAAACTCACAAAGTGTTGTTTGATACTTTCTGCCTGCACTGAATCAACCATCAGATAAAAGCGATTCCCAGCAGGATTCTGTGTGAAATCAGTAGCGCCTTTTTCTGTAACATTGATCACTCCTGAAGGCGAAACTGTAAAATTAGATGGTCCTTCGACGGAATATAATACAGATGTCAAATCCCATGTCGGGCGGTCATAGGGCATTTTAAGGTAGCTTTTATAAGCTTCAACCATCGGATGCATCGGAGTCCAGCCAAAGTCGTTTTCAATGCTGGTAGCGGGATAATTAATTGCTATTCCAACTTCAAAAGGTGAAGTCACCAAAGTGGTCGGCCATTCTTCAAAAACCTTTTTTGCAGCCGGGATGTCTTTTACGACGTTATATTCAAATAATTCAGGATTATTAAAGCAACCAGCCATTGTACACAGCAATTTTACTTTTTTGGCAACCAGTTCTTTCCCGGTCAGTGGTGAAATATCGTCAGCTGGTGTATCAAGTAATCTGGCAAGATTAGTTGAAAAGCCTACTGATATGATCGTCACAGAAGTGTCTGGTTGTTGAGCCAACAATTCTCGATATAAAATATGGGCATCAGGCAGTTTGGAATATTCATTTAGCGTGCGTTTAAATACCGGTGTCGCATCTTCATTATGCAGCATGCACACGCTTTGCGCATAATTTAGGGCATCATTTTCACAGTCTGCCCCATTGTGAACAATGCCAATTGGAATCTGGGGATAACCGTACCATGTATTCATTAAATCAATATACTCTGCAGAATAAGGGCTTTCTTTGTTTGTCATTATGCTAATCAGGTCAATCATGCCGGCATCTTTATATTTATAAAGCATATCAAGTGCCAGAGCATCATCCACATCATTGCCCATATCTGTTTCAAAGATCACTTTCATCTTTGTGTCTTTATTTTCCGTTATTTGCTTTGTTTTTGTTGAGCATCCAACTACCAGGAGTGCTGCAGCAATTGCTAAATAAAATTTTCTCATTTCTGCTATTTATTAATTTTAAAAATTACTTTCTAATCCGAAATAAAATATCTCTAATCATTGTTTTGCATGTATTTAAGCTCCTTTTGCGTTATCAGCTTTATTTAGTAGAATAGGATTTAAACAATTCGGGTATCACAACATTTAAAGCAGCCTCGTTTTCCAACGGATCAGCACGGTAGTAAATTGATTTATCCGAAGGCTGATTCGCATATTCAAAAATAAAGCGCCCATCATTGCGGATTTCAGGGAACCTGCATGGACGAAGGCCGCTCTCCAGTATAATGTCTGATTGATTCAATTCTTTTTCCCTGACCAGCTTATAATTTCCGGCACGATCTTTAACCAGCTTTTTGTTGGTAACTTCCAGCCAAATTACTGATTCCCAAACGTGAAATATGTCAAACTGACTTTTAACATTTTCTTTGTATGGACTTCCTTCATCCATAACTTTCAGAAAATCGGCCCGCTGTTTTTTATCAAATGCAAAATCAATATAGCATTGTAATTCAGGAGACATCTCTTTCAGAAACGACATATCCTTTAATGTCCAATATGTATTATTGGGTGATTTAATAAATCCACCATCTTTTCCGGCACACGGATAAAGCGCAATAGGCAGATCGGAGCGCAATAATCTTGTAAATGCAAATACATCCAGCGCCACATTCCACTCTCCCCCGGGAATCATATTGGCCCCTGCGTCTGACCCCATTTCATATCCCTGAGCTGCTGTACCGGCACTCAAATGAATTCTTTTTATTTTTCTTTTTAACAATTCAGGATCTCTGTTGTAGGCAACAGCAATAATTCTGGCAGAACCAAATGACACCACTTCTATCGGATCATTTTCATGTCTCAGGATATCCATTAACAACTCGACTCCCTGGAAAAAGCCCGGAGTATCTGACATTTTATCGGTTTCGCTTTTCATCAGATTTACCGGTCCGATGGCAAACCTGACCTGGCGGTTATAAATGTAGTTGAGTTGCAATAGTGGCACAATACCGGCTTCCCTGGGTCCGCGCGGATCTTTCCACAATGTCGGGTGGTCGGCTGTATCTTTCCTGAACGAATCAGTAATATCGAGAATTACAGCTTTTAAATCAACGTCTTGCAGCGAAAAAGCATTAATTAAATCCAGATTATCCCCCGGATCCTGATAAGGGTGATAAAGGTCGGTAATAACAACAACAGGAATCTTGTTATCGTCGGCCAATAATCCGAAAGACAAAGCATTACATATAACAAATACTATAAAACGCAATAACTTCATTTTTAAAAATTATAGTTCATAAATTCAGCCAATACAATCAATCGTCACCAACTGGTAAAGTTGAAATATCAGTTACAACAAGTTCGACTTATCTGAACCTGGTAATCTACTGATTTCAGGGTCAGATTTTCATTAAGTATATCTTTAATGGCACCGTAACAAATAATAAAATGCGGCCTGATAACTAACTGATTCCATTATTTCTTACTCTTTAACCTTCTGATATCAAAAGTTGCAGAATATAAATCATATGACCATAACCAGTCTTCTCCAGTGACAGCCGTTGTAAAATACATAATAACTTCATCCTCGTTCAGCATATATCCTTTGCTGTCGGTAAGGATTCCGGGATTGTGATTCCTTGGAAAACCTGATTCCTGCGGGCCAACATGCCCAATTTCAATCCACTCATTAACGGGGGATGTTATATCTTTTGAGCGTGGAATGTATCTTAATGTTGAATAATTGCCTACCCAGATTGGAATACCGGGTTCATAATCTTCCATTTTCCGGTCTTCACTTACTATAAAAGTAAAATTTTCAGAAAATGCAGGATAACTGTTTGAACTCATACCTTGAATATAATTCTCGTCGCCTAAAACAATATTTTCCAAGTCATTCAGCTTAATATCACGAAAAACAAATCCTCTACCCGGAACCAATGTTGAATGATAAAAAAGCCTTATTGTTGTTGAATCCAACACGATTGAAGTACTTTGACCAACTCCCCATTTTGTTGTATCAGAGTATGACACCAATGGATTCTTATCAAATTTAACCCAGGGACCTTCGATACTTTTAGAAAAGGCTAATCCTATCTGATTGTGGTTGTGCCATTGATCGACTCCAAGATAAGTCATAATCCAGTTATATGTTTCTCCTTTATAAGTGACTTTAAATTCCCTGACATCCGGATCGCAAATATGAATATGGTCCCAGCCGGTTTCAGATGGATCAACAATCCTTGTTCCTGGTTGCCACACATATCCACTTTTTGTTGGAATGCCTTTGAAGAGATATATATAATCAATAATCTTAAACGGGTCACGATTCTGACACACAAAAGCATACCTGATTTTGTATTTATCTTCAATAACACTTGGGGCATAATTGTAATGACCAGCACCTCCACTAAATTCATACTGAACTTTTGGAGTTTTCAGCTTATTTTTTTTGTCGTTTTTCGCAAATCCAAAATGCGACAGAATAATCAGACATATTAAAAGAATACCTTTTCCCATTATTATACTCTTAATGAAGTTCATTAATCAAATTAGAATTCAGTGGAATAGTAACTACCAGATCATTAATACATTCTTTTAACTTTATTACAATTGGGTGCCAGAAAAACTCCCGGCACCCAATCTTAATAGCTAAATAAATAATCAATCTTCTAACTGTATATTTTTAACAGGGCGAATCATGGCTGCCCGTACTTTATGTCCGTCGCCCCAACCCCATACATCACGATATCCACCTGAATCACCTAACGACATGCCACCGTGTGTTTTACTTAAAGAAGTGCCACTTCGCACTGCACAAAGCCATCCGCGATCAACCTCACCTGTTTCGTTTCGCCAGCCACTTTGCGGCAAAAACAGACAACCCAATTGCTTCAGATTATCTTTATTGGCTTGTTTTGCAACTGAAGCAGGAACCCCGATAATCATTCCATCGGTCGAAAATCCTGTCTGTTCTTTTGGAGCCCAGGTGGCACCGAGCTCCCATAAAGCAACCATTTCAGCTGTTGTCGGCACACGCCATCCTTCGGGAGAAGGATCGTTTTCCGGAAGCCAGTTTATCTCGTCATTTACATATTCAGCCGGCCAGTTTGCAGGTGCCGGATCTCCCTGTAAACCACTGGGATAACCTACTTTACGATTGAATTGATAATACATTCCGCGATCTTCCGGAGAAGAAGCAAAAGTTCCTGGCGCTCCCACGTTTTTAGTTGACCATACCATTCCATTTATCAGCACCTCATCTTCACCAAGCACCATTGTTTCCTGTAATACTTTTGATTTTAAGGTTTTGTTTCCACCTGTTACTTCAATAATTACAGAACGCAGCTTCGTAAATGAGGTACTCGGCTTAACAGTAACGGTAATTACCTTTTTCCCGGTACCGGAGGTTTCGTTTAATGTGCACCAATCCTGAGCAGAACTGTTTGAGTCAACCAGTCTTGCACTCCAGGATTCATTGCCATTTATTGTTAACTCAAAAGTTCCCCCACTTGCTACAACTGGCATTGCAACCGGATAAACAGCAAATTCATCCGGATTACTCCCAATAACATAATCAGAATCATCATTGCAGCCCCAGAGAAGTACAAGGGCAATTATAACTCCTAATAAATATTTCATTTTTATCATAATTCAGATTTTTAAAATTAGTATTGGTCATTTTGTTTCAGATTTGGATTATTATCCACTTCGCTCTGAGGGATTGGCATCCGAATGGATTTACCTATCACAAAATTATTGAAATCAGTATCACGTTCCTTTATCAGCGAAAGTGTGCTCGGATCATTGATACCCCAGCGTTTCAGGTCAATCCAGCGAACGCATTCCATGGCAAGTTCCAGCCCTCTTTCTATTTTCAAATGTTCGCGGAATGCTTCTTTACTATTTATAATCTGAGCCCCGTTATAATATGTACTGTTCGCAATATCTGGTAAATTTACCCGGTTGCGAACCCTGTTCAAACATTCAACGGCTTTAGCTGGAGGTGTGGAACTCAGTTCGTTGAGAACTTCAGCGTACAAAAGCAACACATCTGCATAGCGAATTGTCCGGAAGTTGTTATCATTCCAATAGTATAACGGAAGGGCATCTGTACTGTATTTTTTAATAAAGACACGGTTGCCCCAGTCGCTGTTCCACGGTTTCCCATAAATTAACTGATTTGGAATTTCGGAAAAGTCAGATGAAGCACCATCATACCATACAGTATGGAACAAACGTATGTCGTTTTTGCCATCAATTGTCTTTTCGCGTTTGAAATAATCAACCAGCCACCGCCTTGCTTCAATGTTATTCCATCCAATACCGGTTGGAGCCTGATTCATTTCAATTTGTGTACCTAACTGAGCATTAGGATCCAGGTAATTATCAGTTTGATCAAAACCAACTCTGTTCATTAAAGAGAATTGTATTTCATAAACTGATTCTTTGTTATTTTCCTTTTTGTTACTAAAATTATCAGCCCAGTTTGGCATCAAATCATAGTAATTTTTCCCTTCTCCGTCAACAAGCCACTCAAGACATTTTTTTGCATCTTCCCATTTATGATGTTGCGCATAAGCTTTGGCAAGCAATCCATAAGCAGCTCCTTTTGTTGGCCGGCCATATTCTTTAGCTGAACGTGTAGCTGGAAGTTTACTGACTGCATCTTCCAGATCCTCTTCAATCTGAGCGAGCATTTCATCTGCTGTCGCCTGCAGTGGCTGATCAGAGGCGGATGATGTTTTCAATACTAAAGGAACATTTTCCCAAAGCATTGTTATATAAAAATAATAGTAAGCCCTCAGAAACTTTGCCTGCCCTACCAGATCTTGCTTATGTTCTTCGCTGGTGAACGTTACCTTGTCAATATTATCAAGTACCTGGTTGGCCCGATAAATTGCGATATAATGTTCTTCCCACATTTTTACATTACATTCTCCGAAATTGTAATTGGTGAATATAAACTTGGTGTATTCATTTAACTCTGTCCAACCTGCATAACTGACGCCATCGTCAGCCATGCCATTCATTTGAGTATAGATATTCCGGGTCCATGTCCCCTGACGATAAAACATGTTATAAATAGCGACAACACCTGATTCGATATCAGCTTCTGTTTTCCAGAAAACTCCGGTACTCAGCGTGTTTTCATTCTGTATATCAAGTAATGACGAATCGCAGGATGATAATAGCGTTATAGCAACACTCAACAATATATAATTAACTATCTTTTTCATAATTATTCTAATTTAGAAAGTGAATGACAAAGCAAATTGAACTGCTCGCGGATTTGGAAATGAACAGTTATCTGCTCCCATGGTAAATATTCCGTTGTCTGCGAATTCAGGATCCAGTCCGGAATATTTTGTTATTGTAACGAGGTTTTGCAATGTAACCGAACCGCGAATCTGATCCAATCCTGCTTTTTCACATAAAGAAGCAGGAACATTGTATCCGAATGTAATATCGCTTAAACGGAAAAAAGATCCGTTTTCAAGCCAGCGGTCCTGGTCTCCCCTGCTGTTCCTTGAGTCTCCATAAACAATTCTGGGACGATCATTAACAGGATGTTCCTGAGTCCACGGCATTAAACCATTGAAGTTATTCTGGTTGTTTGCAAAATCACCTGCAGCAGCTGCCGAACCATTCCAAATCTGCTGTCCAAATCTTCCATATCCATTGATTGTCAAATCGAATCCTTTATATGAAGCACCAAGGTTTATTCCAGTTTCAAAATCAGGCCATGGGCTTCCCACAATTTGTCTGTCTTCAGATGAAATAATTCCATCGTCGTTGTAATCGTTATATCTTATGTCACCTGGCAAAGCATTTGGCTGAATAACTTTTCCCTTTGAGTTCACATAATTTGAAACTTCTTCTTCAGATTGGAATATTCCACCCATTTTATACAAATACCACATACCAAGCGGCTGACCAATCTCAGTTTTTGCAAGCGATGTATAATATATTGTTTGCCCATATCCAAGATCAAGAACCTTGTTCCTTAAATGTGATATATTCAAAGAAGCAGAATACGAAAAATCTCCAACGCGATCGTTCCATCCAATTTCAAATTCAACTCCTTGATTTTCCAAACTCCCCGCATTAACAGCAGGTGCTCCTCCTTCATTTCCTGAACTCATCAGAATAGGAAGATAAACCAAAAGATCTTCACTTTTTGCATAAAAATACTCCGCCGTTAAACGAAGGCGATTATTAAGACCAACAAGATCAAAACCAGCATTAGCTGTTGTTTTCCTTTCCCAAACAAGATCAGTATTACTTAGTCTGGATTGGATCATCCCAATTTGGTTATACTCCGGACTACCAAATACAGCGCGGGGAGCCGTATTAATTGTTGATTGATAATCCCAATAACCAATACTGCTGTTGCCAAGTGTTCCATAATTAACGCGAAGTTTCAAATCATTAATCAAGGGCACATTAAAGAATTCTTCTCCACTAATGCGCCATCCTAATGAATAGGAAAGGAAATTTCCCCACCTGGTATCTTCCGGAAGCCGTGATGTTCCATCACGACGAGCAGTTATTTGTGCCAAATACTTGTCGGCATATGAATAGTTAATTCTGCCTAAGTATGAAATCAATGTAGCCTCACCATAGCTTCCACCCGCAGTTGTATTTCCAGTAGCTGCATCAAGAGAGGTAATGTATTCATCTCCAACCATTAATGGGTCTAATTTTGTAATCCAACGAATTTCTTCGTGAAATTTATTATAGGTTATACCCGCTATTGCATTAACATCATGTTTCCCGAACAGATGTTTAAAGTTGTAAGTTTGTTCTATGAGAATATCATGATTTTTTGCGCTGTTGTCACCCAAAAACGCAGCGTCATCTCCTTGTCCCATAGTCCAGTTGCCCTTTTTACGCAAAGAATTTGTAACGCCCATATAACTTTTGTATGCCACATTCAATTTCGCAGTAAACATCTCAAAAAGCGATATCTGTCCGAAAATGTTACTCGTCAGGTATTCTTCATCATTATCACGGACATATAAATCCTGCATGGCAATAGGATTAAGACCATAAGAGTTTGCTCTTTTTACATCTCCATAGCCATATCCTCCTGGATGAGCTTCATCAAAAACAGGAATGGTTGGCGGCATTCCAATAAATGAACTCCATGGATTTCCATTCAGTATTTTACGGTTTGATTTGGTATAATACAGATTCTCACCATACGAGAAGATTCCTTTCTGTCCACTTGTATTAATACGAAATCCATATTTGTCGTAACCTGTAGCATACAATGCACCTTCGTCAACCATTCGGTTCAATGAAGTATAGTACTTTAGTGTTTTTTCACCGCCTGATAAAGAAACATTATAGTTTTGCAAAATGCCTGTTCCTAACATTTCTTCCTGCCAGTCAGTATCTCCATCATAATGGTCCTGACGCTTTGTAATTCCGCCAACACCAGCCAAAATGGCCTCATCATATGCTCTGTCATCATAAATTTTATAGGTAGTTGCATCCATTAAATCATAGCGGGGTAACCAATTTAATGTAACCTGAGAGTCGAATTTTACTTTTAAGTCACCCTCCTTACCTTGTTTTGTTGTGATTATTACTACACCATTGGCAGCGCGTGATCCATAAATTGCAGAAGATGAAGCATCTTTCAAAATTTGAATCGATTCTATATCTTCCACATTAACACCTAAATCACTACCTCCATATGCCCCGTCAATGATAAACAGCGGATTATTATTTGTTAAACTTCCTAATCCTCTGATGATTATAGATGCATTTGATCCGGGTTGGCCGCTTGTGGTAATCTTCACCCCTGAGGTTAGTCCGCGCATCGATTCCACCACATTGCTTGATGCACGTTCTGCTAAAACGTCTTCTTTGATCGATGAAACCGCTCCAAGTAAATCCTTTTTCTTTACAGTACCATATCCGATCGCCACAACTTCTTCCAGACCGATAGTACCTTCTTCCATTACAACATCAACAACAGTTTTGGAAGAGACTGCAATTTCCTGTGTTTTCATTCCTACAAATGAAAACACCATGGTATGAGTATTATTGACACCCTGCAAACTGTACATACCTTGCGAATCCGTTACTGTACCAGTACTTGATCCTTTCAGGTGAATTGTTACGCCAGGAAGAGGAGAACCTCCTGAATCAACAACTTTTCCTGTAACAGTTCTGTTCTGTTGAGCAAATGTGTAGCTAGCGAACACAAGCAAGAAGCTCAATAATATTGAATGCCGGAAAAGGCATAAAAATTTCCAGTGATTATCACCCCCAAGGGCAACATCAGAATCTTCATCTTTTTGATATTTTACCATAATTAATATGTTTTATTGATTTATCATACATACGAGCAAACATAGAAAATATAAAATAAATGCGCAAACGTTTGTTCTAAATATTTTGAAAATTATTTTCTCATCCCTTCTTTACTATAGGAGATGCTGTTTCTTTTACAAAAAGACCTATTTTCATCACTGTTTTTTAGCAGAACTACTTTTTTGAAACAATAATTATATTACTTTTGAACAATCGTTTGTACTTTAATAATGGCAACACACAAAATAAACATCAATGATATTGCCGAAATGACCGGGCTCTCAATTACAACCGTATCAAGAGTTCTTAGCGGAAAGGCCGAACAATATCGAATTGGATTAGAATCGCAACAAAAAGTAAAGGAAGCAGCAAAAAAACTGCATTATGTACCGAATCATTTTGCATCGAACTTGAGGACAGGGAAAAGTGGAGCTTTAGCATTAATTATTCCTTCCCTTAATAACCCATTTTTTGCCGCAATTGCAAGTGAAATAAACACTGAGTTAAGAAAATTCAACTACATAACAATCATCAGTGACAGTGATGAAAACATTGAAATAGAAAAGATGGAACTTCTGCATCTGGAAGCAAGAAATGTGGAAGGACTGATCATTGTTCCTTGTGGCGACCAGTGGGAACATATCAAAGCAGTACAGGAACAGGGAATCCCGATTGTTTGCATTGACCGTTATTTTGAAGATATGGATATCCCGTATATTTCAACAGATAATTACGAAGGAGCTTATAAAGCAACAAAATATCTGATTGCAAACGGCCATTCAAAAATAACCTGTATTCAGGGAAAACGGAATTCAACACCAAATCGTTTAAGGCTTAAAGGATTTATTGATGCTATGAAAGAATCCGGGTTTGATAGCTATATCATTACAGGTGATGAGTTTTCATTTCAAAATGGATATCTTGAAACAAAATTATTACTGCAACGCAAAGAACGCCCTACTGCTATATTTACTTTAAGTAACACAATTGCAATGGGATGCATGAAAGCTTTAAAGGAAGAAAATGTTTTAATCCCAAAAGAAATTTCATTGTTTACTTTTGATGACCATCCCTATTTAGATTACCTTTCAACACCTATTTCCTGTATTGCCCAACCTGTTGAGGATATCAGCAAAATGGCTGTAAAATATCTTCTTTCAATGATACAAGACAAAGAAATCACCATGAGCCAGGTTTTACTTAAACCTACCATGAAACTGAGAGATTCTGTCGGCATAAACAAAATTGAAGAATAAATTTTTTAAATATTGAAGATTTAATTTTGATTCTTCATTATTGAATTAATATAAGAACATAAAAAGAAGTTGAATTAATTCAATTGTATTATACCAGCAATTTAGTATTTTACTGGAGTTGGGTTTCTCTGTCAGATTCCTTATAAACCCTATTATAAATTTGTGCCAAACCCGATTCATCCCATGCTTCCGGATTATGTATTGTTCAGCCAATTCAAAGCAGCGCTTTCCGTGGAAAATATTTCAATTTTAAGTTCTGGTTTTACTCTACTAAGATTCATTTTTACTAATTCTGAATCTACTACATCAACAGGCTTTATAGTTAAGACAGCGCATTTCCGGTTTATGTTTCTGATCTTTGAAAATTCATCAACAAAATCAAAGAATATAGAAATATTTTGAATGAAATCGGTGATAACTGCTTCTCTGATATCCAAAAGAATATGGTGGCTATCCTGGTAGTCATCAGAATAAACTATTGCTTTTCGGCTTTCTATTATATCAAGAATAGATAATTCTCCAATAAATTTTTCGTAATTGATTTTTTTATCATGATCTACATTGCGAATGTAATTGGTAGTCATAAAGCGATCTAGTTTAGTTGAAAGTAGCGTCTTAGTACAATTATATTAAAATTATCGGAATATTACCCAAAATGAATTGTATTAAAATGTAAAAGGGGAGCTTACAGTATTACCCTTGCCTGTTCAGGATAGCGATCAATAACTTTGGCGGAATTAAGTGGCGTGGAGGAGAGAAAAATTTCTTAACGTTTTGGCGTTTGGCGCAGTGATGGATTTCGGAGCACTAAACTGTCAATACACCACCAAAGTTGATGCGAGGTAGAATGTTCAATTAACCACTTCACCCGCCATTGAGCCAAACGCCTGTTACCAGCTGGCGTTCTTGTCCACCGTGTCCGTAAACCATTGTCATTGTTGATTATAACTGTCTTTGTAGTGTCGGTTTGCGTGTCGGGTGTTTTGATTTTTTCAGAAGGGAGGGAGAAAAAAAAAGAATTTCTTTCAGCGTTGGGAAAAGCATACTCTTTGCCAAGTTTTGGCTTGTGTATCGGCTTGTGCGACTTGGCAATTTGTGTGCTTTTGTGCGTTGGCGTTTCATTCATTATTTTAAAGTCTTTTGATATTTTCTATTCATACTGTCAATTACTTTTTTCATTTGGTCTCTAAAACTTTTTGGTGAAATTACTTCTATTCCGTCACCATAGGAAAGGATTAGTTGTCTAAGTTCGATATTTGGAATTACTTCAATTTCAATTACTGTTCCATCTGCTTTGGATTCTGTCTTTTTCTGTGAACAGTGCAAAGGCTTTGTCAGAATGTATGGAGTAACTTCATTGTTAATTTTTAGCTTAATTTTTAAAGGCTTTTCGTTAGGCGTAAAGCTCACTCCAACAATGTCTTCAAAGTATTCTTTAAAGTCCATCGTTGCGTTTTCGATGTATTTTTTTGAACTTTGAGAAATGCTTTTAATCCTGTCT
Organism: uncultured Maribellus sp.; assembly: GCA_964644015.1. GTDB lineage: Bacteria > Bacteroidota > Bacteroidia > Bacteroidales > Prolixibacteraceae > Draconibacterium. The sequence continues at coordinate 40,105 of CAZXVT010000003.1, forward strand.
AATGGTAGATTGTAAATGAGTTTGTCTTTTCCATTAAAGCCAAACAAAAACCAACGTTTGTTGAATTGTTTGAGATAATACGGGTGAATTATTAGTTGTATTGGCTCAGTTTCCTTAAATGACTGGTATTCTATGTTTAAAGCCGATTTGTTCGTAATGCTTTTGTAGAGTGTTGGTAAGTTATCTAAGCCAACCAAATATTCATTTTGGTCAAAACTTATAACTTCTTTGGGCTCTTCTTTTTGAAATGCAGATTGAAGTTTTGGGAAAATTTCATTTACCCATTCAAATTGTGGAATGCCCCTGAAACGTAGTAAAACCATCAGTGCAGAGT
>CAZXVT010000003.1:40448-69864 GCA_964644015.1 uncultured Maribellus sp.
ATCATCACTGATTTTTTGATTTTGAATGCTAAAATTTGTTTCGCCGTATCTGTAGTAAACCTTTTTGCCTTGACGGAATCTTTCAAGTGGTATCGAAAAACCCGTCTCACTTTCCATAAATTTAATATCATCAAAAAGCTGTCTTCTTTCAACTTTTGAACCATCGCCATTGAATTCTGCCAATGCTTTATTTACTTCATCAAGTAAATCTTCAATAAAAAACATACGATACCTGTTGCTGAAACATTTGTCCAACACTTGGTATCTCAAATATGCATTTTTATTAATGCTCATAATTCTTCTGTATTGAATGAAATATAATCCATTCCAAATTCTTTATTTGCTAATGAATTGTAACGGGAATCATCTACTTTTAAGGTTATTTCTTTGTCAGATGAGTTATCATACAATGAATTGCAACTTGGACTTGGACATTTGATATAATTCAATTCAACTATGTTGTATGATTGAAAAGCTGTTCCGCAACTAAAACAATGTAAATACTTATTTTTAAGTTCTTCTGCTCTCTGGTTTATATCGTTGATAAGATTGGATAATTCTTTGAAAATAATGTCTTTATCAGGCCTACTTTTCTTGGTAAACAAAGTGTCGGATTCAATCTGTTTCTTTATATCATTCTCGATTAATTCTGATTTAGGATAAGAGTGGTATGAAAATGTGTAGTCAGAAGTTTTGAAACTTACTTGATTTTGAGGTATGTATTTCACATAATCTCTTAACAGTTGAGGGAACTTAAAGCTGCGTTTTAAGTTTTCATTGTAGGAAATCAATAAAAACTTCTTAATAAAGGATCCTGCTCTTTCAATAGAGTCCGGGTCTAATGGATTTATGGAAATAGTACGCAGTGTTTCATTGACAGAATTTTCGGAATAATAAAACAAGTAGGAATTGTGTTTCCTTAAAAATTCTGTTTGTTCTCTGGTGTTCTCTGGCTCGTTTGCAATAACAATGATTCTTTTTTCAAACTTACCGATTTTAATCTTTAATACATTATTAGCTTCACATAACTCGGTAGTAATATAAAAAGGATGGTCGCCTGAAAATTCTTGATATGTTCCTTTCAATTCGTATTCCAAGGCATTTTTTAGTGTGTAAACAATAATGCTTTTTGCATATTGTCTTAGTCCGTTTATTACATCTTGTTCGTGTTTTAGTTTTTCAGAATCACTTTTTTCGGGTTTTACTTTATCCAGTTCAATCCAAAGTGTTTTTACATATCTGTAATGCTTATGATTTACCAAAACATTTGTGTTTTTTAATGTAATAGATTGCATTGCTCGCTTATTTATAAAGTCAAAAAGATCTGACTTTTGAAGCAGTTGCAATCTTTTCTGAAACTGATTTAAAACATTTTCAGTTACGCTTAATGTTGCACCGTCCTTGGATGAGCCACGATAATTTTCATCATCATAGACTGCACCAATCAACCTAAGATTTCTTTCTGTTTTCTTGTACCAGCTTTTTTGATCGTTGCGATTTTTTAAAAGTTTTTCATATTCGTTTAGGAACGACTTAATATCCTGAATTTCCTTTAAACGTGAATTGAGATAAACAAGACAACGTTGAACTAAGGTCACGCAAAGTTGATTCTCATAAATATCAAAATTCAGTTCTAATTCTTCGTGTAAAATTCTGCTTGGCTTAAAACAGACAATGCTTTTATGAACCCAATCTTCTGTATGTGAAGCTAAATATTGATAACTTTTTGAAGGAATCCGTTTTGCTTTTGACACGTGAACTTTTTCAATTTCACGATGTAATAAATAGTGAGGGACTCTGAAAATTTCTTCTAAATGAAAAAGTTTATCCAAAAGAAGATTTTCAAACTCATTTAGGTTTAACTTGTTTTTAATTCTGCGTATTAATGGTACTACACTAAATTCGTTCGGTTTTGACTTTTCTACATCAACTGCAATGTCGATTAATATATCCTGAATGCTTTTGTTTTTGTCCAAAAGCAAATCTTGTTTAATCGCCTTATTGGTTTTAAAGTTAGAGTAGGTAATATCTTTCCCGTTTTCAGCAAAACAATATCTGCCAAAGTCAATCTGATTTGGTATTTCTTTTTCAGAAACATTTTTGCCTGTATATCTGTCAAAAAGCATCATTACTTCTTGCTTATTTCCGTATCTAGCAAGTCAATTGTAAAACTGGGCTTTTGATTTTTAAAATTCTTATCAAACAGTTTTACATATTCTTCTTTAAATTTTGTGAGATTAGTTTTATCCAAGTCATATCGGTTTTTAAGTGTCCTGAATAATCGGCTCGTAATTAAATGGTCGGTTGCAATGGCAATATCTTTTTCTTTTTCATTTCCCGATTCCACAAAAACACCAATGAATTTTTCAGCTTGATATTCTAAACGATTTCCAACACCAATTCCTTTGTCCATTAAAAGAAGTTTCATATCATCTGAATTAATGAAACTGTGAAACTTCAAAAAGGAATTATTGTGATTTTTCTCAGCGGCATTAAACTTTTGACTTAGCCAATCATAACTAACATTAAATTCTTCATCAGATTTTCTGAAACTATTCTTATCAGGATGGTTTTTGGGCATTTCCATTAGGTTGGAACGATCATAAGTTTTAGGTGCAAATTCCAAAGTTGTTTCATCGTGATTAGCTGTACCGATAAAACGAACATTCTCTGGAATTTTCAATTTACCACCAACCACCATTTCAGGAAGGACTTCTTTCGGGGTATTGGTTAAACTGATATATCTTTCGCTTGGTGATTGTTCCAATAACGATAAAAAGTCGGCAAAATAATGTTCCGGTCTTGATAGGTTCATTTCATCAAGGATTATCAGAAACAAAGTGTTCGTATATTTTGGCTGATTAGCTACATAAAGGGCTTTGAAAAAATCAGTTTCCTTGTATTTGTGTTCAAATGAATTGTAATAACCCATTAAATCCATATTGTCCCTCCAGCCTGATTGAACAGCACAAATGCGATATGGGGCCTTGTTTTGATTATCTGAGTCTAATCCAACATAGTTAGAATCTGAAAGCAAAGCCTTTGCAAATTCACGTGGCAAACTTGTTTTACCAGTGCCGCTAATACCTTGCAATATTGAAATAGGGGACATATGAAGTCCTGCTAGGAAAATGCGAATTGTATTCAAGTCATAATAAAATGGCTTGTCAGACTTAAATGCCATCCATTGCTGAACGTAGTTTGCTAATGTTTTTTAAGTCGTTTGGCTGCTTTGCATTTACGCCTAAATATTTTTTGCCAAGATGTTCTTTGTCAGCATCACATTTCTTGGCAAACTCAAAAGCATCTGCTTTTTTTAAGGATTCACCTTTAAGCTGGTCAATAGTTACTGATAAATCATCAATCGTTTTTTTGAGTGATGCTTCACGTACTTTAGCACTTTCTATCTGATTTTTGTATGCGTTAATTTCAATAACATAAGAATCCATATTGCTCAAAATTCTTTTAAGTTCAAGCAATTCGCCCTCGTTTATTTTTTCTTGAAATTCAGTAACCTTTGCTTGTAGTTCTTCTATTTTGGCTTGTTTGCCATCTAATTCATATTGTTCTGGGCGGTCGTTCAATTCTCTTTTCAAGTTCTCAATCTCACCTTTCATAAAGGAGTTTAGCATCAGAATCTCCTGAGGGTCAGAAGAATCAAACGCACTTTCCAAATCCTCAAAGGTTTGCTTCAGTTTTGCGTTTTCTTCCTCAATGGCAGCGAACTTTCTTTGTAAACGTTCTAATTCTTTTGTTTTTTCTGTCAATTGATTTGAAAACTCATCTCGTAGATTGTCTTCAAAATCAGCTTTGTCAATTTCAAATCGCTTTTTCTCTTTTTTAAACTCGTTTATCTGTTTTTCTAATTCGGAATTGGATATCAAACTTTTTGAAAGTTCTTCAAGATTCGTTTTATGAAACTCTGATAATTCTTTAAAAAGATTTTCGGTATCAGTAAATACCTTTTTTTCTGTGTCTTTAATCGTGTCCAATAATCTTCTGATGACTCCTGTGTACTCACCATTGTCAAGAGCCATCTCTCTTTCAGTGATTTCTTTATCCTTGCGATTATATTCCTCTAATTTTTTCTTTAAGTCGGTTTTAATCGCTTCTGTTTCACGTTTAGATGTTTCAAATTCCTCTTTCAACTTGGCCGCCTTTTCTTTTTCAGAATTTGCAGTAATTACAAGTGATTCAAGTCTCTTGTTTATGTCTTTGACATAGTTCCAATACCTAACTAAATCGTCCTTGGCTTCGGCTTCTTTTAGTTTTATTTCAGATTCTGAACTTAATTGTTCTACAGGTAGGACATTCTCCTTTTCCAACTCATCTTTTTTTACCTCGATTTCCAACTTTTGATCATCAGTAATTGTTGGTTTAACTGCTGGAGTTGGTTTGTTTTGATTGTTTGGCTGCTGCCTATTTTTATTTTTTTTGCTCATCTTATTTCAGATTTGAGTAATCGTTAATGAGTGATTTAAAAAAGTCGTAATGTTTTAGAACTTCAGTTTTACTAAAGGGGCTCAACTCTTTTTCTGATGCTGTTTGTCCGTGTCCTTTTTCATTTCGCAGTTGAGCAATTTCAATAATTTGGTCAATGCGATTATTTAAGTGTTTAAAAAGAATTGACTTGTTATCGTAATTGTAAGTCAGGATAAACGAAGCCACATAAGATAGTAGGGAGTTTCCCCTTGCCAAATTTCCTTTACATACATTGATTATTGGCTGTGGAACTAATGTATTATTAGAGAACAACCTTTGCCTGTATATACCAATTAAACTTCGTTTCTTCTTTTCAAAATCTCTGTCAAGTTCACTGAAAACTGCTTCATAAAAAGAATTCCTTTGCTCCCTGTCCTGCTTGAAAATATTTTCCAAAGCGTTTTGAATGTTTAGTGAAAAGGAGAGAATTGCATCATTGTCTTTATAGTTTTGTTGCTCAAGGAGAATAATATTTTTTATAACCGATTCAATGTAGGCCTGCAAATTGATGTCTAAAGTTTTTGTCCCGATTGAAAAATCACTCAATAACCTTTCTTCTATTCGTTTATTGATTATTTCATAAAAATCAGATAAAGTTTTACCTTCTAATGTTTTGGCATCAGAAAATCTGCCAATAATGCTTTTGTACAGATTCTCATTTCCCAATTTTGAAATGTAATTTTTCAATGAAATGCTATCACCGAATCCGAATGGGTCAGCAATTCTCCATTCCGGGTCAAAATATCCATCTTCGTTTTCTTTCAAATATATGTAGGAACACACCCAAATAATTTCTGGTTGGTCTTTCAAAAAACGAATGCTAAGTTGTTTGGAGAGTTTATTGTTTTTTTCTTCATCTTCTTGCTTTTGCTCGCCTTTTCTGTTCGTGTTTTGAATAAGTTGTAAGACTTCTCTTTCGGTGGGTTTGTTATAGGTTTGCTTTTTTACAATCAAGTCGTCAATAAAAAAAGGAAGTTCTGTAAAATCTTCACCATCACCTTTTGTTCCTGTTACGATTTTAGGATGTTGACCTTTATCTTGTAAAATATCGGCTGGCTCAACTCTTTGAATGAAGTATGGATAAAGTTTGTCCTGATTTAAGTATTTAAAAAGATAACCAATTCTTCGTTTTCCTGAATTAACCACAAGACCTTCTACTTCATTAAGTTTCTCCCTTCCTTTTTCACTGAGTGAACCGTGTTCACTTAACAATCCTTTACCTTGTAATTCTGCCGAAACCATCGCAATTAATTTGTCATCAAGCCCTGTTAGTTGGGCAATGGTTTCATTTTTAATATTTGGTTTCGCTTTAAACTTCAATACAACTTTCTGAAAGAAATTCAGACCGTGTTCAAATTCATTCGTTTCCACTCGATACATATAAAGCGGTATTGAGACCATCAGGTATTTTTTTGATGGTCTTCGCTTGATATGATGATATATGCTATTGTATTCTATTTCCATACTGTTTGTCAGTTGAAAGATTAGTGTAAAACTCGTGTAACCCTTCAACATAGGTTTTTGCAAAGTCATCAGAGAGCATTTCTCCGTCACCAACTACTATTAAGAGTTTTTGAGAACGTGAAAAAGCCACGTTCAAACGATTTTCAAGCGTTAAAAATCCGAATGCCTTTTTATAGTTTTCGTGAGTTCTGCTTATTGTATTTGAACGTACCGTACTCAAAATAACGATATCAAATTCCTTACCCTGAAAAGAATCAACAGAACCTATTCTTAACTTTTCCCTGACGTCATTCGTTACACGATAGGGAAGTGTGATTTCAAAACTTCCGTCAGCCCTTTGTTCTGTATATCCTTTTTTTGAAGCTTCACGAGATATTTCATCTACCTGTTTGGCGTAAAAAGTAATGATACCCACACTTAAATTTTCAAAATTTGGGTCGGTTTTAAGCTCGTCTAAAAGTTTAACAATCCTTACTGCTTCTGCTTTACGGGATTTACTTTTCCCACTTTCTTCAATTCCTTGGCTTTTCTTTACATCACAAAAAACAGCAACCTTATCTTGAGCCCAAGCCAAACTCAAATTGTGTTTCTTTAGATCTGCCTGATTTGAAATTCCGGCTTTCAACTCGCCTCTGTAATAAACTTTACTGATAAAATCTCCGATAAATGGGTGCATACGAAACTGTTCAGTTAGTGTGATCGTTCGTTTTGGATTTGCACCACCAAGATTTTTAAAGATTACACCAAAAAGTGACTCTTCAAGCTTCTTTCTGGTTTCTGTGGTTAAAAACTTATCCGAAAGTTTTGATGAAGTTTCTTCTGCAATGTCATCCTCTAAAAGATGCGGCAGCTGATTTTGGTCACCAACCATAATTATTCTTTCCGTTGCTTTTGTCATTGGAATCAACAAATCCAAAGGGTTGGAACGTGCCGCTTCTTCAAGAATTACATTGTCAATTTTTGAATAGGCACTCATTTCTTTACCTCCGGCAACTTGGTTGGTTGCGGCAAGACTTTCTCCGTAATCTTTAATTGTATTTCTGATGTATTCCGCATTCCCGTCTAAATCGTCTCTTAATTCTTCAAGAACGGCAGATAAAAATGTTTCTTCATCCTGGAAGTCAACGCTTTCTTTTTGTTTGAAATATTGAATTGCCATATCCAACCAATCAACTATAGCGAGATTGTTACCCGATGTAATTTTAGTTTCCAATGCGTTCAACAATTCCAGATATTTTTCTTGAAGTTGTTTTACATTTTTTAAAAACGATTCATCAGGATTTTCAAAAGGTGCATTTTCTAGAATGTCTATCTCCGAATCACTAAATGGCAAGTCTGATTTTTGTAATCGGACTATTTTTTCATAACCATCGTCATTGTAGCTTTGAATATCTGTCCTTAGTCCTCTTAATAATTTCAGATTCTTTTCAAGAGAAGTATCATTAAACTTTGCATTGCCATTTATTTCCTGCCACGAGTTCCACAATTCGTCACTAATTGAAATATTTTTAATAAATGTTTCTATTTCGGACTTTAACTGTTCCTCATTGTTTTCGATTTCATAAAGTTTTTTTAAGTCGCTTAATCTTTTAGAAACTCGATGTGCATTGCCCTTTTTAGAAAGATTTTGCAATGAATTGTCAATGTTTAAACGTATTTTTTTGATTAGTTCGTCCTCTGCCCGAATGTTACTTTGTGTTTCTTTTCCAACTTTTATGGTAGGCAATCCCAAAGTATTAATTTTTGAAGCGATGTGTTCAACTGTGTCGTTTTGAAAAGCGGAAACAAGAATGAGTTTCTTGTCGTCTTTCTTCGACTTTTCAGCAATTTCAATAAGCCTGTCGCAAATAGCGGCTACTACTGTTGATTTTCCTGTACCAGGCGGACCTTGAATAACTGCAACATCAGGAGTGTTGATAGCTATTTGAACTGCTTCCGTTTGGTTTTGGGTTAAGTCGTTAATTCCAAACTTATCTTTTAAGAATTTTCTTGTTCGGTCGGTTAATGCCTTTTCATTGCGTTTTTTAATCAAGATTGCATCCGCTAATCCTTCAATAGCAAACAATAAATTTTGAGTAACGAATATTCGGTTTTCTCTCAAACTCTTTAAAGCTCTTTCTCTACGCTTATTTACAATTTCGTCACCAATAAGCGATACTGATAATTTGCCGTTATCAGGGAGTGTTTCCAACTCATCATACAAATCAAAACTGAAATCATTATTTATAGATTTTACTCTGAACCGTTTAGTGTTATCGATTCTATTATCGTTTTCAATTTCATTGGGAACTTCCAGAGATGTATTTTGTAAATCGTCTTTATTGTCTTTGATGGTTGACTTCAAATCTTCAGAAAGATTATTTATTCTAATTCGAGAAACTCCATCATCTAAATGACGATTTATACTAAAGTTTAACTCGCCAATTTTCTCTTTTAAATCAGTCGCCCTTTGAAGTTCAATTTCGGAATATATTTTCCAAAGAGAAATTAGCGTGTTACCCTTTGCTTCCTCTGCTTTGATTGTTTCAATGGCTTCTTTTGCCTTTGATGATTCTACAAAACTGATTGATGGGTAAGAAGCTACATTAAGGGAAAGAAAATCTTCGTGTTTTTTTGTGAATGGTTTGTTTCTTTCCTTTTGCATCAGCCATTTGTTCTCTCTAACAACGATATCTACACGCTTATTTAAACCGTGAATTGTAAAGCTTAAATCTGTATTACTAGGATAAGTTTCAACAAAGATTACATCCCCAATATCTGATTGGAAAACATAGTCATTGTAGAAAAACCCTGATAGTTTATCAATTTTAGCATTCTTTTTTGAAAGTACAATGTTGTCGCCAAAACCAACATCTAGTGTTTCATTGAAAAATTGAATTATTCCACTTGGAAGATATTTTAATTGTGCCACATTATTATTGAAATCAGTAATCCAAAATAAACCATTGCCGAAAATAACATTGTTAGAATTTTCGATGGATAAGCGTAGCGGGTTTCCTTTAATGCTGAATAGAATTTGATTGGCTTCAATCTGTTCAACTTTCAATAGAATAGGACTATTTTTCCACTCAACGTTTCCAGAAACAACTTTTGCTTTAAAAGAAGATTGAAGTAATTCTTCCGGAAAATTATTTAGTATGTCTTTTATTTCTGCCATTTTAATCTATTGTTAATACTCTTTGGGGAATACTCAAATCTTTAAGGTGCAACATATACTTCTGCTTGTCGCTTTGGGTGGAATCTACAACTCTGATTTTTTTTGGAGTATCGAGCAAAATGGATTTACCTCCGTCTGCCAAACCTTTTCTCGGGCTTATGTAAAACTTCACACCGTTCAAAGGTGTTAGTCGAATTTTCGTTTCGTTGTTTTCTTCGAAATACTCTACTTTCAATAATGACTCCATTGGCTCTATATCTGTCAACAAGAAGTTAAAAGCGGCAATTTCCTTTGGAGTGTTTTCGTCCATTAGGATTTCATCATAAACAGTTGGTTCTAAATCAAATGACGATTTAATTTCGTGAGTTTTGCTATCAAAGGATTCGGTTTCTTCCCATCTACGCATTTGTATTCTTGTTACTTTGTTTGGCGTGTGTCCGCAGAATGGGCATTTTTTATTGTTATTAAACGGATAAATCAAGTTGCATTTTTGATTTCCGCATTTTAGAAGTTCGTTATTGGCAAGGTTCAAAGTATCAAACCATTCTGCCATAGTTGGTCTTTCAATGGGATTGTTTAATCCAACTTCAAAGTTTTTGCGAAATAATTCTAATAGGCGATTGGGAATCACACTAAAAGTTGGAAGCCCTGTTGTTCTTTCGTTTGTAGTGTCATCTTCATTGTCAACCCAAGGTAGTTTACCTAATAGTGCTTGTTCTTCCAGTTCGGGTTCACCATCAGAAACATTATCGCCAATTAACGGGTGATTTAATGTTAGCAACTCATAAGCAATTACGGCAAATGAATAAGAATCAGACATAGTTGTGTTTGGAGAGTTATTTGAGATAACCTCCGGTGCTCCGTAAAAAGGCGTATAAATGTTATGGACAACACTTGTTTTATATCTTAAATTATCAAGGTCAATTAAAAAGACATTGTATAAATCAGTCCTTTCAGATACAAAAACATTGTTGGGGGATAAATCACAATAAGCAAGTCCTTTGCTGTGCAAAGCCCTTAATATGGCAGCTAATCTTATCAAGACATTGTATCGCTTTGAAAGTCCACCTGTTTGCAAATACCATTCAGATAGACTTTCCTTTACATTTTCCAACTTCAAATTAGAAAGAGGTTGCATTCCCGATGCAAATTCCGCTATGTAACCGTTTTTGGGTTGTGTGATTTGTCGTAACGGAACTGAGAATATTTTTTTGTTTAAACCTAAATTGAGCAAGAAATTAATCTTGGATTTGCTTTCAGTTTCGTTGAATGAGTGATTAAAAAGTTTAACAATGTGTTTTTTATCCTCCAACAAATAAGTAGTTCCCTGAGAACCTTCACCAAGTTTCTCAACAACATTATAGCTGATATTTTTAGAATCAATTACTTTCATTTATTCCTTTTTTGTCCAGGTGTACAGCAACGATTTGTCGTCATTGTTTTTGTCCTTCATTATATTTTCAATTTCTGATTGCAGTTCGCTATTCCTGTTTTTAATTGATACATCCTGAAATTTATTTTTTAAATAATTTTGAAACGCTTCTAATTTCAATGGGTCTATTTCATCGCTTATTCCATCGGTAGCAATTAAAAAATCAAATGAGTGCCCAAATTCATATTTTGCGATTTTATATTGTTCATTCTTTCCAGAACCCAAACAATCTGTTTCATTGCTAAATTCTTTTTGAGTCGTTTCAAAATGTCTGAACAAACCGTCAATACGTATTGAAAGCATTACATCACCTAACTGCCCTGCAAGAATTATTTTCTCGTTTTTGAAAACAGATACAAACGAATTTGTTGTTCTGTAATCTTTGATAAGTCCATTATTTTGATCAACTAAATGTTGCCATTGCATTGTAATTTTATCTGACAATGTGTTGAAATCAACTTCCGAATTTTCTTTTTGCAAAATATCAATCACACATTCACAGGCCAAACGAGCACCATCTTTAGAATGAAGCGAAGAGCCAAGCCCATCTGATACTGAGCCAATGAAAAATGTATCATTTTCAAAGACTTGAATGTAGTCCTGATTGGGAATGTAATCAGGCTTATCACCAGAAACGGTTGCTTGTATGTATGAAATGATTTGTTCCATTAAAAGTCAAGTGTATCATCTTCTGGCATAGTTGGTACTTGAAGCATATCTGGCGTTTGACTTTTCATACGCTGTGTTACTGACATTGTAACAAATCGGAAAAACTTTCTAATGTCTCTTGCACTTTCTCCTGTTACCAAATATTCTGGAGTGCTCACAAATTTTGAAAGCATATTATGGTCGGCATCATTTCCAATAGCCATTGCAATCCGAAATGCTTTTGAAGAGCGTCCATCATTTATTAGAGCATTCATTGGCGATTCGTAATCGTCTGTTGGTATTCCGTCTGTCAGCAATACAATTGTCGGCTTGTATGACCTTGAAGGAATTTGAGCTTTGTCCTCAATCAAGGTTTTTATCGAAGAAAAGGATGCACCCATTGGTGTTCTTCCGTCAGCCTGATAAGTAGGAAGTGCTACTTCGTTGATTGAAGCGAATGGAATGTCGCAAGTAGCAGTGTCGCCACCGAAACTGAACAAAGCAATATGGATTTCCGCTTTATTGCTGTCTTCGTCCTTTAATGAATTGATGAAGTCTTTTAATGCAATATTCAAAGCATCAATTTTGCCGTTTGAACCCATACTGCCGCTACGGTCAACGGCAACAATTACTGGTAATGGTCTTGGCTTTTGAATTAAGAAGTCGTTTAGTGATTCCATTTTTTTTGTTTTTTAAATTAAGGAACAAAGTAAATACTTTCCTATGCACTGTATCTGCATAGAATCCGAAAGTATAAAAAGGGGTTGAAAAATTGGCTCTTTTGGTTTTGCGAAGGGTTGGCTTTGTGTGTCGGGGCAAAACCAAATATGCCAATGTGCGGTTGGCTATAGAAATTACTTACGGCACTTTCATTTTTATTGGAGTACGTGATTGCTTCGCAATTCAATTTTTTTTGTGCGGTGGGGAAAGAATTAAAACACAGAAGGGTCGGCAATGAGTGTCGGCTTACTCGCTGTCGGTTTGTTGTATCGGCTTTATGTCTGTGTTCACTTGTCAATATGGTTTACTTTTTTCTCTGTTTATAGTCGTCTGTTCGCTGTTGTCGTGTCGTCTTTTACGCTTGCTGGTAACTCGTTATGTATGTAATACACAATATTTTTGATTTTAGCTAAAATTGAGTGTAAGTGATTGATATTTAAAATTATATTCGTTTGCAAGCGTTTATAAACTCTTGCAAACGAATAAATTACAGATAAAGATAAAAAGTTTTATTGAACAAAAAAAGGGGCTATTGCCCCTTCGCGAAATAAGTTTTAAATGCCTCGTATTCAAAAGCCACGGTTTGCCTGTCGAGGAACTCGGCAGCCCCGATAAAGTAGAGCTGTTCGAGGTGGTTTACAAACGATTCCCAAAGGTTGGTTTTTTCATTACGGCTGGTTTTGTTGTAAATTCCGGTGGATGTGAGCACCCTATTCCGATAGAAAATTAGCAGTCAATTTCGGTTTTGAAATTTGATTATCCGAATTTATGGCTTCAAAAGCCTGATAAAAAATCTTGTTTTGAATGTCGACTTTGCACCGGTATAGAGAACTTTCAATAAAAACTAAGACTGCAATAAAAAGGGGTCAGTTTGATCCGAAATGATTCAGTTGCATCGATAAAAAAAGTCTTGAATTCAGCGCCAACATCCAGCGAAATATCAGGCCATACTATTTTAGAACATCAATTTTCGCCCGTTTGGAGAGGGCAACTTGTCCCGAATTATTTAAGCAGAGCCAACTGCTATGCTTTATGCAAAGTCTTGTATTTCTTTCAAACTTTGGTTCTCTGACAAATATGTGAATATACCTTCAATTCCTTAATCGTTCCTGATACTTTATTCTAAGTCCCTTTTTGCCTTCCTTCTGTTTTAAACCCCTTTGCCATTTACTCTTTTCTTCTGTTGGTAAGGGATATAAACAATACTAAAGATTAAGAATATCAAATAATTATGATTCTTATCATATTATAAAAATGAAAACATAAGGTAAGTAGAAGGAAGGTTAAACACAGAATAATTTTTTAAACTTTTCGCGTTTTAACCTAATGTTATCTGGGCTATTTAAGCCATTCCATGCTGAAGGATGTTCAATAATGTATACAGGAGTTTTTATTTCATTTCCTGCTTCGTCCTTATATGTCATTGAAGACTTCTTAATCAATGGAACGTTAGGTTTATTTTCACAAGATAAAATGATTTCTAAGGATTTACTATCAAGAAATCTCCTGAAATGGTCTCTTGCAGGTGCTCCCATAAGGATGATGTTTTGAGGCATTATAATCTTTGTTATAAGTTCAATATTCTTGTTGAGGCAAAATGTTAAAGGCTCATTACCGACAACCTTCATTTTATTTTTCAATGAACTAAAGGTCCCACTATTAAAATATGACAGATTTGTAATGACTGCATCTTTAAAATGTTCTTCTAAAATTCCATTGTCTTTGAACATTTCATAAAGTGGTCTCAATTTACGCCATTGTGGATCATCTTTGTATTTAACAAACGTATTTTCATTTTCCTCAAGGTCATTTTTTGAACGTTTTGCCTTGTAACATTTTTTCCCACCTGGATTAGCACCGATAATCATAATTTTAGGTCTAAAACTTACGGCTGATTGAAAAACATAGAAATCGTAATCAAGGTTTTTGTTTGATGCCATCTCATTACACTTTTCTGCAACTTCTTCAAGCCACTTATCCATTTGGATGTTAAAATCTTTCATACTCAAGTTTGATTAAATGTTATATTTAAAAATTATTCAGCGCTATATTGATTAAATGCGTTCATATAAATGTCCGCTATCTGTTTTACCAGTTCAGTCGGGCTAATAACTTGAACTGCATCACCATGAGATAAAATCTCCATCAGAAAATCATAAGTTAGGTAAAGCTTCAAACGTATTTTGAGCCCATGTTCTGTATCTTCCAAAATTTCCTGTGATTCATGCAGGGGCATCGTTTTAATGTATTTCCCCTGAACCGGATTAAATGCCAGTATGACTTCCTTAAGTTTGTGGTTATCCGGACTAATAATGCCAAAACAATGTTTGTAATACTCATCTACACTAAAGTCTTTCGGGTAGATAAATTTCAGTTGAGAAACAGAAAGATTGGTCATCCGGTCAAGAGCAAAGCTTTTAATTTTGTTATCCTTCTGATCTTTTGAAATCAGGTACCAACGGCTTTTAAACTCCTTTAATGCATACGGCTCAACACTCCGGTTTGATATTTCATCTTCCCAAAACTTTTCATAGTCGAAGTTGATTTTCAGCCTGTTTTTTATGGAATGTATTATCACTGACAGATTCTCAGTGCCCAATGGTTTTCTTTTCTCAAAACAGACAAATGGCAAATTACTTTCACTGATTTTTAAAGCATTGAAAATGTCAAGGGCTTCAATTCGCCGACTATTGAGTTCAGAAAAGTCTTCCAAATTAATCTGATATACTCCCTTCGTTGAATTGAAATAAATCTCAATATCAAATATTGAAGCTATATCTTTTATGTCTCTCTGAAATTGTCTTTGGGAAACGTTAAAGGATTCGCCATGTAGACCAGATTGTAACTTCAGGTAGCTATCAATTTCCTGAAATGTCGCAGAAGACCTTCTCAGTCTGTTAATAATAAAAAAGTAACGGAGAATAGTTTGATGGACTGCCATTTTATATCGATTGTGTGGTTAATTCTATAACATTCTCCTTGAAAAGTTTAATCATATTGAGGTCAGCCTGTTTACAGGCATCTTTAAGACTAATGTTTGCGTTCATTCGCGTTATTTGGCTGCTATCATGGAATACAACCCTTTTATCATTTGCCAACTCAAATTTTCGTTGCCTCGCATAGTCGTTTCTCCATCGGCCCTCTTCATTAAATGGTAAACTACAAACAGCCAGGTAGTTGTTGCCCCGAGTCTTTAAATAATCTACAACACTGTGTATAATGCTTGTACCGGTGAAACCACCCAGCCCGATAAAGATTATATAAAAGGAATTTTCTGATAACAAAGATTCCATTTCATAAGTTAGCGGAATATTTTCTCTTCGCGTTTCTCTACATGCTAAAAGCTCATCTGGATATCCATAGTATATATGCTTCAGCTTTTTATGAGGATTATCAGAAAATGGAAACCAGGTAATGCAAGAAAAATTTCCTTTTATTCCCATTTCATTTACCCGACTAACAACATTTGTACCCCCGGATCCTAGCCCAACAAAATGAAATTTTACATCGTTTATCGAAGGCAATGTTGATACTACAGGTAAAAATGACAAAGCTGATAAAGCTCCCAGGCTTTTTAATAATTCACGTCTTTTCATGTTTAGATTTTTATTTCAAAGCTAAGCGTAAGGTACGACAAAATATGTCGTTTCAGAATAAATTATTCGGTTGAGTTTCAAGGTGTATTTTAATCGTTCACAAAGAACCCTATGAGAACAGTTTTGATATCCTCAAATCAACCGTCATTGAAGACAAGGTTTTAAATGCATGGAGAATTGATAAGGATACTTTGATTCAAAACCTGCCAGAAGAAGTTGTTAATCAGTTTTTGGATTTTCTTGGTACTGATAATCAGCAAAGGAGTTTGATGCTTTACATGATTAAGAAAGGCAATTTAGAAATTACTTGTAAGGAGGAATAATTTCACAGAAAAACGGTTAAAGATTTCATAGGACACTTTATTTTTCCGATTATTGTTAACTTTAAGCCAAACAAAAGGCAACCGGCTGGATACTAATTGTAGTACAGAAAAATTACTTTTTATTTTAGGAACAGCCCCATTTGAATTATTGACACGTATATTCCTTTTCAGTTGATGGATAGAATATTAAATTTGAAACTTAAACAAGAACCATAACAATCAACATGCAAGGCAAACAACTCAGACAATTGGAAGCAGAACTTTGGAGGGCAGCAGACCAATTAAGGGCAAACAGTAAACTAACAGCTTCGGAGTATTCAATGCCTGTTTTAGGCTTAATCTTTTTACGTCACGCATTTAACCGGTTCGACAAAGTAAAAGATACCATTGAAAAGGATTTACCTTACCATCCGCAACGAGGCCGCAGGGCTGTTACCAAAAAGGATTTTGAGGAAAAAAATGCCATGTTTTTGCCTGAAAAGTCGAGGTTCGATTACCTGGTGAACCTGCCCGAAAGCGAGGATATTGGCGAGGTAATTGACAATGCAATGAAGGCAATTGAGGATGAATACGAAAACCTCAAAGGTGTACTCCCGAAGAACTTCTCCATTTTCAGTAAAGATTTGTTGCGTGAGTTGCTCCGCATTTTCAACAAAGAAGTGTTGCAGAAAGCAGAAGGTGATTTGTTTGGTAAAATCTACGAGTATTTCCTAAATAAATTTGCGATGACCGGAGCACAGGAAGGCGGCGAGTTTTTCACACCCATGTCGCTGGTGAAAACCATTGTAAATGTAATTGAGCCTGATCATGGAACCGTTTTCGATCCGGCTTGTGGTTCGGCGGGTATGTTTGTGCAAACCGGCTATTTTATCGAAAATGAAGGGTTGAAACCTGCGGAAAAGGTAAATTTTCTTGGTCAGGAAAAAGCCGAGCTAAATACAAAACTGGCCAAAATGAACTTAGCCGTTCATGGGCTGGAAGGAAAGATACTGGAAGGAAACACCTTTTACGAAGACAAGCACAACCTGGCAGGGAAAGCCGATTTTGTGATGGCCAATCCCCCGTTTAACGTGGATGGTGTGGACAAAGGCAAAGACAGCGTTAAAAAAGACGTGCGGTTAATGCTCGACGGAAAGGTAAATCTGCCCAAAAACGACAACGCCAATTATCTATGGATTCAGTATTTCTACAATTACCTGAAGCCAACCGGACGGGCGGGTTTTGTAATGGCTTCGTCGGCCAGCGATGCCGGACACAGCGAAAAAGACATTCGCGAAAAGCTGGTGAAAACCGGTGCGGTTGATGTGATGATGGCCATTGGCAACAACTTTTTCTATACCCGCTCGCTGCCTTGTACACTGTGGTTTTTCGACAGGGCAAAAGAACAGGACGCTGAACGCAAAGACAAGGTGCTGATGCTCGATGCCCGGAAGATTTACCGGAAAGTTACCAGCAAAGTCAACGATTTTAGCCCCGAACAACTGCAAAACCTGATTTGCATTGTAAACCTGTACCGGGGAAACAAAACAAAACTGGAAGATACGCTTAAAAACTATCTGCAATCTGCTGCTTCTTTTGCCAGAGAAACCTCTATTGCAACAAATAGACTTCATAGCCTACTGAAGAGTATCATTGCTGATAAAAGAATCAAAGCAATCAGTGAAGAGTTGTACCAGTCTATCCAATCTTTGGATGAATATGCTGAAGTATTGGACAAGCAAAATGAGTTGACTGAAATGGTTAGCAAGTTGAATGATCATTTTGAACTGATTGAGCAGATCGCAGCGCAGTGCAAGGCGCTCCGCAAACCACAGGATAAGCTGATTAAACAACTATTGGATACTATTTCCGCAGCAGTAAAAGACTTTCAACTCAATAAGAATAAAGATTGGAAGGAATTGAACCTGAAAGCGAACCTTGATCTGGTGAAAGACCTTCAACTGCAACTGAGCGGAAACCCCGATGAAGAAGAACCCGGACTGCTACACGATACCGAATACTTCTGGAAACAGGCGCACAAAATGCAAAGCTATTTTCCTGAAGGCGTTTACCGCGATGTGGAAGGTTTGTGCAAAGTGGTGACTGTTGCCGAAATTGAAGCCAAAGACTGGAGCCTCTCGCCGGGGCGATATGTGGGCGTGGATACTACAACCGACGAAGACTTCGATTACGAAGAACGCCTGGCCGAAATACACCTTGAACTGGAAGGGTTGAACGAAGAAGCTGTAGAGTTAACCAAAACCATTTCTGAAAATTACAAAGGGCTAGCGTTATGAAGTGGGAGAAGATTGAGATAGGAAAGATTTGTGATGTTGGAAGAGGCTCTTCTCCTCGTCCTATAGATAATCCTGCATATTTTGTTGGTGGTACAATTCCTTGGGTAAAAATTGCTGATGCAACAGCATCAGGAAAATATATATATCAAACCAAAGAGGTAGTAAATGAGTTTGGCGCATCATTTAGCAGGAGATTACAACCAGGTGCTTTAATAATAGCTACAAGCGGTGTGTCGTTGGGACAAATTAAATTTCTGGGAGTTGAAGGGTGTATTCATGACGGTTGGTTATTCGTAAACAATTTCAGAGGTGTTGACAAAGAATTTCTGTATTATCATTTGCTGACAATGCAGGAGGAATTTCTTGGAAGAGCTTATGGTGCCGCCATTCAGAATATAAATACTAATATTTTAAGAGAATCGAAGATAAACTTTCCTCCTCTTCCCACTCAGCGGCGCATTGCCTCCATTTTATCGGTTTACGATGATTTGATTGAGAATAACCTGAAGCGGATCAAGTTGCTGGAGGAGAAAGCATTTTTGAGGTATAAGCAGATTGTAAATAGCGAGAAGAATACCCCTACTCCTTTTTCTGAAGTCGCAGATTATATAAATGGATACCCGTTTAAACCAGAAGAATGGAAAGATAAAGGATTACCCATAATCAAGATAAAAGAACTTAAAGGAGGAATTCAGGCAGACACTCCTCGAAATGATGGCGAAAATATCCCAGATAAATATTTTATAGAGAATGCAGACATTCTTTTTGCATGGTCTGCTTCAATTGGTGCCTACTTTTGGAGTTCAGGTAAGGCTATCTTGAATCAACATATTTTCAATGTCAAGGCTTTTGATAAAGAATTTCATAATTGGCTGTATTTCTCCTTGGCTGAAAAAATTCCAGACTTTATTAACCTTTCCAATGGAGCGACAATGCAGCATATTAAAAAGTCTGCACTTGGAATGGTAAACTTACCAATACCGAGCAAAAAAGTCTATCAATCATTTCAGATCGAAACAGCGCCAATAATGAGTTTAATTGTGAATTTAAATCAGCAAAACACCAAACTTCGTGAGGCGCGGGATATTTTATTGCCGCGGTTAATGAATGGGGAAATTGAGGTGTAAAAAATATAAAAAATGGGCAATCAATTCGGAGAAGTAAGAGAAAAGCTTTTAGCAAAACTTGCTGCAGATAATGATGTTAAGGGCGAGTTTGATGTAAGTGAGAAATATAAACCTCACATAAGAATAAAAGATAAAGAAAAAACGATCGGTAGTCAGTCCGTTCATTATGAAATCTTCTTTTCAGACAAGAAACAAAAGGTGTCGGTAGAAATTCATTTTGAAGATGAAATAGGCCATAATATTGAGCGTTCAATACATAAAAAATAATTAAAGATTTTCCAGAGGATGTTACTTGGATTAAAAAGCATCATGCCAACATCCATAAAGTATGTATTGGGTTTGATAATAATTTCATTGACTGTAATGACATAAATCTATACAACGAAGTGAAAAGGAGAATAATGCTACTTGAAGAAAATTTGGGCGAGAAATTAAGGCATGCTATTAAAAGTCCTACCTACGAATATCTATAAACAGTAAAAGTGATGATATTCGATTATGTTGGCAATATCTATGATGCGAGTGAAACTTTGCCTTGGAATTTGATACATGTGTAGATAGAAATACAAAAGAAATGAAAGGTAAGACCATATTTACAAAAGCTGAAGCTGAGGAAGTCAAGCGTTTAATAAATGCGAAACTCAGGGCGGATTCCACTGAACAAAAGAGAATCCGCAACAAGATTCGTAAGCTTGGTTTCTACGCAAGCGACTTTGGCTTTCGTGATAGTTATACTGTCGACCGGTTTCTGAGTGTTGTAAAAATCATTGGCTCGCCAGAATCCCCAGTCGAGTTTGTACCAAAAGCAAACAAGGTTTTACCAACAAAATCAACGATTCCAAATGCTAAGTCTAGGAGCCTAAGCGACGAAAGCTACATTATTGATTTATGTGATGAAGCATTGAATCAAAAGGCCATTCGCCAGCACCGTTTCGACTTTCTTTTGGGCGATTCAGGAACCCGATTACCGGTTGATGCTTATTACCCATCGTTGAATTTGGTAATAGAATTTAATGAAAAACAACATACTGAAAGTGTAAGTTTCTTTGACAACCATCCAACTGTGAGTGGAGTCAATCGAGGAGAACAAAGAAGAATATACTATCAGCGAAAATGCGATTTATTACCACGGCATGGTATAAAATTGATTGAATTTGATTATTCAGAGTTTGAGCAGACACGGGCCAAGAAATTGGTTCGATATAAATCAGAAGATTTAAAGGTGATTACAAGGAAGTTAAAAGAACCTTTGTAATCAAAAAAGGAGTTGAATGGATTTTTTACTAGCATGATGAGCAGAGAGATTGAAGTGTTGGACTTTGATAGGTTAGGGCGGAGCTATTGATAAGTTAAAATTTGAAATTCGTATTATATATAGATAGGTTTTAAAAACTCAATCTAAAAATGCAAAAATGACAAAACCTAATTTTGCCAACGATCAAAAGAAAAAGATGGAAATTTGGCGTGAGACCAATATTTCAACAAAAGCACACGGAACACAGAGTAAAAATCGTATGACAGGTGAGCCTGTTTATCATTCCTACATTTTACCAAGAAAGAATTGGACTGAAACTGTTTACTCGAGAATCAGAAATGAATTAAACGAATACCTTGATAATCCGGAATATGGTGTTAACGCACACACTGGCACTCATAATCTTCTAAGTTCGTGGGTGGTTTGTGCGAATTTGTATTTCATGGTTCGGACTAAACAAAGTTTTCGGCATTTGATGTTGAAATTTCTACAGAAAAAGGTATCAGATCAGATTTTTGAAATAAATGATGTGCAATTGGAGTTTGCTTTTCCAGAAAAAAACGAACTGCACCCTTCGCAGCTATTAGGCGAGATGGATGGTAGTCGTGGCTCAGGTCAAACTTCACCGGATATTGCATTCCTGGTTAAAACCAACAATGGTGATGGCTTAATTCTCACAGAAATCAAGTTTGTTGAACACAGCTTTTATCCGTGTTCAGCCCGAAGAACCATCAGCAAAGGAAAGCGCGAAGGTAATCCTGACCCCACAAGATGTTTGAAAGCTACAAAAGACTACGACCATAAATTAAACTGCCATCAAACCGAGTGGGGACGCAAATATTGGAGTCTTCTGAATCTCTCTCGTCATGGGAAAGAGGTGTTAATCCGGTGTCCAGCCGCCACTGCCGGTTATCAGTTATTTCGGCAGCAAGCATTAGCCGAAGGAATCGCGCAAAGCGGAAGATTTTCGCTTGTCGCTTCAACCGTAGCTTTTGATGAAAGAAATATTGATTTGCAAGGTTGCATGAGAACTTCAGGGCTTAATAATTTTCAATCAGGTTGGGGAAACCTTTTCGACGGCAAAGCCATTTTCAAAACCTGGACGCATCAGGAATGGGTGCAGTTTGTGCGGGAAAACCAGAAGAATGGGGAGTTCGATGAGTGGCTGGAATATGTGGGGAAGAGATATAACTATTGAATAAAAATATAATACTAAACCAATGAATATTAAACAGAATTTCATTGACTGGTTACAAAAACAGCCAACTTACAATCAACTAACGATTCAATCAAAAATCAAATTTATTGAGAAAATGGTTGAGTTTTTTGGTTTCGATCCATTTGAAATAGAAGATGATTTGTCAAATATCGAAATAGTCAAAAATCGGATAATTGAAAAGTTAGATGATTTACAAAAAAATACTGATTATAAGGAGTTTCAGCAGAAAAGTAGTAACGGTGCTCCAGCAGCCTTCATGGGTAGAAAGAATTATTTCGTATTTCTTGACGAACTTAAAGCGAACAACCAAAACAAAAAGTTGGATTTGAGTGATATATTAAATCAACCGATTATTAAGTCGATAATTGACGAACCTGATTTTTATTTTCAGAAAGGGCAAGACGCACTGAAAAGATGGTTGAATTTACAAGTGTCCGAGGAACTTAAAGTTGAGTTACAAAATCTTTCTCATGACTATAAGAAGTTTCAGGAAGAAGCCTCTTCCCGTTCGGATTTGAGACAAATCCTAGAATTGCTTTTTGAAATCATTACCTACTGCGATATTCATGCAAGAGGTAAAAACATTTATAATAAATACGATGATAAAAGGGCTTTGGCTGAAGCGGGAGTCCGCATGTATATATGGATTGAGAAACTAATTCAATACAAGTTTTCCCCTTATTTAGTTGAGGCTGGATCAGTTAAAAATGCCTTCGATTACTTACTTAATCCAAGTAATAACACCTCCATATTAAGCGAAAATCATCGGCAACTTATATCAGAAAACTTATTAAAGAAACCATATAATCCGGCTGTTTTTGTTGATGATCTGAAGGCTTTTTTTGACGAATACAATTTAATTACAACAAATTCTCAAAATTATACTCACTTGTTAATGTGGATAGTATATTCTCTGCAAGATAAGTGGAAAGATGAAGTAGTCGGTTTGATGGCATCAGATGGAACCGGATGGCAGGATGAGCTTATCCAGCAATTTGACGAATACGATGCAGCAGTCGTTTGGAACAGTAAAAGACCGAGTGGAACAACTGAAACGATCAAATTTCTTCGTGCCAAAATAGCTGAAGGTGAAGAATTTCCTCTATATTATAATGTTAGAGGCCAAGTTAAATATAAAGCTACTATTATTGATTTTGCAGAAAATCAGGAGGAGCTTTCTCAAAAAGCGTGGAAGAACAATTATAAATTATTGTGGTATAATGATGATTTTTCTAAATACAGGGACGATAACAAATCAGCCAGTATTGTTTTTCTTGTAGGAGAAATGAAGGAAATTGGCCCCATATCTCCCAACAATTTTGAATTTTATAAAAACTTCCAGTTGCCAACACAGGATAATCTTGCACCTATTAAAAAAGAACCTATAAATATTAATCAATCCTTGAACACACAAAATTTTAAACAGATAATAGAATTAATAAAGTTAGCGGTGGAGGCTGACGATGAAACTAAAGGTTTGTTTTCGTTTAGAAAAACAAAAGACTCTCACGTATGGATAAAAGACTCTCAGAACATTATCGGTGATAGAATTTGTCATTACGAAATCCTTTTTCACGAAAAAGAAAGAAGTTTAACTGTTGATGTTCATTTTGAAGGTAGTGCCGAAGAACAGAAAAAATTTGAAACTTTTGGAGCAATTGTGCCTCCAGAAATTAAAACGATTAAGTGGCAGAAGGTTCCAAGCTTGAGATATGGAAGGGGAATTTCAATTGATGATCCGAATCTAGTCGATGAAGTAAAGAATCAGCTACTCTTTATCGAAAATAATATCGGCAACAAACTTAGACAGCATATCAAATCCATTACTAACAATGTGAAAAACGCAACAATGAAAATAAATCAACCACTAAATCAAATTTTGTTTGGTCCTCCCGGAACTGGTAAAACTTATAATACCATCAACAAAGCCATTGCTATTGCAAATCCAGATTTTGATCTGACCAGACCGAGAAAAGAAATTAAGGAGGAGTTTGAAAAATTGATGAAAGATGGGCAAGTTGTATTTACAACATTTCATCAAAGCATGAGTTATGAAGACTTTATTGAGGGAATTAAGCCAATAAAACCGGAAGCAGATGATAGTTTTGTCAAGTACGACGTTATTCCCGGTATATTCAAAAAGTTATGTAGGAAAGCCGATGCACCATCAAATTTGACGTTTGATATTGCTTATCAGAAATTACTTAAAGACTTGGAAGAAAAAGGAGAAGTCGAATTAAAAACCGTTAAAGAATCATTTAAGATTTTAGTAAGTGATAGCGGAGATGACCTTAGTGTAAAATCAGACAGTTACATAAAAAACATTACAAAGGATGGCCTTGCATATGTAAGCAAATCAAATCGCTATGCTGGGACCTGGGGCCAGTATTATAAAGCAATATTTCAGTTTTTAAAAGATGAATATGACTATAGGGAATCAGAACAAAGTGAAATAAAAAACCATGTCCTGATAATCGATGAAATCAACAGAGGTAACGTTTCCCAAATTTTTGGAGAGTTAATCACATTAATTGAGGAAGACAAACGGATAGAAAAAGACGAAGCATTAGAGGTGACCTTGCCATATAGCAAAGAAAAATTTGGTGTTCCGTCTAATCTGTACATTATTGGCACGATGAATACAGCTGATCGAAGCGTAGAAGCCTTGGATACAGCATTACGTCGAAGATTCAGTTTTGAGGAAGTTCCGCCAAGATATGACCTTTCGGAAATAAAATATGAGATTGCTGGTTATAAAGGATCTGAAATACTTAAAACACTAAATAAAAGAATAGAAAAGCTTCTTGATAAAGACCATCAAATCGGACATTCCTACTTTATGAAAAAAGCCGGTGAGAATGTGGAAGAAAAGCTAATAAATTCCTTTTACAAAAACATTATTCCACTTCTTCAGGAATATTTCTTTGGAGATTTTGGCAAAATAGGTTTAGTCTTAGGTAAAGGTTTTGTTGAAAAGATTGAATGGAATGTGAATACAGAATCCTTCGCTGAGTTTGATCATGAAAGTGCAAATGAGTTTGACGACCGCCCAATCTATAATATTATTGATTATAGAAAATTACCGGAGGTTGAACGAATTGGACAATTTTCTGAAGCCATTAATAAACTAATGAATAAAAAGAATTGAATAGAGCATTAAAACATATTACAGTATTTGAACATGAAACACTTCGCCACGATAGAGGCGAG
Source organism: uncultured Maribellus sp. (assembly GCA_964644015.1). GTDB lineage: Bacteria > Bacteroidota > Bacteroidia > Bacteroidales > Prolixibacteraceae > Draconibacterium. The sequence continues at coordinate 65,358 of CAZXVT010000003.1, forward strand.
AAAAAAATTACTATTGACCAACTTAAGGCTCTTCAGAGTTATTATGGAGAAGGTATTCCATATTATAGCCTTTGCCACAATGGTATAAAATTCAATCAGTTTGTTGGAGCCATTCAGGTCGGCAACACTCTAATTGAGGTTTTACCCAAAGCTGATAAAAATCCGAATTCGGATGATGAAGTAAAGAAATGGCGTAATATTTTGATTGATATGCTACGAGTTGTTGGTGGCTTTGATATTAAAGCACCTAGTTTCAGCGACCTAAGAATAAAGCCAAATTCTGTTCTCGACCTTTACTTCGAGTTGTTCATTAAGGAAGTTGAATATTTGCTGCACAACGGTTTGGTTAAACAATACAGGAAGAAAGAAAGTAATGTTACCGCTTTAAAAGGGAATCTACAATTTGCCAGACATCTCCAGCAAAACTTAACACACAGTGAGCGTTTTTTTGTTCGACATACAACTTATGACATTGAACACAAGCTACATTTTATTCTTTTTAAAACCGTTCGCTTATTAAAGCAAATAAACACAAGAGCAAATCTGCATAGTCGAATCGGGAATTTATTACTTAATTTTCCTGAGATGCCTGATATAAAAATTAATGAAAGTTCATTTGATCGCTTAGTTTTTAATCGTAAAACACAACCCTACAAAAAAGTGATCGAAATATCACGTTTGATTTTGCTACAATATCATCCGGACCTAAGTAAAGGAAGGAATCATGTGTTGGCATTGATGTTCGATATGAATAAACTTTGGGAAGCATTTGTTTTGGCGAGTTTAAGGAAAAGTAAAATGCCAGGAATATCAGTGAGTTCACAAGTTCCCAAATCTTTCTGGAAACCAATTAACGGGAATCGTTCTTCAATAAAACCTGACATCATAATTAACCAGAATAAGCCCGATTGTGTAGTATTGGACACCAAATGGAAAAATCTAAATGGTGATAATCCTTCGCCTGAAGACTTACGCCAAATGTATGTTTATCATGAATATTATAAAGCAAAAAAGGTCGCGTTGGTTTATCCAGGCGTTACCTCGTCCAAAACCGGAGGGTATTTTATAGATCCTGTTAAAGCAATACCGACAGACATGGAATGCAGTATTATTTCATTATCTGTTGAGACAACGATTAAACGCTGGCAAGAGCAAATAGGAAAAGATATGAATCAATATTTTCAAATACCATTAAAGTAATAAAACTATGGCTTGGGAATACTCTGAAGATAATCTGATAGAACAAACCGCGATTGACCTGTTTTTCAATCGTCTCGGGTGGGATACAGCTTTGGCTTATAACAAAGAAACCTTTGGAGAAGCCAGTACATTGGGTCGTTTGAGTAAAAAAGAAGTTGTTCTTAAGCGAAATTTCCTGGATAAAGTAAAAGAATTAAACCCCCATCTGCCAGCACATGCGTATGATCGTGCCTACGAACGACTTACTGAAGAAAGTATTACCAAATCGCTGCCTGAGATAAACTTCGAGAAATATCAGCTGTTAAGAGAAGGAATTCCAGTTGATTTTGTCAATGATAAAGGCAAACAGGTTAAAAACAAAACACTAAAAATATTCGATTTTGAAACTCCTGAAAATAATGATTTTTTGGCCGTTCGTCAGTTGTGGATTCAGGGGAAAAGCAATCGGGAACGCCGTCCCGACATTATAGGATTTGTGAACGGAATTCCCTTGTTATTCATCGAGTTAAAAGCGGCCCATCGTAAGTTAGAAAATGCTTACAACGATAATTTCACTGATTATAAAGATGTAATTCCACGACTTTTTCACTACAATGCTTTTGTTGTTTTAAGTAACGGAATTGAAAGCCGGATCGGCAGTATCACCGGCAAATATGAGCATTTCCACGAATGGAAACGAATAACAGAAGACGAGGACGGTATTGTTGCTTTGGATCGCATTTTGGTCGGCGTTTGTGAAAAGAACCGGTTCATGGATCTTTTTGAAAACTTCATCCTGTTCGACAATTCAATGGGAAAAGTCGTTAAGCTGATTGCAAGGAACCATCAGTTTATAGGCGTAAATAAAGCTATTGAAAACATAAGGCTAAAGGAACAGTTATATAAAATTGGAAAGATCAGTCAGGAAGAAAAACAAAAGTTAGGCGTGTTCTGGCACACGCAGGGAAGTGGCAAATCTTATTCCATGGTTTTCTTTTGTCAGAAAATACATCGAAAATTTACCGGTAGCTATACTTTTCTTGTCGTTACCGACCGGAACGAGCTGGAAACTCAAATCTACGGTACATTTAGTGGTGTTGGTGCTGTTCCTCAAGTTAAATCGGGAGCAAAAGATTCGTTAAAAGCCAACAGTGGTAAGCATTTGAAGGAACTATTAAGCTCCGAACACCGATACTTGTTTTCACTCATTCACAAATTCAACTTTGAAGAAGAAATTACCCAGCGGGAAAACATCATTGTTATTTCCGACGAAGCTCACCGCACACAAGGTGGGCAGTTGGCCATGAATCTCAGAAATGCTTTGCCCAACGCGTCGTTCATCGGTTTTACAGGAACTCCTTTGTTTAAAGACGATGAAATGACTAAACGCATTTTTGGCGACTATGTTTCCCGCTACGATTTTAAACGAAGTGTTGATGATGGCGCAACTGTTCCGTTGTACTACGAAAACCGAGGCGAATATCTTGGATTGCATAATCCGGTTATAAATGAGCAAATCAGGGCCATTATTGATTCAGAAACAGAAGATTTGGATAGTGATCAACGGAGCAGACTTGAGCAACTTTTCTCCAGGGAATATCCAATTCTAACTGCCCGAAAAAGATTAGATGCGATTGCCAAAGACGTAGTCTGGCATTTTTGCAACCGAGGATACAAAGGGAAAGCCATGTACATTGCTTTTGATAAAATTACGGCTGTAAAAATGTACGATTTAATTATTGCTCATTGGAATCATTATATCCAGCAACTTGAAAAGGAAATGTCAAAATCAAAATACGGTGATCAGGAATTACTGGAGAAAAGCCACGAACTTCAATGGATCAAAGAAACAGAGATTTGTGTGGTAGTCAGCTCGGAACAGAATGAGATTCAGAAATTTCAAAAATGGGAACTGGACATCGAACCGCATAGGGAAAAGATGAATAATCAGGACCTGGAAACCCGGTTTAAAGATGAAAATGACCCATTCCGTTTGGTAATAGTGTGTGCCATGTGGATTACTGGATTTGATGTTCCTTCATTATCAACAATGTACATTGATAAGCCATTAAAATCGCACACATTAATGCAGGCTATCGCCCGGGCAAACCGAATCAATCAAGGAAAGAATAATGGATTGATTGTTGACTACATTGAGACCTACACGGCACTACTTGATGCGCTGGCCATTTATGGAACAGGTGGAGCTAATGGTGGGTCTGACGGCGGTGAAAAACCTGAACCACCAGTGAAACCTAAACAGGAATTAATTCACTTATTGGAAGAAGCGTTGGAAAGTACAGAATCCTTTCTGAAAGATGAAGTGAATTACGATTTGATGGAACTGATTCATGCGAATGGATTGGAAAAGTTGGCCGAAATGGAAAAGGCAGTAAATGCCGTTTACACCAACGAAGAAACAAAGCGGAAATTTCAGGTATTGGCGCGCGAGGTTTTTAAGAAATACAAAGCCTTACAGCCTGACAAAATACTGAATCAGTATGCTCCTAGAAAGAATGCTATAGATGTTATTTACACTGCAATTGAAGACAATGTTCAAGGGGCTGATGTTACTGAAATCATGAAAAAGATTCAGGATGTGGTTGACAAGTCTATTGAAAATATGGTCTCAGAGCCGGTTCCTGATTCAGGAAAGATGATTGATTTAAGTAGTTTGAATTTTGAACTACTGGAAAAATATTTTTTGAAGACCACAAATAAAAATACTGTTGTCCAATCGCTGAAAGAAAAAATAGAGAAGCAGCTTAAGCAGATGGTTGAAAAGAATCCCTTACGAGTTGATTTTTATCGCCGATACCAGGAGATTATTGATGAATACAATCGTGGCAAGAATACAGTCACCATTGAACAAACATTTAAACGACTTATTGAATTTATTAACTCTTTGTCGGAGGAAGAAGCAGATACAAAACGCGAAGGATTAAGCGAGGAACAAAAAGCTATTTTTGATATTCTGCGCAAACCTGAACTCTCAACATCAGATAAGAAGAAAATAAAAGAGATTGCGATTGAACTTCTGGAAGAACTTAAAAAGGATAAATTACAGGTTGAGCAGTGGTCGGAAAAATCAACTACAGCAGCAGCAGTGTTCAATGTTGTGAGCAAAACTTTATTTGAATTGCTGCCTTATCCAACATACCAATCAGATGATGTTGATATAAAAACTAACCTTGTATTTGAGCACCTGAAGCATCAGTATTATGGTGGTGGAGTAAGTATTTACGGGGCGTATTAAGCTTATTTAACGTGAGTTCGATGTAAAAAAATCGGTAAAATTATTTGTAAAAACAAGGTTTTGATTATATTT
>CAZXVT010000004.1:0-62022 GCA_964644015.1 uncultured Maribellus sp.
ATCAACCAGCGGAACATTGATTTTTTTATTCAACCTTTTGGCCAGATCCAATACTTCTTCCTGGGTCATTTTATTCCTTTTTTCAGGAACTGCATAAAAATCACTCAGAATCTTTTTGAATTCATCGGTGGTTAAATCAGCAAGTTTTGTCATAATAATTTTCTTTATCAGATAATAAAATTCATAAAGCACAAATATGTAACTGAATAATATTCTTTTAATTATCAGTTAAGCAGTTGCAAATTACCTCATTCACTCATTCACCCATTTACTCAATTACTCGTTCACACATTCACTTTTCAGGCCTGCAACAGCGACTCCAGTAAATCGCGGGTTTCAGCATTGTATATCCCGTTTATGGCAAGATTGGGTTTCCGGGTTTGCAGTTCTTTCACTCCTTTTTCGGTCTTTTCACCAAAATCGCCATCCGATGTTCCCACATTAATTGAAAGAAGTTTCAGTGCATCCTGCAAAGCAACCACTGCCTGTCCTGAATTCCCGCGTTTCAGTTCAGGATCGGGAATTACAACGCTTTTTGACGAGGTCAATCGCTGAAAAGCAAGAACCGTATCAACTCTGTAGGCCGAAACTGAAACCCTGTTTCCTTGGTTGCCGCCCAAACAGTAAACACGTTTTTTGTCGATGGAGAAACCAATGAAGAATGCCACATGTCCTTTCCACGACTGCGGACTTTCGCGCCAGAAAACCACCACATCTCCGGGTTCGGGCACAGTTACGCGTGTACCCACATTCAGCCACGACCGTGCGTTTGCTTTCCCCGATTTTTGCAATCCGGCTTTGGTTGCAACCCAGTTAACAAAAGTACTGCACCAGGCTACTTCGTCGGTTGTAACACCGGTAATTCCGCTTTCTTTGGCATATTTTAAAACTTCCGGATTGTTGCCGTCTCCCGCAATTTCCTCCGTTCCTAACTCTCCAAAAGCAATTTTTAACAGATTTTCCATAGTAATGAATTTTAAATGTTATTTATATAACCATCAGATAATCGAAATACTTAAATTATGACCGGATGATTTCGGGAATGATTGATACCCGAAATCGTGAAACTTTTATACTCGATATTTTCCGGCATTCAGGCATTATTGCATTCACACATTTTCTTCCACAATCACCCACTTCCACAATCGCTCAATTACTTTTTCGCCCCCAGAAATCTTTCCGGATTGACTTTTGCAATCAAATCGAAATCACCCCCAAAAGCTTCCCTGAAATCATCAAAATAATCTTGCATAGTGGGTCCAAAAAACTGTGTCAGAAAAAAGTCGGAACCATACAGTATTTTTGATTTTTCATAATCGTTCAGTTTGTCGAAGAAGCTGGTTTTGAAGTTTTTAAGGTTTACTTTTATGCTGAAGGACAACTGGTTGCTGTTTGGTGTCTTTATTAAAGTTCCAACCGAAAAACAGGAAAGATCGGTAAACGCATTGGGATAAGCCGGATTTTTAATTAGATCGAAAATCGCTTTCGACCAGTTATCCGAAATTTCGGCGGCATAAATAATGTTCCAAATTTTTGCCCTTTCCGAAATTGTCAGGTTTTCTTTTAATAACATAAATCGGCCTTTTTTCTGAAATCCATTTCGCAATGCCGACTTTTGTTCGTCTGTCAGGTGTTGAATCCGGTCTTCAAAAATTACGGTTTCGATTTTTGTATCAATAATTTTGTAATTGATGTAATCCATTATTTCGCCGCCACCGCCAAAATGTGCAAAATTGATTGTCAGAGTAGGGTATTTTTGCAGAACGAGGCTCCAAAGTTTCGGGTGATTCAGGTAACGCGCCCTTTCTTTAATGGCTTCGGCAGCTTTCAGTCCAAAAAAATCATGTTGAAATTTTACAACCTGGTTTATTGGCGTTACAATATTGTTGTGGTAAACATGTCCGCGAACCCTGAGAAATTTTGAAAAACAGGCAAATCCGGCGTTAGAATTGTGCACCGTAATCGGAATTTTGTTTTCAACACAAAACTCATAAACACCTTTTTGTTCAGATGTTCCCATCAAAACCGGGTCGGTGGGCGAAAAACCGGCAGGCGAATACAGTTTTACTCCCGCAAATTTTGCATTTTCACCCAACAGTTTTTCTTTCAGGAGTTCAATCGTGTTTGCTTGTCCGGTGTATTCCCTTCGCGGATCGACACTGAAAAATGGCCTGATATTTTTGTTTTTATTAGCCAGGTATTCCAGTTCAGCTATTTGTTGTTCAAAATTTCCGTCATCAAAAAGTTCCATTTCTTTGGCTGATTTTTTCTCCAGGCTCTTGTGGAACTCCTTTACCGCAACCTGTATATTATCAATGGCTTTCTGAAGCTCTTCGTTTTTGAATTTCCTTTTTGCCTTTGATTTAACAATGGGCATTAATAAGGTAAGCAACCAGATGATTCTTTTGATCCGCTTTCTGTAACGTTTGTTTTTTGATTCATCCTGGTCGTTGTCATCGGCAAAAGTCAGGTCGAACATCAGCGGTGTGACCACCACCTGATCGTTATAAACTTTATTCAGTGCATTAAAAACCTTTTCGCTGGTGTCTTCCGAAACTTCCGCCAGGGTTCGTGTAATTCCGTCGATTTTATACCGGAGGTCTTCTGCAGAGATTTCTTTGTCCAGCAAATCTTTGATCACTAAAACCGATTGCACCACATTGAATAATTTCCGGATAATTACATTCCGGTTAAAAATGTGGCAATGGATGTCATAATAATTACTCATAGCAAATTTTAATGGTTATTCCTGATACAAGTTACAAAATGCACCCACGCGAATCAATAGGCTGTTTTGAGCGACGAAACTTCGGTTTTGGTTACCGTTTTAAAACGGATTTTTATATTTTCGAAAGGCAATCAGTTTTGCTCAACAAAATTCATTCTATGAAAAAGTTTTTGATGACAACCGTCGTTTTTTCAATGTTATATTTGAATTTTCAGGTGTTTGCACAGGAGTTGAACTGGCCTGTTTCAACCGAAAATACAAAACCCTGGACACGCTGGTGGTGGATGGACAATGGCGTTAACCGGTATAATATCAGCCGCGAATTACAGGAGATGGCCAGCGCCGGAATTGGCGGAGTTGAAATTACCTCAATTTATGGAGTGAATGGAGAGGAGAAAAGGGTGATACCTTATTTATCGCAAGAGTTTGCTGATATTTTGAATTACACGATTGATGAGGCAACCCGTTTTGGAATGGGAGTTGACCTGCCTTCAGGCAGCGGATGGCGGAATGGTGGACCGTTTGTTACTGAAGACAAAGGATTGTGGTCGCTTAAAATGCAAAAAATGGCAGTGCAAAAAGGTCAGCAATGGATACTGCCTGAAGATTTGGGAGTTGTGGCCGCTGCATCGTTTGTTTCGGCTGATAAAAAAGTAAAAGTGATTGATGCGGCAGCACCATTTGTTGTTAGCGAAAACGGAACAATTTATTTGGCTGTGAGAGTAAAAAACGGAGACCTGGTAAAACGACCTTCGGTTGGAGGAGAGGGCAGGGCCATTGATACTTTTAACGAAGATATTACCAATTGGTATCTGGCCGAATTCTGGAAAAAACTGGGGGTTAACGAAGGAAAAATCCGCTGTTTTTTCCATGATTCTTTTGAATATACCGGCGATTTCACCACCAATTTCACCACTGAATTTAAAAAACGGCGCGGCTACGATTTGTCTGAATATCTTTATGTTTTGGCCGGCGATTGCGACGATAAAGAACTCGAGGCGCGTGTGAAATCGGATTACCGCGAAACACTGGCCGACCTGGTGCTGGAATCGTTTATTCAACCCATGACGCAGTGGGCCAACAGCCACAAAAGCCTGAACCGGAACCAGGCACACGGTTCACCTGGAAACATCCTTGATTTATATGCCGCCAGTGATATTCCCGAAACCGAAATTTTTCGTACTGTTGAACCCGGTAGTGCCGATATATTTGTAAACAAATTTGCTTCGTCGGCTGCACACATTACCGGTAAAAAACTGGTTTCTTCCGAAAGTTTTACCTGGCTCAATGAGCACTGGACAGTAACAACATCAGACATGGTGCGCGCCACCAACCGCTTTTTTCTGGCGGGCATCAACCATATGTTTTTTCACGGAACCTGTTATTCTCCTGCCGACGCTGAATGGCCGGGATGGCTGTTTTACGCATCAACCCAAATTAACAATCGCAATCCACTGTGGCCCGAATTGCCTGCTTTGTTTCAGTACATTGCCCGCTCGCAATCCATTCTTCAACAGGCAAAACCCGAAACCGACCTGTTGATTTACTGGCCTTATTACGATGTGGCTGCCATGGAAGGAAAATTGTTTAACCACATTGGTGTAAATCACGAAGCTGGCTGGTTTGTCGGGCACCCCATTTCAAAAACCTCAAAAGAGTTGCTGAATGCGGGTTACACTTTCGATTATATTTCGGATAAACTGCTGGCAAACTGCAAACCTGTAAATGGAGAAATTGTTACTGAAGGAAAAACAGTTTACAAAGCAATCGTTGTTCCCGAAACTGAATATATTTCGCTCGAAACCATTGAAAAACTGGTGGCTATGCAGGCTCAGGGTTGTAAAGTTTATTTCGATGGAAAACTGCCTGAAAAAGTTCCCGGTGCCTTCAATTTTGGTGAACGCGAGAAAAAACTGGCCGATTTGAACCGAAAAATTCAGACTGAAAAGTGGGTGGGAAATGTACCTGCAAAACTGGTTACTAATGGAATTTCAGGTGAAAAATCGCTGGCTGAAAACGGTTTGTATTACCTGAAAATGAAGCTGAACGATGAGTATTGGTATCACATTTTTAATACAACAACCAAGGCAAAAGAGGCCTGGATTGAATTGAATGAAAAATCGTCGGCACCTGTTTTTTATGATGCAATGACAGGCAAAATCACCACCCCGCAAAAAAAAGGAAACCAGATTCGGTTGCAGCTTGAACCGGAACAGACCCTTTTTATCAGGTGTACCGGTAAAACCGAAAAAGCACCGGCTCATTTTTATGCTGAAAAGGAAACTAAACCGGTAAAAGCCGGTTCGTTATGGCGGATTTCGTTTTTAAATGGCGGCCCGGCTTATCCCGGGAATATTCAAACGGATGAACTGCTTTCGTGGACAAAAATGGGCGATATGGAAACCCGCCGTTTTGCCGGAACCGTGCGCTATCAAACCGAGTTCAACTGGGAAAAAGATGATAAAACTGCAGTACTCGACCTGGGAGTGGTTAAAGATTGTGCTCATGTTAAACTCAATGGTAAAGACTTCGGAACGCTTTTGGGACCAAATTTTAAAGTGGTGGTTGACAATCTTGTACCCGGCAAAAACACACTTCAGATTGATGTTACCAATGTGGCTGCCAACCGAATCCGCGACCTCGACATCAACAAAATTGAGTGGAGGAAATTTAAAGACATCAACTTTGTAAATATCGACTACAAACCTTTTGAGGCCTCTGGCTGGGAAATCAGGGATGCAGGACTGCTGGGGCCTGTGATGCTGAGATAAATCCGGGTTTATCATTCTGTCTTTATTACTGAATCGTGTCGCGTGTACCCAAATACTTCAGAAAATAAAGCTGCAAATAAATGCCATCCTGCATTTTGCTGTCGCGCACGGTGTCCTTTTTCACCAGTTCCGAGTGCGACAAAATAAGGTCGAGATTTTGCATATTCAGTTCAAGTTCATGAAACCTGACCACACAAAATTCTTCCCCCGGTTGCAGAAATTCATCGGGCTGTTTAAACTGCTTAATATTGGTAAACGCATCAACATTTGACATTTCAGCTTTCAGCCAGTAATGCGTGAGCCCGGAGTTTCCGTTGTATTCGGCCAGCGGACCCGCTGTAACTTCAGTAATGTGCAGGATTTTTCTGATTTTGGGATAGTTGGTGGAAATGTGTTCAATAGTTTGCTTGTAGGGCCCGTAAGAAAACTGAAACCCTGAAACTGTTACCCGAATGCCCAGAAACAAAATGACGGCAGCCAAAACCCAGCGGGCCCAACGAAAAGGAAGAATATTCAGCAATAATGCAGGCGGGACTGCCAGCATGGTTACTATTGCCATCACATAACGCGAATACAAAATAGGTTGTGAAAACAACGAAATAAGCGAAACCAACAGCAGCGTGCCGGCAAAAATGGTAACCGACAGCAAGAAAGCCAGCCGGTAAGGTGAGAAACGCTTTGTAAAACTAAGAATTATGGCGGCAGCCAGCAGCACGTACATCAGAATAACCAGGGTAGAGGAGAAACCGGAAGTCCAGAATTGCTCGGTAAACGGAATGGTAAAACAGGGGAGAAGTGTATCCCAGCAAACCGGCGGTGCCCAGAAAGCATGTTGCACCTTTTTTACCTGGGTGAAAAACATGAGCAACCACGGCAGAAACAGCACTATTGCCAACAGCATTGCAACAAAATGCAATCGCCACGTTTTGTTACCTGTGAAGAGCAGGTAAACGAATACAAACAGGTTGGCCACAAAAGCAGCAGCCAGACTGTAATAATGTATATACATGGCAACAAGTGTAAAAATAAACAGCATTAGCAGGTCTCGTTTACTGCCGGTCCTGATAAAAAGCACAGCATACAAGAACACACCTGTAACCGAGAATGCTGCCCAGGTGTACATCCGGGCCTGGTGCGAATACATGGCTAACATTGGGAGTGCCAGCAGAATCAGGCAGAAGTACAAAGCGCCGTTTTTGCCAAAGACCCGCTGTCCTGCAAAATAACCCAGCAACAGCGCCGACAATACACCCAGTACCGAAAACAGCCGCATTGCAACCACATCTGTCCCCAAAATTATTGTAAACAGTCTTAATCCGAAATAGTACAAAGGCGGGTGCAAATCGTTGCTGAACCGTGCAAAGAATTCAGGCAAAGTACCACCCAGCATGGTTTTGGTATAAACCTCGTCGCTCCACATATCGCTGAATCCCAGCTTGTACAAGTAAAAGGCTGTGGCAGCAACAAAAATCAACATAAAATGCAGCAGGGAATTACCGGATATTTTTTGCAGAAAGTCCTTCATCGGCTTAGTTTTTGGTTTTTATATGAACATGCAATTTACAACCCGAAAAGTTAGCAAATCGTTTTGGAAACAGGGAAGATTAATAAGTTAATTTTCAGAGTAGTATCCTGTCAGTTACACAATTTGAATATCAGATTTCTGAGAGGAGAAACCGTTGGTTAAAGAAAACAGCAAAACAATAATCGCAGCTTCCTTTCGCTTCATGTCCGACTGGTTTGGTCTGGTGTGTAGCAGTCGGTTTGGCTGGGCTACAATGTCATTCTATTTCTTTTTACATAAACCAAAAAACCAACAAAAGCTGCTACTGTAATAACTCCTCCAATTGTGTAGGCAATTTCTTTGGAAAGCGCAAATCCTTCGGGGGCAAAAAGCAGGTAGGTTGATGTCACTGCTGTCATAAAAAGTGCGGGGATGAGCGTAATAATGTACAGCCGTTTTTCATTGGCAAGATAAACTGTAATTGTCCATAACACAATAACCGCCAGTGTTTGGTTCGACCAGGCAAAGTACCGCCAGATAACCGCGAAATCGACTTGTGTAAGAATCAAACCAACAGCGAAAAGCGGAATACTCACAAACAGCCGGTTTTTAATGGGGCCTTGTTCGTATTTCAGAAAGTCGGCCACAATAAGCCGCGCGCTGCGGAATGCTGTATCGCCAGAAGTGATTGGCGCCGCCACCACACCCAACAATGCAAGCGCTCCGCCAAATTTACCCAGCAGCGAGTTGGAAATTTCGTTTACAATAAAAGCAGCATTTCCGCTGTGTTCATTCATTATTGTGTTCAGGTGCTCCACACCACCGTAAAAACTCATCCCGATGGCTGCCCATATTAATGCAACAACACCTTCGGATACCATTGCACCGTAAAACACGCGCCGACCTAGCCTTTCATTGGTTATGCAGCGCGCCATCAGCGGCGATTGTGTGGCATGAAATCCCGAAATAGCGCCACAGGCAATGGTGATAAAAAGCATGGGAAATATGGGAAATTTATCCGCATCGGAATGAAGGTTGTTTAATGTCAGTTCCGGAATTTTATATCCTTTTACAAAAAGGGCGGTACTTAGCCCGACGGCCATAAATAGAAGTGCAAAACCAAAGACCGGGTAAATTTTACCAATTATTTTGTCGATGGGAAGCATGGTTGCCAACACATAATAGATAAAAACCACTACCGCCCAGAAAGTCATGGTCGCCCAATCGGGTGTAAGTGTTGCCAGTATTTTAGCAGGGCCCATAATAAAAACAGCGCCTACCAGTACCATCAGAATTACCGTGAAACCCCGCATGAACTGTTTTACGCCTTTCCCCAGGTAAATCCCGGTTATTTCGGTAATACTCAAGCCTTTGTGATGAATGGATAGCATTCCTGAAAAATAGTCGTGCACGGCACCGGCAAACACGGTTCCGAGCACAATCCACAAAAAAGCCACCGGCCCCCACATAGCGCCGGCAACCGCTCCGAAAATGGGACCAAGACCGGCAATATTCAGAAATTGAATCAGAAAAATCCGCCACCAGGGAAGCGGAACATAATCCACACCGTCGGTCATAGTGAGTGCCGGAGTTTTGCGGCTGCCATCCACATCGGCAAAACGCTCGATAAATTTCGAATAAAATAGAAATCCGAGAATTAATATGGCCAGTCCTGAAAAAAAAGTAATCATAGGCTGAATTTATGGTCCGTTAATTTAGAACTTTTTACTTCACTGAAATCATTGGTTTCAGAAAAAAACTATGCTTTTAAAGCAGGGTGCGGGTCACTGGTTATGTTACAGGGAGGTGGTTGCGTGAAATTATTACTACGGGTTTTAGCCAAACAACTTCATCTTCATTGCAAAAGCAGGATAGAATGGGATTTTAAATCCTGTCGATTGCAGTACGGTTACAATCCTAATAACCGGAGCGGTGTGGGAAGTGATTAACAAGATCAATGAGAATTCCTCAGAGTCAACATCTTATTTCTAAGAAAAGTCTGTAACCGTATAATAAGAGCTTTACCATTTTTTTTCAGATAGTCGATTACTTCAAAAAATCCTGCAACTAATAGAAGGAATCCGACTATGATCAAAACGAATTCGTGTTCGTCACTTGCCAGCCCGGCTTTTGCGAAAGCCTGATAGGAAAATGCAACCAGGAACAACCCACAAATGAACATGATCTTTTTCATTTCTCCATTTTTAAATCACAGATAAAGTTATTTAATATTTTTGCCAATCGCATCAAATATTTAATCTTTTAAAAATGCCTGGCAAATGTCATTTAGTTTGCAGAAACACTCTTCGACCTCGTTCAGTTTGACGGTCAAAACTAACGGAATCGAAAGTTAAAAATCCTTTCCAATTTATGCATTTTTCAACTTTAAAACCTGTTTTCTTGTTTCCAGCACAGTTTTCAATTCATTGTAATCCACATCCTGAACTGCAATATTTTTGTCGATGGCAATACAGGCTGCGGCCGTTGCAGACTGCCCCAGAATCATAAATACAGGTTCCATACGGATGGAGCCATAAGCAATGTGGCTTGATGACACACAAACAGGAACCAGCAGATTGGTGCACTCTTCCTTTTTGGGTATGATTGAACCATACGAAATGGAGTAGGGTGCAGGGGCATGAACTCCAATATCGCCTTCGTTTTGCACGAATCCTTCGGGCGTTACATAACGTTGCACATTGTGTGAATCCATGGCATACGAACCCATCCCGACAGATTCAGGAACATCGCGTTTCAGCAGCACATCATTTTCGGTGGTCACATAATTGCCAATCATGCGACGGGCTTCGCGCACATAAATCTGGTGCGGCCAGTTGCCGTTATCGGTAAATTCATCTTTTGCCAGACCCCATGTTGCCATTTTTGTGCGGATATCTTCCGGAACACGCGGGTCGTTGGCTACAAACCAGAGCAATCCCGCCTGGTAATTTTGATGTTCTTTCAGGATTTCCTGCCTGCGTTCATAGCTTGCTTCGGGGTAATCGTAATTCATTCCGATGTTGTCGCTGCTGAAAGCGCCGTGGTTGTTGGTATCGGTTTTCCGGTTGGGAATATCGTCGAATTTTTCAAACCAGTCTTTGCGTCCGGTGGCAAAATCGCGCACCAGCAACTCGTATTGTGTCGAATCGTAGTTTTCTGGTTTTGGAAATGGAATCCTGTTTTCAGGGTGATTGGTCATGCACATACGGTAGCAATAGGCCTGAATTTTATTGTCTGCAGTGCCATATTCGCCGGGTGGTTCGGCTGAAATACGCGGCAACAGTCCACTGGTGCTGTCGCCCTCAATTTTGTAAGGCGAGATATTTGATTTGAAATGGTGACCGTGTTGAAAAACACCGGTTTGCACTCCATTCCATTGTTCGTTATATTGTGCAGTACTTTCACGGCCAACATGGTAGCTCACACCGGCTGCGGCCATCAGGTCGCCTTCGTAAGTGGCATCGATAAAAATTTTGCCCGAAAAAGTTTTTCCCGAAAGTGTGGCAAACGAAACGATTTTTCCGTTAGAAACCACCGTTCCCGAATCGCGGTTCAGCCATTCGTCGCGCAAAACTTTGATGTTGTTTTCAGCCACATAATCTTCAAATATTTTTTCGGCCACATGTGGTTCAAAAATCCACATAGTGCGGTTTTCTCCATCCATGGCTACAGTTCCCTGACCTTTATTTCCGTATTCGCTGTGTTTTTGCCATACCCAGGCAGCCGAATCATTGTAGTGGTTATAAATCCGGTGGTAAAAATCGCGCGAAAGTCCACCGATTACAGCTTTATTGCCTGTGTCGGTGTAGCCCAGACCTCCGGCGGTGAGTCCGCCCAGGTGTTTATCGGGCGAAACCACAATCACCGATTTGCCCGATTGAACTGCTTCAACCGCAGCAATCACTGCCGCCGAGGTTCCGCCGTAAATGATGATGTCGGCTTTGTACTCTGAATTGTTTTGAAATTTACATCCTGTTGCCAGGATTAAAAGCGAATAGAACAGCGTTTTTAGTAGTTTCATAGGTTTAATTTCAATGAGGTTCTAAAATTAGGGAAATCATTTTCAGAAAGACAAGGAAACCCCTTTGCTATGATAACTTTTTGAATAGAAAATTGATTTTTTTATTCAGGCAAAAGAAAATAACACAGAGTTGCATAGATAATTCTCCTCAATCACTCATTTACTCATTCACCCAATCACTTTATCCAGTTGTTCCCATGGCGTTGGCAATGGCATTCACCGACATCAGCAGTTGTTTCAGCAAATCCTCTTTTTGTGAAGTTTCATTTTCATTGCTGTTTCGCCAGGCGCTCAGCGTTTCCACCTGGTAACGGTGCAGAATGTTGAGTGCTTCGGCCCTGAGTGCGGTTGAATAGAAATGGTTTTTCCGGCGCACTTCCATAGGCCTGGTAATCAGTTCGCCCATGAAAAAACGTGTTTTATTCAATTCAGTAAGTATAACGTCCAGAATCCTCTGCTGTTTTTGTAAATCCTTAACAAGTCCGGCATACATTTTCATTATCTCCTCGTCGGTGGTGGCAAGACTAGTATCGATATTGGTGAAAATATACCGGATAAACTGATCGGTTTTGATGAGCTCTTTCAACCGTTCAAATTTTGCGGGGTGTTCAGTTTTAATTTTTTCGAGGGTTGAACCAACTCCAAACCAGCTTGTGATATGGAATCGAGCCTGCCCCCAGCTGAAAACCCACGGAATGGCACGTAAATCGGCAAAAGTACGCTTACCGGTGCGACGTGCCGGGCGTGAGCCGATTTTACTTTCCTCGATAACATCAATGGGTGTGGCCTGTTGGTAGAATTCGATAAAATCTTCATCATGAAGCAAATCCCGATAAAATTTCTGTCCTTCGGTTCCCAGAAATTCCACGATTTCTTCGGTTTCATTTATCCCGGTTTCCGGTTTTGAGTGAATCAGTGAGTTCATGGTAACACCTGCCAGTGCCAGTTCCAGGTTGTAAGCCGCATTAATTTTGTTGGCAAACTTTTTCTCGATAGTTTCGCCCTGTTCGGTTATTTTCAGTTTCCCCGACAAAGTGCCGTGCGGCAGCGACTGCAGAAACCAGTGAACAGGTCCGGCGCCGCGACTGATTGAACCGCCTTTTCCATGAAAAAATTTTATCTCAATACCATGTTTCCGGCCAATTTCAGTAATATTTTTCTGCGCTTTGTACAAAAACCAGGTGCTGGCCAGAATACCGCCGTCCTTGTTGCTGTCGCTGTATCCAATCATCACTTCCTGTGTTTTTTGCGCGAGTCCTTTTTGTTTTCGCTGGTATTCGAGACTGTTCTGCACTTCAGGCAGTGAAAAATACTCATCCATTATGGTCGCTCCGTCTTCAAGATCGTCGATAGTTTCGAAAAGCGGCACAACCTGCAATTTCGATACCAGCGTTTTATCAAAAAAAGTCAACCCGGTTTCACGGGCAAGCAAATAAACCGTCAGCAGGTCATTCACATTGCGTGTCATGCTCACAATCAGCGAACCCAGCGCCCGCTGCGTATAAGCTGAAATGTGGTTCGCGAGTACTCTTAAACAATCGAGTGTATTTTGCGCCTCTGAAGGCAGATTACTCCAGTCGCGGATAAACGGACGGTTCTGTTTGATTTCGTGCCGGATAATATGGTGTTTTTCTGTTTCAGAAAGCTCTTCACCCGGTGTTGCTGAGGATGCGGATGCCTGAATGATTTGCAACAGCGCTTCTTCGTAAAACTGGCTATTTTGCCTGATGTCGAGTTCAGCCAGGTGAAACCCGAAAGTACGCACGGTTTGAATGGCCGGATTAACAAAATCGCGCGCCAGTTTTGACAATCCATGAATTTCGAGGGATGATTTCAGACAGTCCAAATCGGTAATCAATTGTTCCGACTGAATATAACTTCCCTTTTTATCCGAAAGCTCCACGTGATTTTCACGACCAATGGTCACAGGCAGTTTTTCGATAAGCAACAGCACAAACAACCTGAAAGCTTCGTGCCTGGCTGAAGTAACAACGTTTTTTGATTCGGCTCCCAATTCTGCAATCATGTCTTTTGTACGTTCTGCAATTTTTTCGGGCAACTGGTGCATTTCGCAGTAAAGGCTCAGGTTTTCAGAAAGCCGTGTAAGCTCTTCTTTAATCACCACCATGGCATTCAGACGGAGTTTCATCAGCGAGTTTCGGGTTACTTCGGCCGTTACAAGCGGGTGCCCGTCGCGGTCGCCGCCAATCCAGGTGCCAAAAGTCAAGCGTGGAAACCTGTTATCAGCCACCAGTTTTTCCGCATCAAAACCTGAAAATTCCCATGCCTGAACCAGTCTGCGGTTGATGTGTTTCACCGCATCGGGAAAAACAGCGACGAAATAGTGAATCACTTCTTCCAGTTCGCTTTCCACTTTGGGTTTTTCAATATAAAACTCGTCGATGTGCCACACCGAATTCAGCAATCGCTTGATTTCGTTCCTGTTTTCCTGCATTTCGTACAGGTTGTACATTTTGTTTTCGCGTTGTACCAGCAACAAATACAATTCGCGGTATTTTCTCAGAATCACCGGACGTTTTGCTTCGGTGGGGTGGGCAGTCAAAACCGGCTGAACATTGATTCCGGTAAACGATTCAATAATTTCATTTTCTGTGAATCCATTGGTTTTCAGGGTCTGCAAAGCACTTACCCACAATCCGTGGATGGAATCAGGTTTGCTGATTTCCTCTTTTCTGCGGCGCGATTGCACAGCACCATTGGTTTCGGCCAGGTTCAGCAATTGAAAACACACCGAATAAAGGTGAAAATGCTTTCGGGTAAAACTGATTTTTTCTGTGTTTTCCTGTTCCGAAATCCAGGGCATGCAACAAGCTAGTTCGCTCTCTCCATTTTCAATCAAGACTTCCCTGAAACAATTCAGCAGAAATTCAAGGTCGTGGTAGGGTTTTCCCAACTGGATTTTCAGCGTTTCAAGCTTTTTCATTTTCGAACCTTTTTAGTTTATTTTTTTCGGAAACCGCGGAAAAAAGGGGCTGGTTTGATTTACATAGTTTTCGTAACCGGGTTTTGAACTGATTAAAGTGCGTTCGAGCATGGCAACTCCCGAAACACGCAACAACAACCAGTTCATCAACAAAGCGCTTAAAAGCGGGAGATAGCAGCCAGAGGCAACACTGAAAAGGGCAAAACTCCACCAAATCATGGCATCGCCAAAATAATTGGGATGACGGGTGTATTTCCACAATCCAGTTTGCAAAAGTTTTCCTTTGTTGGCAGGATTTGATTTGAAGCGTGAAAGCTGCCAGTCGCCGCCGGCTTCAAATACAAAGCCGGTGAGCCAGATTAAAAGTGCAATTGCATCAATAACGCCAATTGCTTTTTCAGCCGAATACTGCGAAACGCCCAGCAATGGCGCAGAAATCAGCCAAAGTAAAACGCCCTGCAGCAAAAACACCTGGAAAAAACTGAACCACCAGTATCTTTTTTCACCATATCGTTTTCTGAATTCCTGGTAACGGTAGTCTTCCGGTTTTCCAAGATTTCGTTTGAAAATGTGGGTGGAAAGCCGGATCCCCCAAATTATCAGCAATATCAAAACAACTATTTCGCGAATTGTAGTGTCTGGCGTGATGATGAAATAGTAAATACCGGCTATAATAAATCCCATTCCCCAGAAAATATCGACGATGGATGCGTTTTTCAGCACAACGCTCCAAAACCAAATAATACTAAAGAAAAGCACAATCAGTAAAAGCCCCTGAAAATAAGCTTCTAAAAAGTTCATTGTAATAAAAATTTACTTCGAAGGTTTAACAAATGTACACTAACAATGTTTTTATTAAAAATGAAAAAGCGTGCTTTGGCAACATCACGAGAAATATTTGTATTTTTGAAAAGTTATGATTATTCAACGAAAAAATAATGAGATACTTATAAGGTTTCAGTCAGGTGCTAAAACCGAAAAAATCCAATCAATTCTTGATTATCTGCACTATGAGGAACTGACTTCGAAATCAACTGTTACAGAGGAAGAGTTGACGAATCTAGTGAACGAAGCAAAAGCCGGTAGGTGGAATCGGTACAAAGTTGATATTGGCCTGAATGAGTAAGATTATTGTTGATACCAATATTGTTTTCAGTGCTTTTTTAAATATCGACAGCAAAATAAGCCAGATTCTGATTAATGGAATTCATCAATACGAGTTTTTTGCCCCGGAATATATCAGGTATGAAATATTAGAACATCAAATAAAAATTAAGAAACTTGCCCGATTTTCAGATGATCAGTTTATTGAGATTTACGAGCTGGTAATGAGAAATATAAAAGTTCTGAATCATAAAATTGTGCCTATATCAGTTTATGAGTTTGCCAAAAAATTGTGTTATGAAATTGATATTGATGACACCATTTTTATTGCTTTTGCAGAATTTTTGGAAGGGAAATTATGGACGGGAGATAAAAAATTATTAAAAGGATTAGAACAAAAGGGATATTTAAATTGGGTAACAACAGAAATCCTTTATGCCGATTTCACGAGACAATCATATAATAAGTGATTCTAAAAGGATGTAATTTGAACGCTATTCAAATTGCAAACTCCCGAAAAATTCAGGCCGGTGATAATCCGGTTTTTCGGTTTTTACGGGATTCCAGGTTACAAAATGAGGTTCGTCGGTCATATCGCCACACTTATAAAAGTTACCTGTAGCCTGCATTCCTTTCAGCGAACTTAGGGTGTCGAAAATAAAAACTTCCACCGGAATCCTGAGCATCATTTCCCACTCAAAATCACCTGTTTTATTATCAAAAGGTTCCTTGCCAAGCGTTGACAATGCATCAATCTTTTCCACAATCTCAGGATTAATCCGGGCCCTGTTGCCGCGTCCAGGTCCGTACGACAAATGACGGGTACCGATGCAGTTGAACTCAAAATTGTAATAGTTCCTTTGGTCGAACGAAATAAAAAACTCCACACAACTGTCTTTGTAAACATCGCCATTGGTGCGGGTTTCAAGTGCTCTGATGCATTTTTCAGTAACATAAAATTTCAGCCAGATTTCATTTCCGGTGTGTGCGATTCTGAATGTAATACTTGGTTTGTAAGGGTATTCAGACCAGTTAATTATCCCAATGTTGTTTTTTTCAGCCTGACTTTCCAGCATTTGTTCCGCATCTGCCTGGATGTCAGCAGCAGCGAGTGAAAGTGATTTTATTTTGAGTTCGCTCATTTTTGTTCTTTTTTCTGTAAAAGTAGAATTCCATCGGGAGAATTAAATAAAACAGACTTTTTGAAATGATTTTTTCCTGAAGTTTTCCGCAAACAGCTTCCTGTTTTCTAATCGTGTGTATATTTGAAGTTTTTTGAATAGCCAAATCAGTACTGTTTGAGTTTTTTATGAACGATTTAACAACCAGCGAAATACCAAAGCCTGAATTTATCATTGCACTAACCGAGCACCGGTTTTTCGGGACCATTTTCGTGCCTTATCTCATCCGGCGCGAAGAGCAGTTTTATCGGGTGGTGCGTCATATTAAACCCCGTGATTTTAAAACCGAAAATGAATACACTTTTCAACCCTGGGAAAAGGAACTGGTGGAAATCATCGACCGTTACAGCGATGAACGACTGATGAAAAAATTCTCGCGTCTGACGATTCTGAAAGAGTTCTATTCATCGTTGCAACCTGCAGGTTTTCAGAAAAATATCATTCCTTTTATTGAACAATGCATGTACCGCGTGGCAATAATCCTGATGGTGAGCCCTGTGCGTTTGCTCAATAAAGACGTAAAATATGCCAATGTTTACGACGAAGATGAAATTGAGGTGCAGCCCTTGTTTGTAAAACCCTCGTTCTATTTCAACCGCACCGAAACCGGAACAAAATACCGGCTTGAAATTTTTCATGATGATAAAAAAATTCCGCTGCTCAACCGGCAAACCAGAATTGTAACCAACGACCCCTGTGTTTTTGTTCAGAACGGTAAAATGTATGTGGCAGAAAAGTTGAATGCCAAAAGATTAACGCCATTTTTTGAAAAAGAGGAAGTTGCCATTCCACTCGCTGTTGAAGAGAAATATTACGAGGGATTTGTGTTGAATACGGTTCGCGATTTCCAGGTGCAGGCCACCGGTTTTGAGATTATGGAGGATGAAGTGGAGAAAACAGCGGTGCTGAGTCTGGAAACTAATCTGCAATACAAACCCTGTTTTGTGCTGTATTTCTTTTATGGCAACGAAAAGTTTCTGCCGAATTCAAATCGCACAGTGGCAGTACAATTGGAGAAACAAAAAGATACATGGCGTTTTATCAAAGTAAACCGTCAATCCGAATGGGAAAAAGAAATTCAGCAAAAGCTTACCACGCTTGGATTGAAGTTTTCTGATGGCTTTTTTGAGCTTCCGGCCGCCGGACTGGTGGAAGAGAGTCAGGCTGTTTATGCTTTAATCATCTGGCTGGGCAATTGCAAATCTGCACTGGATGAATCCCGGATAAAAGTGGTGCAGGACAGGCTTGACAAGAAATATTTTGCCGGCAGTTGTCAGCTCGATATGCAGGCCAAAGTCAGTGGCGACTGGTTTGATGTGGAAGCTGTTGTTCAGTTTGGCGAATTTCGTATCCCGTTTATCAAACTCCGGAAATATATTCTGAATGACATCCGCGAATTTGAACTCCCCAACGGCGAAATTGCCGTTTTGCCCGAAGAGTGGTTTGCCCGTTACAAAGGCCTGCTGCCGCTGGCAAAATTTACAGGCGAAAAAATGCAGTTTGCCAAACACCATTTTGGAGTTCTGCAAAGCATGATGCAAAACCGGGTGAAAGCGGTAGTGGAAACGCTGATGGAAAGCGGAAATCAGGAAAATGCCACCTTGCCTGCCGGGTTAAATGCCAAACTCAGAAATTACCAGGAAGAAGGTTTCCGCTGGATGTACCGGCTGGGTGAGAATGGTTTTGGCGGTTGTTTGGCCGACGATATGGGACTTGGAAAAACCCTTCAAACCCTTGCACTTTTGCTGAAAAGAAAACGGGCCAAAACCGAAATTCAGCTTCCGCCGGCATTTGCCAAAAACGGGCAGCTCGATTTGTTTGTAACAGCGCCTGAAAAGGCCGAAGAGCAGCCCGCAAGTCTGGTCGTGGTGCCCACTTCGCTGGTGCACAACTGGGTAAACGAGATTGCCCGGTTCACCCCATCACTGAAGGTTTTTAACTACACCGGAATTAACCGGAAAAAGGCCAGCGACCTGCAAAAAATCATCCCGTATTACGACATCATTTTAACAACCTACGGAACACTACGTATTGAAACAGAGCTGTTTTCGGCGCTGAATTTTTATTATGTGATTCTGGATGAAAGCCAGTTTATCAAAAATCCTGCATCGAAAACCTACAAGGCAGTTCTGCAACTCAGGGCAAAACACAGGTTGGTACTTACCGGAACACCCATCGAAAATTCGCTTTCTGACCTATGGGCGCAGATGAATTTTTTGAATATGGGTTTGCTCGGAAATATGGCCTATTTCAGAAAATTGTTTATTCTGCCCATTGAAAAACAGGGAAGCGAGGAACAACAAAAAATGCTGCACCTGTTAACGGGTCCGTTTATTCTGCGCCGCCGGAAAGATGAAGTAGCCCGCGAATTGCCGCCCCTCACCGAGCACGTGGTTTATTGCGCCATGTCGGCTGAGCAGGAAAAGCTGTACGAGCATGAAAAGTCGGTGATCCGCAATGCCATTCTCGAAAGTATTGACAGGGAGGGCGTAAAAAAATCGTCGTTTGTAGTTTTGCAGGGACTTACCAAATTGCGGCAACTGGCCAACCATCCGTCGTTGTTCGACAAAGAATCGGAAGACATTTCAGGGAAATTTGAGCAGTTGATTTCGATGCTTGAAAACTTAGTGGCCGAAAAACACAAAGTGCTCATTTTCTCGTCGTTTGTTACGCATCTGAAATTGATTGAAGAACGGATAAAGCAGGAAAACTGGCAATACAGTCTGTTGACAGGGCAAACCAATAACCGAGAGGAAGTCATCAGTAATTTTCAGAACAACCCGCAGAATTTCATTTTCCTGATTTCGCTGAAAGCGGGTGGAGTGGGGCTGAACCTCACCGGCGCCAGTTATGTTTTCATCACCGATCCCTGGTGGAATCCGGCAGCCGAAAACCAGGCCATCGCACGCGCACATCGCATTGGTCAGAAGAAAAAGGTTTTTGTGTACCGGTTTATCACCGAAAACTCCATCGAAGAAAAAATTCAGGTTTTAAAAGAACGCAAAAGCGCGCTGGCCGATAAGTTTGTAAACTCAACTTCGCCATTTTCTGAAATTACAAGGGAAGAACTCGATGAGTTGTTTGCCTGATAATACAGGACAAATCCGTGTATTCTGATCGATTAAGCATATCGGTGCATCCAATATTTACCTGTTAATTTTTTAATTATAAGATTATTTGAACATATTATTGTTTGATTATTAGTTTTTTCTAAATTTAAAACGGGAATTATGAGGTCTTTATCGGAACCCCGTTTGGTATAAACGCTTGGGATGTTTGATAGATTTGAAATCGAAATCTAAAAATGAATAAGAAACAACCTGTATTACTTTTTTTAAGTAATAGAAATACCTTTGAAATCATCAGCGAAATTCTGGCCCCCGGATTTGAGCTTCTGAATCATTCAAAACCTGGTGATTTATTAAAGGCCCATGTTTCCCTGATTATTGCCGACGATTTGATGATCAGGGAATATCACGCGTTAATCGAATTAAAAAAGCAGAATGTTAAACCGGTTGATTTGCCGGTGTTACTTGTTGTTTCAAACGATGAGAAAAGCAATTTATCATCAATACCAGAGACGAGTTTCAACGATATGATCATGATGCCCATTCAGAAGACAGAATTGCTGAAGAGGGTTGAAACACTGCTTCGTTTGCATCGTACTTCCATTGAAACCGGGCATTTAAAGGAAGAACTCGACTCGGTAAGAAAACTGCACACTGACCTTGCATTGCAGGATGCCAACATCGGGATGTGGGACTGGAACCTCGAAACCGGTGAACTCAACTATTCTCCAATCTGGAAAATGCAGCTTGGTTATTCATCTGGTGAAATCCAATGTTCAATAGTTGAATGGGAATCAAGATTACATCCGGATGACAGGGAATCAGCTGTAAAAAGGCAGGATCATTATATCAAAAGTCCGAAAGGAAAACTGGTTCAGGAATTCAGGCTAAAACATAAAGACGGATCATATCGATGGATACTTTCAACCGCCTCGATGCACAAAGGTGAAAATGGGCGGAAAACACGACTTTTGGGTACCCATATCGACATCACTGATCATAAAAGGGCTGAAATGGAACTGCAGCAAAGCGAGTTGCGGTTTAAACTGATATTCGAACACAGTCTTGCAGTGATGCTGTTAATAGATCCGGAAACACACGCAATTGTTTCTGCCAACAAAGCAGCAGAAAATTTCTATGGCTGGACAAAGGCTGAACTAAGCCAGATGAAAGTTGATGATATTAACATCCTTTCGCGGGAAGAGATTCAAAAGGAAATGAATAAAGCCCGCAAAAGTGAAAGGATTTATTTCAGGTTTAAACACCGGCTTGCCAACCGGCAGATTCGTGATGTGGAAGTTTACACCAGCAAAGTGGAAATTGATGAACATTCCTATCTTTTTTCCATCGTTCACGATATTTCAGAACAAAAAAGGACAGAAGAGTTACTTTTTGATAGTGAACGGAAATACCGCTATCTATTTGCCAATAATCCAATGCCAATGTGGATTTATGATCTTGAAACACTTCAATTCCTCGAAGTAAATGAAGCTGCTGTAAATCATTATGGATATTCTGATAACGAATTCAGGTCGATGACACTGAAAGATATCAGGCCAGTGGAAGAAATTGACAGACTGATGAAGGATGTACAGATCAAACATCCTGAAATGAACAAAGCAGGAATTTGGCAGCACATCAAAAAGAACGGCGAAACGATATATGTTGAAATCATTTCTCACTTAGTAACTTATGATAACAAGCAAGCCCGGCTTGTACTCGCCAACGATGTCACCGAGCGGAAAATGGCAGAAAATGCACTGAAGGAAAGCGAAGAAAGATACAAAAGCCTGCTTGATGAGGCTCCGGTTGGTATTGCTGTGCACACCGATGGCAAAATTGTTTTTGTGAATCCGGCCGGTACTAAATTACTAAGGGCAAACAATGAAAACCAACTTATAGGGATGCCGTTGAATTCAATAATTCACCCTGATAACCAGGAAGAAGCAAGTATCAGGATTAAAAGATTAATGGCGGGTGAAAAAGGTTTATACCCGGTGGAAGATATTTATAAATGCTTTGATGGAACAGAAATAAACGTGGAAGTTATTGCCACACTTCTTTCGTATAACCACAATCCGGCAATTCAGGTAATTATTTCTGATATCACTGACCGGAAAAGAAAGGAAAAGGAGATTTCACTTCTCAACAAACGGCTCGAAATTCTGATTGAATCGGTTAAACAACTGGCGGCAGCACAAACCGTTGAAAAAGTTCAGCAGATTGTAACCGATGCAGGACGAAAACTGGTCAATTCTGATGGTTCAACCATTGTTTTTCTGGATGATGGAGAATGTTATTATGCCTTTGAAGATGCTTATGAACCACTTTGGCAGGGAAGCCGGTTTCCTGCAGAGGAATGTATCAGCGGCTGGGTGATGATGAACCAGCAACCTGCCATTATTGAAGATGTTTATAATGATGCGAGAATTCCGGTGGAAATTTACAAACCAACCTTTGTAAAAAGTCTTGTAATGGTGCCGGTAACCGGAATAGAAGTTATCGGTGCAATCGGTAACTATTTTAAAAACCGGTATTTACCCACCGAAGCAGAGGTGAAATTGCTGCAAACACTTGCTGATGCAGCTGCCACAGCAATCGGGAATATCAGGCTTTATAACGAACTGGAAGAAAGAGTAATCCACCGTACCCGGCAATTACAGGCAGCAAATAAAGAGCTCGAAACATTTACCTACTCGGTTTCACACGACCTGAAAGCTCCGCTGCGCGGAATCGACGGCTACAGTAAACTGTTGATTGATTTGTATGGCAACAATTTGAACGATGAGGCAAAACATTTTATTGGCATTATCCGCAATTCAACACTACAGATGAACCGGCTGATTGATGATTTGCTCAATTATTCGCGACTGGAAAGAAGTCACCTGAAAAAGGAAAAAATTGACTTCACAAACTTCCTTCAGTCCATTTTAAATACTTACCGTAACGAATTGGAAGAAACATCATTTGATGTTGAAATTCTGGCACCTGCTATTGAAATGGTAACTGATTCAACCGGACTTTCAGTCATACTCCGGAACTTCATCGAGAATGCCATAAAATTTACCAGAAACAAACCTGCACCAAAAATTCAGATTGTATTGTCGGATAACGAAGATTCGTGGATCATTTCAGTGAAAGACAATGGAATCGGGTTCGATATGAAATACCACAGCCGAATTTTCGAGATTTTCCAGCGGCTGCACCGTGCTGAAGATTTCCCCGGAACAGGAATCGGGCTGGCGCTTGTCAGCAAGGCAATTGGCCGCATGGGTGGAAAAACCTGGGCCAGCAGTACACCCGGCGAGGGTGCCACTTTTTTTGTTGAAATCCCAAAATCATTTACTTATGATACTAAATAATGCTATTCATCCCATTTTAATTGTCGAGGACAATCCGCTTGATCTCGACTTAACCATTCGTGCGTTTAAATCGCAAAACATCGACAATCCCCTGCTCACTGCCCGCGACGGAGAGGAAGCGCTGGCCTACATCGGAAAGTGGGACAAAGGTGAACAAAAACCGGTGGTGATTCTGCTTGATTTAAAAATGCCCAAAATAGGAGGGCTCGAAGTGCTCGATGTTTTAAAAAAACACCCGGAATACTGCACCATCCCGGTTGTGGTGCTTACAACATCATCCGAGTCTGTCGATGTTAAATCAGCTTACCAGAAAGGTGCCAATTCCTACATTGTGAAGCCTGTCGATTTCGGAAAGTTTATTTCCATTGCCAAAGAAATTGATTTGTATTGGCGGGTGATCAATAAAACGATATAACCGGATAAATATCAGCCTTCCTGATCGGTGGAAACGGAGTTTCGGAACTGAATGTGTCCGGATTATTTTCTGTTCCCTGTACTCAGAATGTTTACCATTTTTATATAACTATTTTGCCAGTGATAGTTTTGTTATTTTAAACGTTACTACTTCGGTTCTGCGGATGTTGTATTTCATCCGTCAATGATTGTATTTTTCGTATTTTTGAGGCGGTTGTAAAGAAAACAGCAGGAATACCAAAAGTCGGATTGCAGATGCATTTTCATCAAAATAGCCTGGTGGTTAAAGTACTCAAATCAAAATTGTTTGTTTGGAGTACAATACCTGTCCTGGTTGCAGGAATAATCACAATGGCTTATTTTTCCGGAATCAAAGATTTTTCAGTATTTCCCAATAACCGGATTTTTGATTACCGTACTTACTCTGACAGCACAGCAGGAGGCAATTCAAAAATCCTCAATAAGTTGATTACCGACAGCATTATTCATCTCGAATTTCAAATCAGCGATAAAATAAATAATCCGTATGTTGGATTGAATGTCGGGCCAAAAGAAAATAAGACAGTTAACCTTGAACGTTATAATGAGCTAACAATAAGGCTTATTGGAAATGAAATAAACGGAATTTCCATCGCGCTGATTACAGAGAATTTCTTAAAAAAAAGTGAAAAGAAGAATCAGGAGATTTTGTTTTACCATAATTTTAAAATTTCGCCGGGGATAAATACCTACACAATCAGCCTTGATAAATTTAAAATGCCTGACTGGTGGAGAGAATATAACCGGATTGAGGATGCTTCGGCGATTAAGCCTGAATTAAAAAATCTGAAAGCAATCAATGTGAGCAGCGCATTTACCTCCAGTATAAATAGAACACTCTCATTTGAGATTTACTCAATGGCGTTTTCCCGAAATAATAAGCCGTTTTTTATCCTTGTTACAGCTTTGTTTTTCATTTTTATTTTGGTTGTTTTTGTCGCCTCGTACATGGTCGAAAAAATAAAGATGAACCGGCAAGTGATTACCATTGCCTATAAACCGGTTGAGAACAGTACCATTGAAAATGCAAAATCAGATTTTATTGGTTTTATAAACAACAATTTTCAAAACTCCGAACTGACCCTTGATTTTGTTACTGGCGAAACCGGTGTTAACCAACGCAAAATTGCGAATGAAATACAAAATCGGTTTGGATGTAATTTTAAAACCTATATCAATCGACTGCGATTGAATGAATCAAAACGGTTACTGCTTAATAAGGACCTGAACATCGGAGAAATTGCGTTTAAAGTCGGATTTAACAACCAGAGTCATTTTAACCGGGTTTTTAAGTCTGAATTTCAGGTCAGTCCCACCGAGTACCGTGATAAAATCAGGGAATAGCGCCTCCAGTAAAAGAATCATTGTTGTCCGGTAAAAATATTTCAAAGTTGAGATTCTTTCCCTGCCCGTCCCTGTCCGAACTGTTCGTCCAGGCGGGGCTTCATTTCAATTCTCTGCCAATGACAGATTCTCTTTTCTTGTCATTTCGAGGCACCACCCAATTTTATTGTGAATAATGAGGAATGACAGACAAAATAGATTCCTCATTCCGCTTAGCTCCATTCGGAACGACATTCACTGAGTATATCAGTGCCAGGAAATGGGCGGCTTCACCGCCCCTTTCCTGGCACTCTGCCTTTGCAAAATGTGTCATCCCGAACGCAGTGAGGGATCTAAAAAGAGTCTGTCATTGGCACGAGAGTGCGAGGAGAATTGAAAATCAGCGAAGCTAAATCTCTTCTTACAAACAGATTCCTCTCTTCGTTCGGATGACAGGAGGTATGGTGTTTTTGGGGAGGAAAATGGGACAACTTCGCCGTCTCATATTCCTCCCTCGATTTAATAAGAAATTGTCATTCCGATCACGGGCAATCGACAGAGGAATCTCATCAAATCTTACCGGTCAGTAATATGAAAAAAATTCTATTTCAGCCGCTATTTTTCACGGTTTTACCATTTCTGCAAACAATTTGACACTTTTTGTAAAAGACAAATCAAGGTGTACGGTTAATTTTGCACGCAATAAGTTGTAAGACGTGATGAATAACCAATAATAAAAATTCAACGGCAGATGAAAAAATTAAGAACTAAATCTACCTTATCATTCCTGGTGATAATGCTTGTATCAACCTTCTCACTTTTCGCGCAAAACCCGAATTGTTTTCTGGAGGATTTTACACCCAAAAACGCCATTATCCCAATTTCGGCAATTACAAATAAAACGCCGGATGCGCCAACTGTAACTGTCACTTTATCTGCCGATACACTGGGAAAAGTATCAAAATATGTTTTTGGAAATGCCCTGGCTGTCTGGATTGGAAATGTAACTGGCGAAGCCAAATTTGTGGAAAACACCAAATTGTTGAATCCATCCTTAATCCGTTTTCCGGGAGGGAGTTGGTCCAATATATTTTTCTGGAATGGAGCTCCTTCCGATGTACCTGACTCTGCTTACGATTCATCGGGGAAAAGGGTAAAATTTTATGCTATTTCAGGAAAAAATGACTGGCCCACCACAACGGATAACTATTATAAACTGCGCCAGCAAACTGGCTCACAAGGACTCATAACTGTCAATTACGGCTATGCCCGTTACGGGTTGAGCGATGACCCTGTAGCGCAGGCTGCTCATCATGCTGCTGAATGGGTGCGTTACGATAAGGGACGTACCAAATTCTGGGAGATTGGTAATGAAAATGCCGGTCCATGGGAAGCAGGGTGGAAGATTAATACAAAAACCAATAAAGACGGGCAGCCTGAAATTATTACCGGACAGCTTTACGGTCAGCATTGTAAAGTTTTTATTGATTCAATGAGAACTGCTGCAGCCGAGGTGGGCGCTGAAATATATATTGGCGTGCAGGTACTGCATTTTGATGGCACAAACAGTTGGAATTCGGTTGACAGGACCTGGAATGCAGGAGTTTTTAAAGAAATTGGCGATGCTGCCGATTTTTATGTAATGCACAACTATTATGGAACTGATGCTAACGCTGAGAATTTACTAACTGTTGCCGCAACCGAGCCAAAGAAAAACATCAGCTTTATTAAGCAGGATATTATAAATAAAAAAGCTTTCCTAAAACCAGTGGCAGTAACTGAGTATAACATGAACAGTAATTCGGCCAACGCAACCATGGGAAGATCATTTATCAACGGGATGCAGGCGACGATACTGTTTAATGAATTAATTAAGAATAATTTTGGATTGGGGGCAAGGTGGCTGCTTGCTACCGGCGAGGATGGAATGTTTTATATGGGAGATAACTCCAGTTTAAGATGGCAGCCACGCCCCGATTTCTATTATGCCTATTATCAGCAGAAATTTACCGGTGATCATGCAATTGCTGCAACCTCAACCAACTCAGGAATTCTGACTTACGCTTCCCGTTTTGCTTCAGGCGAAACGGGGGTTGTAATTGTAAATAAGGGAAAAACGGCCCAGGTTGTAAAAATCGATCCAAAGAATATTGGTGTTGGAAGTCAATATTACAATTACTCATTAACAGGCGGCACCGACAATGGCGATTTTTCGTTGTATGTTTCGGTAAACGGGGTGAATCCGACAGGAACCCAGTGGGGCCCACGTGCAACATTGGAGACGATTCCGGCAAATGCTTATTCCATTGATGAAGCTATAAAACTGAATGTCCCTGCGCGTTCTGTTCAGTTTATCATGATTGAAGCTGGCGACAACTTATTGAATCCGACAGCAATAACCGGTGAATTGAAAAACGAATTGAAGCTGACAAATTATCCCAATCCGTTTGCTGCCAAAACAACGATTCAGTTTCTTATTCCCGAATCAGGAACTGTCTCATTAAATGTTTTTGACCAGACGGGAAGAAAGATTACCACTTTGGTGAATGAAATCCTGGTATCCGGAACGCACCAGTTTGATTTCGATGGAAGTACGTTGCCAGGAGGCATTTATATGTATCAATTGAAAGTTGGAAACAACAGCAGCTTCGGAAAGATGTCGCTTGTGAAATAAAACTGCGTTTCTGATAAAACAAAAAAAGCTGAAACGCTTTTTACCAATCCAATGCGAAAATGCGAAGTTGAATCAACTGACTTTTCCAGCCATGATTTTGATGTCCTTTACCTCAATCACATTTTTGTGATATCCGTTTTGGGCGGCATAAATCATCGAAAGCGCCACCTGTTTCATGGTTGAAATCATATTGGGTGTCACTACTTTCAGTATAGGAACGAGCCAGCTAAAATAGTTGTAATATTTCAGTACCCGTTTTTGTCCGGGTGAAGCAATCATAAATCCAATACGGTAACCAAATGCCTGTTTAAACGGCAGTTTCATCAAATCGTTTTCGGTTTTGCCCTTGATGCGCGCCCAGGCCATCCGGCCTTTTTCAGAGCTGTCGGTGCCACCACCGCTCACATAAATAAACGATAACTGTGGGTTGGGATTTAACGCTTTGGCAAAATGCAAAGTAGTGTCGTACGTTATCCTGCGGTAATCATCTTCGCTGATGCCCACACTGCTGATACCGGCACAAAAAAAGCAGGCGTCGTAGCCTTTTAGCCGTTGGTCATTCATCTCTATCGATAGAAAATCGCTGACAATGTATTCTTTCAGTTTCGGATGAGTTATACCGCAAGGTTTGCGGCTGATGCTCAGAATTTCTGTCACTTGTGGTATATTCAGACATTCGAGTAAAATGCCTTCGCCCACCATTCCTGTTGCTCCTGTGATGATGATTTTCATAATGCTGAATTTATCTGTTAAGTTTTACTGAACTGGTGACTCGAAGTCACCAGTTCAGTATATTTTGTTACCTGTCAACCCATTTTTGAGTGGCTTCGGAATATCGGTCGCCTTCGATTTTGATTTTTGATGCGGCTTCGTCAATGTTTTTTATTTCTTCCGCCGAAAGTACAAGGTTTGTTGCTCCGATGTTTTCTTCGAGCCGGTGTAATTTAGTGGTTCCCGGAATCGGTACAATCCACGGTTTTTGCGCCAACAGCCATGCTAAAGCAACCTGTGCCGGTGTTGCCTCTTTTGCTTGGGCAATGGCTGCAAGCAGGTCAACCACGGCTTTGTTGGCTTTTCGGTTTTCAACCGAAAAACGCGGTACTGAACTGCGGAAATCGGTGCTTTCAAAAGTGGTGTTTTCATCAATTTTTCCGGTCAGAAATCCACGGCCCAACGGACTGAAGGGCACTAAACCAATACCCAGTTCTTCGAGTGTAGGGAGGATTTCGTTTTCCGGCTCGCGCCACCATAACGAATATTCGCTTTGCAACGCTGTAACCGGCTGCTCGGCGTGAGCGCGGCGGATATTTTTCACCCCCGCCTCCGACATCCCGAAATGCCTGACTTTCCCTTCTTTAATCAGGTCTTTTACCGTTCCGGCAACGTCTTCAACCGGTACATTTGGGTCAACCCGGTGCTGGTAAAACAGGTCAATCACATCGGTTCGCAGTCGTTTGAGCGATACTTCGGCAACTTTGCGAATGTGTTCGGGGCGGCTGTTCAGTCCAACCATTTTTCCGTCGGTAATTTCCCACCCGAATTTAGTGGCAATCACCACCTGGTTGCGCAGCGGGGCCAGCGCTTCACCCACCAATTCTTCGTTGGTGTAGGGTCCGTAAACTTCGGCAGTGTCGAAAAAAGTAACGCCTTTTTCCACCGCCTGACGCAGCATTACAATCATATCTTTTTTATCGGGAAATGGCGGAAAAGAGAAGCTCATTCCCATACAACCCAGTCCCAGAGCCGAGACTTCGAGGTTGCTTTTGCCTAATTTTCTTGTTTGCATTTTTGTTTTCTTTGGAAATACTTTAAAATCATTCAGCCACTTTTACACATATCATCCGGTTTTGGTCGCGAATAAGCAGTTTGCCATCTGACAGAGCGATGGGCGCCCAGTTTTGAGTGCCGAAACGGGCAGCCATTCCTTCTCCGGCAGGCGGTGCTGCAAGCAGTTCTGACGATGCAATTGGTTTGAAGACAGCCGGATTTGGCTCAATCATAAAAAGTTTTTTTGCGCCATCAGTTGCCAAAATCAGACCATCGGCATAAACCATACTCCCTTTGTTAAAATCGGGGTCGCGTTTGGTTTTCCACATAATCTGGCCGTCCATACCCATGCAAACCATTCCATCGCGACGGTTGTTGGTTCCATATTGGGCATAGAAATAGCCATCAATTAACAACGGAGGTTTTGTCTGATCGCCAAATTCAACGGTTCTGAAGAGTTCTTTAGGTTCGAATCTGCCATCAGATTTTTTATCGACCTGAATCATCAGTGCGCCGTGTTCATAACCACCCACAACAAGTATTTTGTTGTTTCCGGCATCCACCGCGGGCGCTACCGATATATGACATTCCCATCCTGAAAAATTCCAGAGTATTTTTCCTGTTTGCGGTTCAATTCCGGTAATATTTCCTGGTGTTTTTGGCGCATCAGGCCGGCCAACCGGGTTGGTAGAGGAGGTGACCATCACAATATGGTCAGCCCCATCGATTTTTGCCACTGCCGGACTTACATAAGTTTCGTTGCCCAGATTGGCAGTTTTCCACACAATATCACCGGTGGTTTTATTGTAGGCTACCACACCAGCTTCGGGAGCCTGTGAAGCAATAATCAGCAGATTGCCATAAACCAGCGGGCATTGCGAAATGGCCCAGATTGGAAAATTCCCACGCGGGGCAAATCCGCCGGGTCCGCCGTCCGATTCTTTGACCGGAGCGTTGCCCTGGTCGCCGCCAAAATCGGTCCATACATTTTTATTCCAAACCGGTTTGTGTGTATTGATGGCGATGCAATACAAATCGCCATAAGGACCACAGGAATAGATGTTGTTGCCGTCAATTGTCGGAACACTGCGTGAGCCCGGAAACATTACAGAACCGGCTGCATCGTATGTGAAATTCCAGATTTCCTTGCCAGTGGAAAGTTCGAAGCATCGCAGGTTATCGCCGGTTTTATCATCGCGGTCGAGCAGGTAAACTTTGCCATCTTTTGTAATCGGTCCGCCATAGCCAATACCCAGGTTAACCGACCACAAAACTTCCGGCCCGGTTTCAGACCAAGAACGTAAAATTCCTTTTTGTGTTGATGTACTGTTTCTTTGTGGTCCAAGATATTGTGGCCAGTCCTGTGCGTAAGCACAGTTCACTGAAATAGTTAGTAAAAATGCAATTACGATAAATAGTTTGTTATTCATTTCAGTTAATTTTTTGGTTGAGTTGGTTTTAAATTATTTGTTTGATTCACTGTATTCCACATCGGTTACAGGTTGCATCCATTCCACGCTTCCTTTTTGCAAATTCGGGCTAATGGCAATGTGGGTGAGGCTGCTGCTTGACGAAGCGCCGTGCCAGTGTTCGGTATCCGGAGGAATCCGAACAACATCGCCTTTTTGGATAATTTGGGCGGGTTTTCCTTTTTCCTGATAAAAACCTTTGCCATCGGTAACCAACAGGATTTGTCCGCCGGGATGTTTGTGCCAGTTGGTGCGGGCACCAGGCTCAAAAATCACATTGCCAATGGATGAATTATAAATGTCGTCAGGCGTTACCATCATATAAACCCAGGCTGTGCCGGTAAAATTTTTGTTGTTGGCTTTTTCACCTTTTGGAAAAGCGGATGTCTGTTTCAGCACTTCACTTATAACAGTTTCTGCAGCGCTGGCCTCTTTTTCTCCCAAAACCGATTCAATAATTCCGGAAAATTCAGTCAATTGAGAAGGTGTTAAACCCACATTCAGACAAATATTCAGATGCGAGCGCAACATGGGTTCAGCATTTCCGATTGCACTTAAAACCGAAATGGTTACCAGTTCGCGTTCGGCAAATGTGAGGACATCGCGTTCAAAAATATCGGCAAACAAGTGCTCTTTCAGAAAAGTATCGATAACCGGTGCAAAAGCCGAATAGCCCGAAAGCGTTGCCGGTTGCGGTGTTTGGGTAAGTTCGCCCAAAACTTTTTTACCGTGCTCGTATTTGCTGACTTCGTCGGGAATTGGTGACGCTTCTTTACCCACCATATCTGTTATTCCTTTCGCTTTCCGTTCATCCAAAACTTCCATAAAAGTCTGCAAACCGCGGATACTGCGCGGAAAACCACAGTAGGCATACAAATGTACCAGCACCTCTTTGGTTTCGTTGATGGTTAGTCCGGCATCCAATCCCTTATTCAGCGCGGGTTTTAATGCAGGCAAATCGCCTTTGGCGGCAAGTGCTGCAATCTGAATAATGCTTTGTTGTTTCGATGATAGTTGTTGATTCGGGCTCATTTCTTTTTGGGCCGAAGCCAGAAAAGGCAAACAGCTGATAACCAAAATTGTTATCAGCCATTTTCCAATTTTCATATTTTTTAAATACTTAAATGCCATTGGGTTGCAGTTTATCTCCATTGTTCACAGCCTTTTCAATCACATCCAGTCTGGCTTTTGTTGGGTCTGGTTTGCCAACCGGTTTCCCATCCGACTGGATATCGAGCAACTCGTTTGTTTCAGGTGAGTAAATGGGCCAATTGGGTAGCCCTTTCGCGTTAGGATTGCCGGTTTTGGCGAAGTTTACCCAGTAGGCGTTCATTAATCTTGCAACCTCATTGTCTTCTGCAGCAGGTGATGACCCAGGGCGTTCCCCCAGGTTATCGAACACATAAGAAATATCGGTCCCATGTCCGGGTCCATATTTCATCCGCTCTTTCATGGCCGCAGGAACATACGAAAACAGAAAAATATAGGCCGGGTCGCCAACGGCTGTAAACGATTTTGCGACAAACCTTGCAGGTTCGGCCCAAACCTTGTCTGTATTAAATCGCGTTTGCACTTCGGCAAACTCCTTGATTCCATCAGTATCGTAGGCAGTTTTTGCTTCTTCGGCCAACTCGCCAAACAGGGCAAAAAGCTCTTCCTTTGTTTTACTTTGATTAACGAAATTTCCGCCTATTTCTGCACTGTTGCACCCAATCATCAACGGAACGCGTGCCTGATGGCCTGCCTTGTAAGCACTTGTAAATGATTCCACAACAAGTTTCCCGTCCCATATCGGGCCTGAATAAATACGCGGACCACCCTGTCCATCATTTTCCTGTCCGCCATCCACAATTTCTTCCACTTTCAGGGCGCGAAGTTTGGCCAGAGCTGCGGCATCGGTTCCTTCAATTCCATGTTTTTTGGCAAAATTGATTCCGATGGTTTCTGCAGAAACAGGGTAATATTGGCTGGCATTTTCTTTATTGATTGGCCTGCCGGTTAGAACGCCGTCGCGACCACCGCTGGAATGCCCGATTGCCTTATGAAAAAGGCCTTTTGCCGCCGGAATCGTTAAAAGTGAATGGATTGAAACACCACCTGCTGAGAATCCGAAAATGGTTACATTTTCAGGGTCGCCGCCAAACGCAGCAACATTGTCTTTTACCCATTGAAGGGCAGCAATCTGGTCCATAAAAGCGTAACTTCCTTTGGGTTCTTCCGGGTGTTCCTTGCTCAGGGCAGGAAATGCAAAGTGCCCCAGACGTCCCAAACGGTAATTGATGCTAATGAGAATGACTCCTTGTCTGGCAAATCCAACACCCGAAGTATTTCCGCTGCCGCCCACAAATGCACCACCATGAATCCACACCATCACGGGCAGTTTGGCATTTGATTTTGCAGTTGCCGGTGTCCACAGGTTTAAGTAGAGACAATCTTCGGAAGAGCCTTGTTGAATGGTTCCCGGAGCAGCGCCCCAGCCACCCTGTGCACAACTTGCACCAAACTGGCTTGCATCGCGAACACCTTCCCAGGGTTTAACTGGCTGTGGCGGACGCCAGCGAAATTCGCCAACCGGAGGCGCGGCAAAGGGAATTCCTTTAAAAACCGAAACATCTCCTTCGGTTACACCCTGAACTTTGCCACTGGCGGTTTGCACTATCGGACCGGCAGTTTGCTGTGCCTGTAACCCGAAACTAATGAGTATTGCTAAAAAGCTAAATATTGTTTTCATAACTTGTTGTTTTTAACAGACTTCGACTTTGCTCAGTCTGACAGTCACCCTGAGCGTAGTCGAAGGGTGTTTTGTAATTATTTATTTGAAATTGATATCATGTTTTTTATAAATATTTTCCAAAGAACTCATTGAGTTTGTTCATGGCCTGGTTCACATGTTCGGGGACATAGTAGGTTTGAATGTGGGTGGCTCCCGGAATCAGAAAAAGTTCTTTCTCTTTTGTGCTAGTGGCTTTGTTGAAAGCGCTGTCGGTCATGTAAAAACTGTCGGCTTTGCTGCCGGCCATCATCAAGAGCGGCTGATTGATTAAATCCATATTGGCGGAAGCGTCAAATTCCATCAGATCGAGCAGACTGCTCATGGTGTATCGGAAAGTGGAATTTGGGTGGGCATGGGTCCGGTTGTAGTAGTAATGACCTTCACGGTAGAGGTCAAAAGGCATTTTGTCAGCTTGTTCATCGGTTGTTTTGGTGTCAGCGGCATAGCGGATTTCGCCGCCTGCAGCTTCAAGTGCGCGGGCTTCGGATGCCTGTTTTAATCTTTCCTGAATGGTGGCAATACCTGAATCCATAAAACCATTTCGCCTGACAATACCTGAGTTAAACATACTTAAAGTAGCTACAGCCTTAAAACGTTTGTCGGTTTGAGCTGCTGCCAGCGTGTAACCACCGCCACCGCAAACACCCAAAACCCCCAACCGACTGGCATCAACGCCTGCATATTGGGTAATGTAATCGGCCATTCCGCGAATGTCCTCAATCCTGTTAGCCGGTTTATCCACATTGCGGGGCTGTCCGCCACTGGCGCCCTGGTAAGATGCATCGGCAGCAATTGCGATGTAGCCCGATTCTGCCAGACGCTGCGCATACAATCCGGCAACCTGTTCTTTTACTCCGCCATTGGGATGGGCAACCACCACCGCCGCATATTTCTTCGATTTATCGAAATCGGCTGGTGTATAAACATTGGCTGCAATTTCAATCCCGTTCAGTTTGTAAGAAACGGCGTGAATATTCACTTTGCCAGCTACATTTTCGGAAATGGCACCGTTGTACACCAGTCCGAATGGATTGGCAGGTTTGGTTTGCGCTAAAGCGATGACGCTAAAAGTTGTAATCATTGTTATAAAAAAAAAGGTACATAAATTTTTCATTTGTCTAATCCTTTCTTTTTTAACCATTCCGACATCAAATCGGCAATTTCAATATTGTTTAAATCCGAAAAGGGGAAATGTGTGTTGCCTTTTACCCCGATTTCGGGTAGATGAACTACGGTAACATCGCCACCATGTTTGTTTACACAGTCGCGCCACAGCCTTGCCATTTCCAAACGCACCCGCCAGCCATCCTGACCCGGATTGGCGCTGGGTTCTTTTGGAATAAAATCGCCGTAATAAATTACAATCGGGATTTTGGTCAATTGCATAAATTCTGCCATCGGAATTCCGGTTGCTTCCAGCGTGCCGCCTGAACTGGGCATTGCCGCTGGTACTTCGCCTTCGGGAAACACAAATCCGCTACCCGGTTCATAGGATATAATGGCTTTTATGTTTTGATTTTTGATAGCCGTGCGCCAGCCCATTCCACCCGAATGGGAGTGTGTAACCAAAATTCCATCACCAATTTTATCAAACAGCTCCGAAATTGCATCGGTATTTACATTAATGTCAATTGGCCCGATATTGGGAACCATCTGCCTGAAATACTGATTCAATGTTTCTTCATCTTTGGCAAACTGAACCCCTTCAAAATAATCGGGCCAGATTCCAATTCTGAATGTGCCAAACCAGCCCTGTTCATCGGGTGTTGGATTAATGGTGCCAGCCACAGTCCCGCGGGCTGCATTGCCCCTGCGGGGTTGGTCAAATACATAAACCGAAAATTTCCGTCGCAAAAAGATGTTCTGAAATCCTTCGCGCCCGTCGGGTGTGGTTTCCCATGTTTTTGAAAACTGCCCGATTCCATGCCACATCACCAGCGGGTATTTGCGTGCTTTCGCCGGAACCTGGTAAAAAACGTATGCATGGTCGCCATGAAAGGTTTGGCCATCGGGTGTTGGACTGGTTGGATTAAAAGTTCCGGGATTGGTAATCACTGTTCCACCAGCGGCAAAACTGCCCTGCTCCTGAATAACCATGGGTTTTTGCTTTTTTTGACCAACTGAAGTGAGACCTGTGAGCAATAAAAAAATCATCACAACATTCAATATGATTGAAGTGGTGGCAGGTTTAAAGTGGCATTTTTCTTGATTCATTTCATTGTTTTTTGTTACTAACGAAAGGTGTAGATTTCTGTTATTCTGTTAATTGTAATTGTATTCTAAATTCTTTTGTATTTTCCTCCAAATGCATAAGTCAGGTTCAGGTTCCACAGGAAATCATCGCCGGGAATAGTCGATTCAAACTTGTAATTTACCGTTGATGAGATTGAAAGCGGAAAATTTTTACGGTTAGCCGACAAGTTGGTATTGACATAAAAACCTTCATTTGCATCCATTTTCAAGAAGTATCCCTGTACCATCCACCGCAAAAAGTATTTCTCAGCAAGTTGAATATTCGTAAAGTTTGCCCTTAGTGAAATAAAGTTGCTGTTTTTTACACTGCCTTCGCTTACGCCCAGTGCATAAATGTAGTATGGCCCCAAGGTTATGCTTTTCCCTATGGTAAAAAGAGGAGCAAGCTCGCCTGCCAGAAACTGTTGTACTCGAAGTATTTCACTTGTTTCTCCATTTTCGTTAACAGTTATTGTTTTAAAAGAATAAGCAGGATGTGCACCCAGCTTGAACTGAAATTTACTGGTTTTCAGCAATTCGTAACGCATCCAGAAAATGAAAGTCCAGGGTTTTCCCTCAAGCGAAAAACGCAGCGTAGGTTCAAACCTGAATTTTTCGCCTCCAACCGAAAAATCGAAAATTGAAGCAGGTTTTCCCAAAGTCAGGTTAGGAAAAGTAGAAAGTCCTTTGGTGGTT
This sequence comes from uncultured Maribellus sp., assembly GCA_964644015.1. Classification (GTDB taxonomy): domain Bacteria; phylum Bacteroidota; class Bacteroidia; order Bacteroidales; family Prolixibacteraceae; genus Draconibacterium. The sequence continues at coordinate 36,071 of CAZXVT010000004.1, forward strand.
ATTGTAGCCGAGCCACTGAAATTTCTGACAACTTTTGCCGTATCGGTATTTTGTGCCAATGCAAGATTGGAACTCAAAAAAAGAATACCAATTAGAATTTGTTTCACTTCGAAATTTAGTTTTACATTCATGCTAACAAAGATAAGTGCTTCATACTGATGGATTGATAGATGAATTACTGCATATTCTACCATTTTTACTGATTGGCCCGGCAAAATGGTTACAACAAGGTTGGAATGCTTAAATTTGTTTCAGAAAAACGAAACGATGGAAAAGATTTACAGGTTTGATACAGTTGCAGAATATAATGCGCTGAACAATCATGAAACATTGCATCCTCTGGTAAGTATTATCGATTTTTCGAAAGCCAACCCGCGGTCGTGGGGCGAAAAACGGGTGAAGATAAATTACGGGCTGTATTGTATTTTCCTGAAAGATTTTAAAGGCTGCGACCTGAAATATGGCCGCAATTACTACGATTACCAGGAAGGTACACTTGTTTTTGTATCGCCGGGACAAATGATGGTGGTGGAAACTGATGGACAAGTTTACCAACCTGTTGGTCATGCACTGGTTTTTCATGCCGACCTGCTTCGCGGGACTTCACTTGGAAAAACAATCAGCGACTATCATTTTTTCAGCTACAATGCCAATGAAGCTTTGCACCTGTCGGAACGGGAAAGGCAAATTGTGCTGGACTGTTTTTCGAAAATCGAAACAGAACTGCATCAAAACATTGACAAACACAGCAAAAAGCTGATTGCCTCGAACATCGAACTGTTTCTGAATTACTGCGACAGGTTTTATGACCGCCAGTTTATCACCCGCGATAACGTAAACAAAGGCATTCTGGAAAAATTCGAAGAACTGTTGAACGGCTATTTTACAAGTGATAACCCACAAAAACTTGGGTTGCCATCAGTTGCTTATTTTGCCGAAGAGCTTCATCTTTCGGCCAACTATTTTGGCGATTTGATTAAAAAGGAAACCGGCAAAACAGCCAAGGAATACATTCAAAATAAAATAATTGATGTTGCCAAAAACAAGACTTTCGATGCTGACAAAACGGTAAATGAAATTGCCTACGAACTGGGATTCAAATATCCACAGCATTTTACGAGGTTGTTTAAAAATATTACAGGTCATACACCCAACGAATACAGAACGTTAAATTGAGATTTAATTTATTGACTATTTTGTCTGAAGCCTGACTGCACATCCTATCTGTTTCATCAACGCTATAATTGGTGTTGCCAAAAGTTTCTTAATCTTTCCCTCTTTCAACTCTTTCCACATTGCCCCTAGATTACTTTATACTCCCGGAAAACCTTGCCTCCCTTCCCGATAATGACAAAGGATTCCATCTTTTTCGAAAAGATGGAATCCTTTGTCAGCAGACTTGAAAACAGAAGGGATGAGTTATTTAATTTTGCCTGAAACCAAAATTTGATAATACAGTTGCTTTTCCAATCATCTGTTTTCCTATTTTTAAGGCCGATTATTAAAGCAAATTAATACACAAAGAATATTGAATATTGATTTTTAAAGTATTGAATAATTAAAATATAACATAGCATTCTGCTATTGTTCGCACACTCGAAACCTAGGAAATTTCAATAACGCGAACGCAAGAATTGAGTCAATAAGCGAATGCTCGCGCCAAACGGCGTGGGCTTTTGACTTATCATTCTTGCGTGGGCTTTCCTAGGGCCTCGAGTGTGGGTAAGGCGGGGTCCACGCTTTTTTTGTGGGTTTTGGTTACCTGAACACTGGAGGATGCGCAAACCAAAACTTATGAAACTTTATCAGACACTCGAAACGCAACTTAAAAAAGAATCCAATTTTGTAACCGACAACGGTGAGCTAAAAAAATGGGTTGTCATCAACAAAGCCCAAAATTTCGACAGCGAACTCCTTGAATTATTGCTGGATAATGAAGAACTCAAAGACAAATTTTTTGTAAATGTGAAGAATGGTTTGGTTTTTAAGCAGAACCTGTTTGTTCAGTTCCTTGAGCAAAAAAACTATTTGAACGACAGCTATACCCAATACAAGAACAAAGTAGGGTTAACAAATGATGGCAAATATCTGAAACAACGAAACGAGGTGGCTTTGGTATGGCCTTTTAAAGATTGTATTTTAGAAGGTGGGCAAAGCCGGGAAGAAGATAAACGTGAAGAAATTTTCTTTAATGAAATCTTGGCTCAGGATGAAATTACGCAACTACTCGAACCCAAAGTTCTGAGTAATGCCAAACGCATTAATAAAAACGGAGAAAAACCGCTTGACCAATTTAACCGAAATGAAAAAGGTATAATAGCCGACAACTTGATTATTAAAGGGAACAACCTATTAGCCTTGCATACACTAAAAGAAGAATTTGCAGGGAAAATAAAACTGATTTACATAGACCCACCCTATAATACGGGTGGCGATTCATTTAATTACAATGATTCTTTTAATCATTCAACATGGTTGACATTCATGAAAAATAGATTTGAGACAGCCTTGTCGTTACTAAAAAAAGATGGAGTAATACTCGTTCAATGCGATCATCATGAAATGGGTTATTTAAATGTTCTTTTAGATGAGGTTTTTGGAAAAGAGAATAAGATTCAACAAATAGCGGTGAAAGTTGCTTCTGCCTCTGGTTTTAAGGCAGTTAATCCTGGTCCAATTGATGTTTTAGAGAACATTTTATTTTATGCAAAAAATAAGAAAGAAGTTCAATTCAAAAAAAACTATGTTGTAACCGGATATCATAAAAACTATAACCAATTTCTCGACAATTCAAATCCAAATATTGAAGAGTGGAAGCTTATTCCATTAAAAGAAAAAGTACTTGAGGCAAATGGATACAAGGATGAAATAGAAGTGAAAAAAGAGTTTGGTAGCAATTTTAAGATTGCAATCCAACAAATGATTGAGGTATATGCATTTAATAATGCAAATAATGTTGTAAGCATAAGAGATTTACATAAGCCAACTCAACAGGTTAAAGAATTACAAGAAAAATCTAAAATAGAAAGAGATAAATTTTTTGTCTACGATAAACAAGATGGAGAAAAGACATACTTAATAAATGGTGGTGCATTAGCTTTTTACTCAACGAAAATAAGAGAAATAGATGGAAAATTGCAAGTAACTGAATTATTGACAAATTTTTGGGACCATATTTCATGGGCTGGTATAGCAAAAGAAGGAGGAGTTAAACTCAAAAATGGTAAAAAGCCAGAGAAATTATTGAAGCAAATTTTAGAGCTCAACACAGACGAGAATGACATTGTTCTTGATTACCATTTAGGAAGTGGAACTACGTGTGCTGTTGCTCACAAAATGAAAAGACAATATATAGGAATCGAGCAACTTGATTATGGTGAAAATGATAGTGTTATTAGGCTAAAAAATGTCATTGATGGTGATCAATCGGGAATTTCCAAATCAGTAAATTGGAAAGGTGGCGGTGAATTCATTTATCTGGAACTCAAAAAATACAACCAAACATTTATTGAACAGATAGAGGAGGCTGTAAATACTGAAACACTTTTGCAGATATGGGAACAAATGAAAGCCAAGTCGTTCTTTAAATACAGCGTCGATTTGCAGGCGTTTGAAAATAGTTTAGACGAATTCAGACAATTCGGGATAAAAAAACAGAAGGAAATGCTTTGCGAACTGTTGGATAAAAACCAATTGTACATTAATCTTTCGTCGCTTGAAGATACAGACTTCGAGTGTTCTGAACATGAGAAGCAAGTAACCCGCGATTTTTATCAAAATAAAGATTAAGCAGATGGCATTTTTACACGAAATTTTCAACAATCCATTTGCGAAACGGGAATTGGCAAAGGTTTCTTTACCCATTTGGATTAGCGACAACCTGCGGTTTTCTGTTCGACCTTATCAGGAAGAAGCATTTAAAAGGTTTTTGTACCTCGACCAGGAAGACATTGACGAAAAACCGAAACGACCATATCATTTGCTTTTTAATATGGCAACAGGAAGTGGAAAGACTCTGATAATGGCGGGTTTGATGTTGCATCTTTATGAGAAGGGCTATCGTAATTTTCTGTTTTTTGTAAACAGCAACAACATTATTCAAAAAACCAAAGACAATTTTCTTAATTCACAGGCTTCGAAATACCTGTTTAATGATAAAATAGTGATAGACAGCAAAGAAGTTTTAATCAAGGAGATTGACAACTTTGAAGAAGCCGACAATCAAAACATCAATATCAAGTTTACCACTATTCAGCAACTGCATATCGACCTGAATAATACCAAAGAAAACAGTGTTACATACGAGGATTTTAACGACAAGAAAATTGTTTTGATTGCCGATGAAGCACACCATTTGGTGGCAGGTACAAAATCGGGCAATCTGTTTGGTAGTTGGGAGGATACGGTGAAGAAGATTCACGATTCCAATTTTGATAATATCCTGATTGAGTTTACCGCCACCATTGACACCGAAACAGCAACTTTGGTAAAACATTATCAGGATAAAGTTATTTTCAAATACGGCCTGGCTCAGTTCAGAATTGACAAGTACTCAAAAGAAATCAATCTAATTCGTTCCTATTACGATGAAAAAGACCGAATTATTCAGGCCCTGATTTTAAATTTGTATCGTCAGGAACTGGCAACCTCAAACAACATTAATCTGAAACCCGTAATCCTTTTTAAAGCAAAAAAGACGATTAAGGAGTCGGAGCATAATAAAGAAAAATTTCACAAGCTTATCGATGATTTTTCAGAGCTGATGGTACAGAAGATTCAGAAAACGTCAACTGTGCCAATCGTTCAGAAAGCATTTCGTTTTTTTAAAGCTAACAATATTTCTGTCGGTGAGATAGTAAAACGGATTCAAGATTATTTTCGATTTGAAAACTGTCTGAGTGCCAATAATGATGCTGAAGCTGAACAAAACCAGATTTTACTGAATACACTTGAAGATGAAAACAATCCAATCCGTGCCGTTTTTGCCGTGCAAAAATTGAATGAAGGTTGGGATGTATTGAATTTGTTTGATATCGTACGTTTGTACGAAGACCGTGACGGCAAAGGTGGAAATCCCGGAAAAACAACCCTTTCGGAAGCCCAGTTAATTGGTCGTGGTGCACGATATTATCCATTTGCATTGGAAAAGGGACAGGACAAGTTCACCAGAAAGTACGATGATGAAATATCTAATGACCTGAAAACACTTGAAGAATTGTACTATCACACAAAAGAGGACAGTCGTTACATTTCTGAATTAAAGAAAGCCCTTGTGGAATCGGGTATTTATGAAGATGATGATAACCTCATAACCAAACAACTTACTTTAAAATTTGAATTCAAGAAAACCGAATTCTATCGCGATGGGCAGGTATTTTTCAATAAAAGAGTTCCTAAAAGCTTCGAAAAGATAAAATCGTTTGCTGATTTAGGTGTTAAAAAGACCAATCATCGCCATACTTTGTCTTCGGGAGTTGGAAAAATGTCTAAAGCGTTTTTAGAAAATGAAATTTCTACTTCAAAAGATGAAGTAATGAAATCAAGCATAGTAAAACTGACCGATATTCCGAACCATATAATTCGTTTTGCTTTAAGCCAGAATCCATTTTTTTGTTTTAATAATTTATCGCATTACTTTCCAAATGCAGGTTCGATTTCAAATTTTATTGATAATGAAGATTATTTAGGAGGTTTGGCAATTACAATTATTGGTACGAATAATAGTCTTGAAGAAATTACCCACTTTGACTATTTGCAGGCGTTGAATGGACTTTTACAGAGCATTGAAGCCGATATTAAGAGTAATTCAACAGAATACGAAGGTTCCTCTTATATCAAGCAACCGGTTTATGAGATTTTTAAAGATAAGGATATTAGGGTATATAAAAACAGTGAACGGGAGGACGGACAGGAAGCATTGGTCGCCAATGAACCTTGGTATGTTTACAATGCAAATTATGGCACTTCAGAAGAGAAAAATTTTGTAAAACTCTTTGCAAGCCGGTTTGATGGGCTGAACCAGAAATTTGAAAATATCTTTCTGATTAGAAACGAAAGGGAAGTCAAAATTTTTGACAAGCTTGGCCGTGCATTTGAGCCCGATTTTATTCTATTTTGCAAACAAAAAGGTGAAAAGGAATTGACTTTTCAGGTTTTCATTGAACCAAAAGGCGACTTCTTAAAAGGACACGACAAATGGAAAGAAGATTTTCTAAAAGAAATTCGAGATAAAGGAGATATAATAGAAATTCATACTGACACCTATTTGATTACCGGCGTACCATTTTATAATTATTCAGACGAAAACAGATTTGCTAAGGAATTGGAATCGGTTCTTGATATAGAAAATTGATATTGTTTCAGATATTTTGGCTAAAGCCGTGTTTGTTGTGCGTCTTTCTTATACAACGCCATAAATGGCGTTGCTAGTCAGGCACGTTTCAGAAGGCTACCGAATTTATTAATCGCAGATGTTTCAAATGCCCAATTAAATTTGAACCACAATGAATAGCCGTAGCCTTCAGGCTGCGGTTGTCAGTTTATCCGTCCCGATAACCTTTCCCCCGCCCGGATAACCCGGCGACCCGGTCGGATAGGTGTTTTTTGCCAACCGGATTGAGTTTTACCCCGGTCGGATAGGGTGGTGACCCGATCGGATAGCAATTTTTTGTAAAACGGATAGGGTTTTGAGGCGGCCGGATAAGAGGGTGGGCTAGCCCGATTGATTTTCCCGGCTCCCGGATAGGTATTGTACCCTGCCAGATAGGATGGTGACCCTCCCGGATAGGTGTTTGACCCGTCCGGATAGGGTGGTGACCCTGCCGGATAGGAACTTTTTCAAAGCTTTAAAACTTTGGAAAAGTTATCAATGAAATTCATGAAAAAGCGGGCAACACAAGGTCGCCCGCTCCATCATTAACCTTAAATCTCAAATTTAACAAGTCAAGTAAAACAAAATCACTTTAATCTGTTGTTGTATCATTTCCCGGTTTATCGTCCTCCTTCCCGGCATCACGGTTTTTCTGGTAAAGAAATTCGCTGCGGTAGCCTTTTAACCGTTTTTCGTTTTTCCAGAACAGGTATTTGCCTGCGTTGCGGATTTCATCCACCAGCTCTTTCATGTGGGTGTAAGCTTTGTCGCGGATGACTTTTGATTCGTTTTGCAACGATTTATCGCCATTGGCCAGTGCCAGGATGTTAGCCAGTTCATCGGAGGCATTGGCGGCAACTTCCAGCTTTTCAAGAATGAAATTGATGGCTTCGAGCGGGCCTGTGTTACTTTTGCCTAGCAGCGAAAGGTCGTTTAAATCCTGGATCATGTCGGCATTGGAATCGCCTTCGGCAATTTCGGCTACGCGCGATAATATCACAGGATCATTGCGGTAGGCATACCTGAAGGTGTGCAGCAGTTCGTCGCGCATGGCAAAGGCAGCAGGTGCAGCTTCTGCCCATTCACGCTGTGCGTCTAACTGAGTATTACGGTCTTTGAACCAGATGGATTGCGCTTCACGGAGCGCCCCGGCCCTAACGGGCAGATTGTTGAGAATTTCAGTGGTAATCCCGATGGTTGCCAGCGCTTCGGCATCCATCATACTCCATTTCGCCAGGTTTTCACCTTCCTGCAGATAAGTGTCAACCGGCATGGCCGGTTCCAGTGTCTTGTCGTCAGGGATGGCCCTGATTGTTTCAATTGTGGCATTGTAATCATCAATGTTCGCCATAATTTTTTACATTTAAACGGTTTTTTAATGGCCCTTTAACGGGCGTTATTTATCTCACTACCGGCGGGTGTTACAGCACCTGCCGGTTTTATTTTCCCGGGTGGTTTTTAAAACAGTAATTGTCTTTTTTTTTTACTTATTCTCCCGGTTTCCCGGGCAGGGTTTTCAGTTGGTTGCTTATTGTTTATTTTTCGGGTTATTGAATTTTGCCTGTTGTTTAACTTATTGTGCTCCCGAAGATAAACCATTTTACAAAAAGATACAACAGGGATGTTGTAAAACATAAAAAGTGGTTATACCGATGCCAGCGGTATCGTATGTTTATAGAATTTTACAACGGAAATGGAAATCCCTTATTTTCTCTTGAATAACCTCGCAATATTTTTCCCCAGTTCGTCAATTTTTTCGATGGGTTCAATCAGCGACGGGTTGTTCAGGTCGATGGACTCGTCGTTTACGCCCGACTGCATGGGGTAAACCAGTATAAAATTGTTGGGTACAAAATAGCGGTTCAGGTACCCCGGAATGGCTTTCATTTTTGTGTGGTACGACAGCTTTTTCTCACGGCTCATTACAATAATCAGCCCGTCGTTTTGCTTTATTTCGCGTGAAAGAATCAGAAAATCATCCCAATTGTCGAATATTCTGAATTCAGCTTCAATCGGATGTTTAGCGTGTACATCGCGGATTATTTTGTCTGTCTTTTCAGAGGCATAAAAAATCAGGTTTGCGCCGGTATTTCGCCCGATATTCCAGATTTTCAGCAACCATTCAGAAAAACCAAGTTCAACCTCGGCATTTTTGGGTATAATCACCACCTGGTTTTTAACGGTTGAAATGGGTTGTGCCGGTTTGTAAATAAAAGTGGTGACATTGTTTTTAGTGAGAATCCCTTCTGTGAGATTTCCCAGGAAACCGTCGGAAATGCCCTTTTTTACATGTAATCCCAAAACAAGGTCGGTAATATTGTTTTCGCGGATGACGCTTGAAATGCCGTTTGCCACATTCAGGTCGAACCTGATTTGGCGGTGCAGTTTTACATCGGTGGCAGCGGCTACGTGTACCGCTTTATCCAGAATTTTATTGGCCTGTTTAACCGCATCGGTTTCCTCCTCGTTGTTGTTGATGATGCTGAGTCCGTATAATCCGGCGTTGTTTTCCTTCGATTTAATGGTGGTACTCAATGCAACAAGTTCCTCCACATTCTCGGGGTTGCTCAGCGGTATCAGTATTTTTTCGACGTTTTCATGCTCTTCGGTATCATCGCTGGCTTCCTGTAACGAAATGTTAACAGCGCCTTTCTGGGCAACAAAAGTGGCGATGGTGCAGGTTACCAGAATCATAATAATCGTTCCGTTTAAAACTGCATCGTTTAATAACCGGATGGGTTCACCGGAGTCGGTTTGCCCGATAATGACATTGTACCCAACCAAAACGGCAGCTAGTGTTGCTGCAGCCTGTGCATTGCTCAACCCGAAAATCAGGCGACGTTCGTCAACCGAAAACCGGAAAGTTTTTTGGGTAAGCCACGCCGCTGCGAATTTTGAAACAGTCGCAACAACCGTCATGGCAATGGCTACTTTTATGGTTTCGAAATCGTTGAAAAATGCACGATAATCGACAAGCATTCCCACACCAATCAAAAAGAACGGGATAAAAATGGCGTTCCCTACAAAATCGATACGGTTCATCAGCGGCGAGGTCGAAGGAATCAGCCTGTTTAATGCAAGCCCTGCAAGAAATGCTCCGATAATTCCTTCAATTCCGGCCATTTCGGCTAAAAAGGCGCCGAGGTAAACCATCACGAGCACAAAAATATATTGCAGCACATTGTCGTCGAAATGTTTGAAAAACCACCGGGCAATCAGTGGAAAACCAAGCATAACCACCAGACCGAACACAACAACCGAAATGGATAGTTTTGTCCAGAAAGCCGAATTCACTTCGCCGGTTGACATGCCCACAATTACAGCCAGCACAAGTAATGCAAGCGTGTCGGTTATCATCGTTCCGCCAACGGCAATATTTACCGCACGGTTTTTTGCCACGTTCAGTTTGCTCAGAATCGGGTAGGCAATCAGCGTGTGAGAAGCAAACATACTGGCCAGCAAAATTGAAGTCAATAATGAAAATTGCAGGATGTAAATGCCGGTTAAAATACCGATGATCATTGGGATACTAAAAGTATAAAGTCCGAAAATCATGCTTTTCAGGCTATTCTTTTTAAACTCGGCAAGGTCGATTTCGAGACCGGCTAAAAACATGATGTACAGTAAACCTGCTGTTCCGGTAAGAATAATGCTGCTGTCGCGTTCGAGCAGGTTGAAACCGAAAGGTCCGATTATCGCGCCTGCTATTATCAATCCCAGGATATGAGGAATTTTGATTTTATTCAGTAAAATAGGAGCAAACAAAATGATAATAAGAATCACAAGAAACTTGAGAATCGGTTGGGTCAGGGGAAGTGAAAAGTCGTGAACGCTTAATAAAATCATAATCTGTTTTTCAGTTCAGGAATATAGTTATATCGCCTGAAAAATAACCAATGAAAAACAGAATAAGTTTACTGTTGCTTGTTTTTACGGGCCATGATAATTTTCCGTTTCATCCTGAAATTTTTCCCGTTTGTGGCTTTCCTGCTCACTGTCTGGTAATTTTGCTGCGGAAAAACAATCACTTTATTATTTTCCTGGAAATGTTTTTCAAGTTTGGAAGGAATATGATCGAGGTATTTCTGATACGAAACAGCATCGCTTCGTGCAGATATCAACATCAGTAAATCGTCAGGATCGATCAGTTTCGAAATCTGGAGAAAATCTTCCCATCCTGTAAATTGCGTAAAACTGATATTCCCGGAAATCCTGTATTTTTTTATAATGTTAATGGCTGAATTGTAAGTTTGTCCAACACCAAACATGACAACAGGAATACTAAGTTCTCCTGAAAGTTTCATCATTTTCAGCACCCAGGTTTCAAAACCGATTTCTTTTTCAGCCATCGCAGGAGCCAGGATGACAATTCTTTTTTGTGTGACCGGTAATTTTTCGAGATGACAGATAAATAAATTTTTATCGACATTGTTGATAATCGAGTAAATTCTTTCGCCAATCAGCTTTTCAAGTATTCCTGCTTTTCGGGGCCAGCCCATCACAATAATATCAGCGCTGATTTCTTTGGCCATCCTCGAAATTCCGGCAGTTGCATTTAAATCGATGGTGGCGATGGTATTGATACTTACGTCGGCGGCAGCACCGTGTTTTTTAAATTCTTCCAGCTTTTTTCTTGATGCAATGATATTCTGTTCAGCCTCGTCGTTATTGGGAACCACAGAAAGCACCGTGATGGGGTTTGACGATTTTTTATCTTTTACAAGGATGATAAATTCGAGCAGTTTTTCAATGTTTTGCAGGTTAGCAATCGGCAGTAAAATGTGTTCATGACTGAAAGTCAGTTTTTCCGACTTTGATAAAATGTCCTCTTTTTCGGAGTACACTATTTTTCTGGCAGCACGCTCGGTAACAAGCGATGCCACCACACAGGTAACAAGAATTAAAATAACCGTGCCGTTTAAAATATGTTCGTCGAGAATGCCGGCACGGTAACCAACGAGGATAACAGCCAGTGTTGCAGCGGCATGTGAAGTGCTTAACCCGAAAATTAACTGACGTTGTGATCCTGAATATTTAAAAACATGCTGCGTGAGAAAGGCAGCCAGCCATTTCCCGAAAATTGCACCAATTGTTAATACCCCGGCAATAATTAATGCGCGCGGCCCGTTGAAAACCACTGATAGATCGACAAGCATACCAACCGAAATCAGAAAAAACGGAATAAATAATGAATTGCCGATAAATTCAATTCTGTTCATCAATGCCGATGTATGTGGTATCAGTCTGTTTAACGCCAATCCGGCAATAAACGCCCCGATAATGGGTTCAAGTCCGGATAAATGTGCAAGATATGCGGAGAAAAAAACCACAGCCAGCACAAAAATGTAATGGGCGTGTTTTTCGCTTTCGAGTTTATTAAAGAACCAGCGGGTAATTTTCGGGACAATCCAAAACATGAGAGTCAGGAAAATGGTAAGCGAAACAGCAAGTCTGATCCAGAATTCAGAATTGAGGTTTCCCTGGCTTTTTCCCATAATTACAGCCAGAATCATTAAAACGGCTGTGTCGGTGAATATTGTTCCACCCACGGTTACCGCAACTGCCTCGTTTTTAGTAATTCCCAGTCTGCTGACAATTGGATATGCTACGAGCGTATGTGTTGAAAACATACTGGCAACCAGTAAACTTGCATTGTTATCATATCCCAGAACTATCTGGCAGAGTGGAAATCCGATGAGCAACGGAAGCAAAAAGGTGAATATGCCAAACAGGATACTTTTGTTCCGGTTGGTTCTGAACTCGTTCATATCGAGATCTAATCCGGCAATGAACATGATGTATAACAAACCGATTGTGGAAAATAAATCGATGGCTATATTCTTCTCCAGAAAATTTAAACCATAAGGGCCAATAAGTACGCCAGATAAAATTAACCCGATGATGCCGGGTAATTTAAATTTTCTCATTACGATGGGAGCAATGAGAATAATCATCAGGATAAGAGCAAAAATGAGAACCGGGTTGGTTAGCGGAAGATCAAATTCGTGAGCGATATATTCCAGAAAGTTATCCATGAAAAAATACTCCGGTTATACTTTTGTACACAAAATCTCAGCAAATAACAGGGGTAAATATAACCAGAATGACGGATAACCGGTCTTTGTTCAACAATAATCTTTTATATTATTGCCAGGTTGGAAATACAATTCAATTTTAAAAAACAGGCAGAAATTTACTTTTGTTTTTTGAAGCCGTTGTAAATCAGGTATCCGAAATATAATAAACCAAGCCCAAGCATTACAAACGATATTTCCTTGTAATACAATTCAAGCTTTTCTTTCTGCGAATAGAAGAAATATCCCAGTACTGCCAATACAATGTTCCAGGCTGTTGACCCGATTACGGTATAAATAATGAAGTTTTTCAGGTTCATGCTCACCAAACCAGCGGGGAGCGAAATCAACTGCCTGATTCCGGGAACCAGCCTGCCGATGAGCGTTGAAATGTTGCCGTTTTTCCTGAAGTAGGCTTCGGCTTTTTCAACAGCAGCACGGTCAACCAGCATCATACGGGCAATACGTGTGTCGGCAAATTTCAACAGCATTGCCTGGCCGAGATATTTGGCAAAATAGTAGTTGAACAGTGCCCCGATCAAAGCTCCGAATGATCCGAAAAATACAACCAGGTAAACATTCAGTTCGCCATTGGCGGCTTTGTAGGCTGCAGGTGGAATAATTATTTCTGATGGAAACGGAATAAACGAACTTTCGATGGCCATTAATAAAGTGATGGTAAAATAATTCATGTTGGCCATGTACCAATCAACTACTTGTTTTATTAAATCTTCCATAAAAAATAATTTCGGGCAAATATAAATTAATAAAGATATATCCGTCTGCTTTTCTTCAAAACAGGGCGGGAAAACTAATTTTTAATCAGATTTTAACAATGCATGAATCCTGCAACCAGCCTTCGTTTCCATCGGCCAGCCTGATTTCTTTCCATGTTCCGATACTGTCGGTTACATTTACTTTCAGGCCTTCATAAATCAGGAAAAGATCGGTGCTTGTACTTGTTGGAGCACTTTTTACCGTAACACGCGGACAAAATACAATGGCCCCGCTGCGTTCGTTTATTTTGTTTTGTTGTTTACCTGCAAAGGCAAAAGTGACTGCCGAAATCAGAAATACAATGATTCCGGCAATAAATGAAATTCTTCTGAAAATCACCACTCTGCTGAAAATAAACACACCTGCCAGTACCAGGAAAAATACAAAGGTGAAAACACTGAAATAAGCCCATTGGTCGGATGAGTAGAGATTTACCAGTGAATTTTGCCAGCGTACAAAAAAGGGCTGGGGAAGGGGTTCGAGTTTTGTAACCACATGCTGATTTACAAACTGGATATTGAAATCGATGTTATCGTCGTTGGGCGCCAGTAATTTGGCCCTTTCGAGATACAAAATGGCATTGTTGTAATCACCGGTTTTGTAGTAGGCATTCCCGATGTTGAAATAAAGTTTGGCCGAAGTATTTCCTGTTTTCAGAATCTGCAGGTAATCATTCAAAGCTTCCTGGTAATTCTGGGCTAGGTAAGCAGCATTGGCTTTTTCCCAAAGCTGGGTGTTTGTATCCTGTGCATTCAGCAAACTGTTGCTGAAAACCATGAGTATCACTATAAATATTTTAATCAGTTTCCCTCTCATTTTTTCTTTCATTTTGATTTGAATTATAGACATTAATACTCAAATCCGGCTGTCTGAAAAATCAGCGTTTAATTTGTTTTTCCATCATTCCCATGGTCGATTCTGCTTTATTGTAAAGGTCGGCACGGGCTTCGGCGCCGCTGGGTGGTGCATAGCGGGCAAATTCGCATTGTTCCACCACGGCAATAAAATCGTCGATCACTGCCTGTTCAACATTTTTCTGTTTTAAACCCTCAATGGCGGTTTCGCGGTTGTATTGTGCCACCGGAATGCCCAGTTTATCGATTAAATATCCTTCAAAAGCTTTTAAAACCGATTCGTGGAAAGCCTCGTTGTTGTTCTGTTTCATAAAACCGGCCGCTGCTCTCAACCGTTTGCGCGCCACCTTGTTGGCTTTTTTGTTTCGCATCAGCGCGAGGTTGGCATTTTCTCGGGCTTTTTTGCGGTAAACCACAAATACCACTGCGAACATGGCTGCACTTAGTAAATAAATAAAGTAGAACTCAGAAGTACCGAAAAAGGTGTAACCAACCGGTTCAAGATCAGGAGATCCCTGTTCGATAAACCGGATATCCTGCCCCAGAAACTGCACATCTTCTTTTCTGAATGAACTGGAAACATTGGTATTCTGATCGCCCACGCCTTTTTTAACATTCAGGTTGAATTCACCGGTTGACCTTGTTTCGTAAGTTCCGGTTGACGGGTTGAAAAAGGTGAAGTTGATGGCAGGAATTGTAAAGTCACCTTCAAACCTGGGCTGGAAAAGGTATTCAATGGTTTTTGATCCCGAAACCCCGTTATTCCCGGCTGAAACGTTGTCGGCCACCTTCGGATCGTATTTTTCGAAGTCGGAAGGCAACTGCAATTCGGGTGTTTTGATCAGCCTGATATTTCCGGCACCGTTAATTGTCAATCTGAGTGTTACGGCATCGTTGGTGGTAACAGCCGTGCTACTGATATCAGAAGAAATACTGAAATTTCCGACACCACCACTGAATCCTGCCGGAGGTGTTGGAATATCGCGCACATTCACACTGACACTTCTACTCGAAGCTGTTGCTTTAACCGTTCTGAAACTGTTGAAAAAATCGTCGAAAAAACTTCTCTGTTTTACCTGCTGCTGAACCAATAAAGTCATATTCACCGGTGCAATGGAGATTCTGCCAGTTTGCTGCGGGAAAAGTATTGTTTTTTTGAGTACGCCAACCTGGTAAATCTTATTGTCATACACTTCGCGGGTAAAGTTTACCTGCTGCGGGATTTCAATGTCCTGTGTATAAAAACCTTCGTAAGTCGGCAAAGTTACTTCATCAAATCCGGCAACCGGAATATTCGGATTTACATACAATTTTACGGTGGCCACCAGCTGTTCGCCTTTGTAAACACTTTGTTTGCTGAGGTCAACACGGATAAACAGGTTATCGCTTCCAAGTTCAACACTTTGCGGGGCCTGTCCCGGGTCGGTGTCAGCACCACCTTGTGGCTGTGCAGGTTTCGATTGTTGTTTTACAACCTGGATCTTCATCGGATTCGACTCAAAAATCTTTCCGCCGACTTCAATGGAGGCTGGCCGCAGTTCGAAAGTCCCTTCCTGTTTTGCCCTTAAAATGTAGGTGTACGAAAAGGAAACTTCCTGGGTGGTTTTCCCGTTTATGGTTACCATGCTGATTGATTGCCCGGTGCTGGGGCCCATCAGAATGTCAAAATTATTCTCAATTCCGGGAGGTAGTTTTAAGTTGCTGCCCTGTTCATTTAATGTAAAGGTCAGCCTGAATTGTTTTCCCAATTCAACCGCATTGGGCGCCGACATGACAAAACGGGTTTGTTCGGCCACGGTTGCCAGTGCAACTGTAAAAAGAACCAAGAATATTACGAATTTGCGTATCATAATTTATTGTTCCTGCAAAAATATCTTTTTTATCAAAATTCTAACCTCGGTGCCCTGAACTGCAGGGCGTGTTTTTTTTTGATCTTTCTCTACTAAAATCGAACCCGTACCGGGTTATTTCAGATGCATGACACGTGCTTTCTGATTTTTTCCACTTTTGTCATCGTTCTCCCTCTCCACAATCACCCAATCACTCAATCACCCAATCACTCATTCACCCAATCACTTTCCTCAACTTCCGACTTCGGACTCCCGACTCCCGACTTCCGACTTCCTCTTCCTACCACTCTTTCTCCACATTCTGGCGTTTTGCTTCAACAGCCTGCTTTTTCTTCACTTTGTCCTGGATGTTTTTTTCGTCGTTTTGCAAAGCCTGCAACAATTGTTCGGCATTGTCTTTCGATATTTTATTCTGTGCCTGTTGCTGTTGCTGGTTTTGCTGCTGCTGATCCTGATTCTGATCTTTGTTTTGCTGATCCTGATTTTGCTGCTGCTCCTGATCCTGTTTCTGATCTTTATTCTGATCCTGGTTTTGCTGATTTTGTTGCTGTTGCTGCTGGTTTTTCAGCAGTTGAGCATAAGCCAGGTTGTATTTGGTTTCCAGGTCAGTGGGATTCTGTCTTAACGCTTTTTTATACGACTCAATACTTTCATCAATTTTCTGGTTCATCAGTTGGCTGTTACCCAGATTGTGATAAGCACGGGCTTTTTCAACCGGATTTGTCATCTGTTCAGCCAATTCACTGAATTTACCGGCGGCTTCATCAAAACGGTTCTGCTTGTAAACAGCGTCAGCAAGATTAAAATTCCAGTATTTGTCGGTCGGCTTTTTTTCTAGCGCTTTGCGGTATTCTGTTTCAGCGCGCGCAAAAGCAGCCGTATCAATTTTCGTGGTGTCTTTTATCGCTTTCTGATAAATTTTATTTCCGCTTCTCACGTGTTTCCTTTCATTCTGTGCAACCAGAATTGCAGGAAACAAGCTGATGAGTAATATTATAACAAGTTGTTTCATGGTTTTTATTTTACTGAAAACAAATTGATATTCTTTAAATACCTGTTTTTCCGTTCAAGAATTAAAAATTCGAGAATAATCAGAAACAGGCCGAGGGTAAAAAAGTACTGAAACTGGTCGTTGTATTCCGAGTAAATCATGGCATCCATTTCAGTTTTCTGGAGTTTGTTGATTTCGTCGAGCAGAGTGTTCAGCCCCACCTGTGCATTATTTGCCCTGATGTAAATGCCTTCACCTGCGGCTGCTACTTTTTCAAGTGTTGCTTCATCGAGCTTCGTTACAACTACATTGCCACTGCCATCTTTCAGATATTCTGTTTGTCCGTTGCGCAATACCGGTATTGGCGAACCCTGTGGCAAACCCATCCCGATTGTGTGAATGACAATACCTTTTTCTGCAGCCGCCGTGGCTGCTGCAACAGCATCATCTTCATGGTTTTCACCATCAGTGATCACGATAATCGCTTTGTTGGATTTGCTGTCGGGTGTAAATGATCGTTCAGCCAGGCCGATTGCAGCACCAATTGCAGTACCCTGTTTGGGAACAATCTGTGTGTTGATCGAATTCAGAAACAGTTTTGCCGAGTTGTAATCAGTAGTAATAGGCAACTGTGTGTAGGCATCGCCGGCAAAAACGATCAGTCCGATTTTGTCATCCTTCAGCCTGTCAACCAATCGCGATATAGCCAGTTTGGCCCTGTCCAGACGATTGGGTTTGATATCCTCCGCCATCATACTGTTCGAAACATCAAGGGCAATTATCAATTCAATCCCTTCGCGTTTCACTTTTTTTAGTTTTGCGCCAAACTGAGGGCGTGCAATACCAATGATGACTGAAGCAAGCGCCAGCATGAGGATGGCAAATTTCAGCACCGGCCTGAATCGTGATGCAAATGGCATCAACAGGCTGATTGTATCTTCATTCCCGAATTTTTTCAGTAACTGCCGGCGTTTTATCCGCGACCACACAAAAAAGAGTGTGAGTACCGGAATTACCAGCAGTGCCCATAAATATTCGCTGTTTGCAAATCTGAACAATTCCATTTTATGCGTGTATTATGGTATATTTCTGAAAATTGTCACTCTTAAAAACAAACTGATCAGCAGAAATAATATTCCTGCAATTGCAAAAGGCAAAAACTCTTCACTTCTGCGGCTGAATTGCTGTACATCGATTTTCGATTTTTCCAAAGCATCGATCTCCTTGTAAATTTCTTCCAGTTTTTTATTGCCGGTTGCCCTGAAGTATTTTCCGCCTGTAACTTCAGCCATTTGTGTCAGCAATGGTTCGTCGATTTTTACTTCCATTTCCCTGAGCTCCATTCCAAAAGGTGTTTGAACAGGGTAGGGCGCAGTACCAATGCTGCCAACGCCAACCGTGTAAACCCTGATGCCAAAAGTTTTGGCAATTTCGGCGGCAGTCATTGGGGCAACTTCACCGCGGTTGTTTTCACCATCAGTCAGCAAAATTATCACACGGCTCACAGCCTGACTGTCTTTTATTCGGTTTACAGCGGTGGCCAGCCCGTTTCCAATGGCAGTTCCATCTTCAATCAGCCCGCTTTTGATGTCTTTGAAAAGATTCAGCAAAACAGCTCTGTCGGTTGTTAGCGGACATTGCGTAAATGCTTCTCCTGCAAATACCACCAATCCCATTCGGTCGTGTTCGCGCCCCGAAATAAATTCCATGGCCACATTTTTGGCAGCTTCAAGCCTGTCGGGGGCAAAATCGCGGGCGAGCATACTGCTTGAAATATCGAGTGCAATCACAATGTCGATACCTTCAGTTGTCACATTTTCCCAGCTTCTTGACGATTGCGGACGTGCCAGTACCACAACAAAAAATGCCAGTGCCACCATCTGCAGAATAAAAACAAGATGTCTCAGATAATGCCTGATGGTTTTGGGCGCCCTGAAAATCGATACAGTTGACGAAACCTGGATGCTGGCCGTATTTCTTTTCTGCCTGAAAATATACCAGGCCGCCATGGGGATGATTACCAGCAGCAGGTAAAATAATTCCGGGTTTTTAAAAGTTAATCCTTCAAACATCCTGATTTATTTAATGTTAACTTCTTTTGTGCTGTCAGTTTCATTTTCTTTTGTCTCAACCTTTTTGGGTTCTTCCTTTTTTGTTTCGTTTACAAAAAAGTACGAATTCACCAGGGTAAGATTGTCATCATCGGGCAGCGGTTTGTATTTGGCGAACTTCACAAAATCGGCCAGAGTCAATATCTGACTTAGATTCGATAATGTTTTTTCGTTCAGCAAATCTTTTCTCAGTCTGAAACTATCCAGAATTTCTTCTGTGGTTTGTTCCATCGCCCTGATTTCAAATCGGTTTTCGATGTAGTTTCTGATTACATCGGTAACTTCGCTGTAATACTGTTTGGTTTTATCCTGCTGCCAGAGCTTTTCATTCCTGATCCTGTCGAGTTCGCGCAATGCAACAACATGTGCCGGCTCTTTTGGCTTTTCCGGGAATTTGAACAGCGGCTGATTCTTTTTCCTGCGTTTTAAGGAATATAAAAGCAGAAATAAAATGGCACCTGCCAGCATAATTCCCAGAATATAAGGCGTTACTTCTTTTAGTGTAACAGGTGCTGCATAAGGCATTTTAATGTCGGTGAGTCCTTTTGTGGTGTCAATCTGCATGGTGTGAACCTGCAGAAATACCGGGTTTGTGGCCACCGAATCTGTTAAACCATTGGCTGTTACTGTAAACCATTGTGGTTCTATGGCATAGTTTCCACTGTCAAAACAAGTGATTGTGTATTTCAATACCTGCTTTTGCCAGGCTTTGTCACCCATTTCAATGGTATCGGTTTTAAGCTTCTTCAAAACCTCGATTCTACCAAAAGAATCCGGCAAAGCAGGAAAACCTACTTTTGCATCTTTCAGATGTTCGATTTCGAGGATCAGGTTTACCTGGTCACCAATCAGAATGCTGGCAGAGTCAATCCGGGCAACTGCTTTTGTTTGCTGTGCCTGTGTTTTCTGCATGACTGCCAGAATAAAAACAATTACTATTAAAAGGTTCTGTAATACCTTCATGAGTTAAATTATTGTTTTAATGCCCTCTTTTTAAACAGGTTCATTAATGATATCACATAATCTTCGCGGGTATTCACCAAAGTATAATCAACACCACATTTTTTAAACAACACATCGAGCTTACTTTTGTGGTTTCTCCACCAGTCAGCATACATTTTGCGGGTTTTTGCCGAGCTGCTGTCAACCACAATGTACTCTCCGGTTTCTGCGTCTTTCAGTTTAACGAGTCCGATTGGCGGAAGCTCCGTTTCCCGTTCATCGTACACTTTCAGGGCTACCACATCGTGTTTTTTGTTGGCAATCTGAAGCGCCATTTCCATGTCAGCCCGCTCGTCCATAAAATCGGAGATTACAAAAGCCGTTGACCGTTTTTTCAATGCATTCGTCAGGTAGCGCAACGTTTCGGGAATATTTGTGCCACGGTTTTTAGGTTCAAAAGCAATCAGTTCGGCAATAATGCGCAAAACATGGCTTTTCCCTTTTTTGGGTGGAATAAACTTCTCGATGGTATCGGAAAAAAAGATCACCCCGATTTTGTCGTTATTCTGCATGGCCGAAAAAGCCAGCACTGCTGCCATTTCGGTGATCACATTTTTTTTGAATTTTTCCGAAGTCCCGAATTCGCGCGAACCGCTTACATCAATTAACAACATCACGGTAAGTTCGCGTTCTTCTTCGTAAACTTTTACATACGGATGGCTGTAACGCGCGGTAACATTCCAGTCGATGTTGCGGATATCATCGCCAAACTGGTATTCGCGCACCTCTGAAAAAGCCATCCCGCGGCCTTTAAAAGCACTGTGATACTCACCGGCAAAAATATTCCGCGACAACCCGCGGGTTTTTATCTCAATCTTCCGTACTTTTTTTAATAACTCACTGGTTTCCATGAAGAATGTTTCAGGTTTCAGGTTTCAGGTTACAAGTTGCAGGATTTAACCTGATACTTGTATCATGTAACCTGTAACTGGTTACTACGGTACTTCAACAGTATTTAAAATGTCTGCAATAATTTCTTCTGAGGTAATGTTGTTGGCTTCTGCCTCGTAGCTCAACCCGATACGGTGACGCATTACATCGGCGCAAACCGCACGCACATCTTCCGGAATCACATAACCCCGGCGTTTGATGAAAGCATAAGCTTTTGATGCCTGTGCAAGACTGATTCCGGCACGGGGCGAAGCTCCGTAAGAAATCATGTCTTTGTATTTGCCGAGTTTATATTCTTCGGGTTCGCGGGTGGCAAAAACAATGTCAACAATGTATTTCTGAATTTTTTCGTCCATGTAAACATCTTTCACCACGCTGCGGGCATTCATAATGTCCTGTGGTTTCAGAATGGTATTGGTTTCAGGGAACTGTTTCAGCAGGTTTTGCTGAATAATCATTCTTTCTTCCTCTTTTTTCGGGTAGTTAATCACCACTTTCAGCATAAAACGGTCAACCTGTGCTTCGGGCAGCGGGTAGGTACCTTCCTGCTCGATGGGGTTTTGCGTGGCCATTACGAGGAATGGTTCATCAAGTTTAAAAGTGTTATCACCAATCGTAATCTGACGTTCCTGCATGGCTTCGAGCAAAGCCGACTGCACTTTTGCGGGCGCACGGTTAATTTCATCCGCCAAAATAAAGTTGGCAAAAATCGGCCCTTTTTTGATGGTGAATTCTTCCTTTTTCTGACTGTAAATCATCGTACCCAGCAAGTCGGCCGGAAGCAGGTCGGGTGTGAACTGGATGCGGGCAAACTTGGCACTGATGGTGTTTGCCAGCGATTTGATGGCCAATGTTTTTGCGAGCCCCGGAACCCCTTCCAACAAAATGTGACCATTGGAGAGTAACCCGATTAACAGGCTTTCAACAAGGTGTTTCTGCCCGATGATTACCTTATTCATTTCAAGTGAAACCAAATCCACGAACGAACTTTCGCGCTGGATTCTTTCGTTTAATTCCCTGATATCAATTGCCTGATTCATATTTTAAATTTTTAATACCTTCTTTTTTCGAAGCTGCGAATTTAAACCTTTGCAGGTAATTTAACAGTTGATTACTGTTAAAATATATTAAGGTTAAAATGCAGATAATAAAAGAAGTCATCCGGTTTTACCGGATGACTTCCAATCTGTAAATCCCATGTTATGAGATTTTAATCTCCCTTTCGGGCTGTGGCTTCACTTCTTCGCGTTTTGGCAGTTTAATTTCAAGAATGCCGTTGTTATAAGTTGCTTCAATTTTGTCGCTCATAATCGCATTTTCAGGAACTGTAAATGCACGCTGGAACGACTGGTAACTGAATTCCCTGCGGGTATAGTTGTCTTTCTTTTCTTCTTTTTTGTCTTCTCTTTCCGAAGAAATGGTGATGACATTGTTTTTGAAGTTGATTTTGAAATCCTTTTTTTCCATACCAGGAGCGGCAAGCTCGATCACAAACTCATCGTTTGTTTCTTTCACATTTACTGCGGGCAGCGAAGTATTGGTGCCCGAAAAATTTGTGAGGTTCCAATCTGATAAATCATTGTTTAAGAACCTTTCAAAGAATGAGGGTAAGTAGTTTTCATTTCTTCTTGCTAACATGGCTAATTCCTCCTATCATTTAAGTCAGACATTTATTTTATTGTTTTCATGAACACTGTATTTCAAACAAGATACCAAACCCCGAAAACTGACAAATATTAGGTCGTAAACGACTGTATGACAGGGTAAGTAGAATGTGTTTTTGAAAAGTTTTTGAGTTTCAGAAAATTAGAAATCTGACAGAATTTCAGATAGTGAGATCTGTACAATTTTGCAATCCGATTGCAAAATTGTACAGATTCTTGACTGAAGGATAATTTGATAAATTTGCAAAATGAATCGTTACGCAATTCAAATCAGTTACAATGGGGGCCGGTATTTTGGCTGGCAACGGCAACCAAAGGATATTTCAGTACAGGAGGTTTTGGAAAAAGCGTTTTCCACAATTCTTCGTGAAGAAATTACAATAACAGGCGCCGGCCGCACCGATACCGGCGTTCATGCTTCTTTTTATATTGCTCATTTCGATACTGAAAATGAAATTGCTGACCCGGTTCAGCTAACTTTTAAACTCAACCGCTTTTTACCGGCAGACATTGCCATTCAGAAAATATCTCCCGTAAAAAACGACTTTCATGCCCGTTTCAGTGCAGTTTCGCGCACTTACAAATATTTTATTTCGACTGTAAAAAATCCGTTTACAACCGAAACCAGCTTTCAGTACACGGTTCCGCTGAATGTCGATTTGATGAACCAGGCCGCCAAAATGCTTTTCGAGTTTACCGATTTTACCAGTTTCAGTAAGTTACACACCGATGTAAAAACCAACAACTGCAAAATTTACCAGGCCGAATGGGAAAAACAGGGTGACCAACTGGTTTTCACGATCAAAGCCGACCGGTTTTTGCGTAACATGGTCCGCGCCATTGTGGGTACTTTAATTGAGGTGGGAAAAGGAAAAATTTCTATTGAAGAGTTTGTTGAAATCATTGAGCGAAAGGACAGGGGAGAAGCCGGAACTTCGGTGCCGCCACAGGGGCTTTTTTTGGTTGATATTGAATATAATGCGTGAATGCTACAATGCGTGAATGCTTTAATGCGTGAATGCTTTAATGTCTGAATCAATGATCTGCAATCATTAAATGAACCCAGAATCTATGAATTACCATCAATCTCTGTAAATCTCATCTAATCTCCATATTCTTGTATCTTCCAAAATCCGGCATCTTTTTACATCTTTTATCTTCAGTTTCCAATTTAACCAGTAAATTTGCCCCCGGTTTGGTTGCGAACATTTTCGCTTTAAGGGAATCCGGTTAAAATCCGGAACTGTGCCCGCAGCTGTAATCCCGTTCTGCAATTTTGCGGAAAGTATTTTTAACAGGAGCCACTGTCCCGACTAAAAGTCGGGGTGGGAAGGAGTTAAAAAACGGGAAAGTCAGAAGACCTGCCAGCCTGATAATTTGATGAACTAACTTCGGGGACAAAGTTCAGTGAATCAGTAATTTGATTCCGTACTTTACTCCGTTATATTTTGTGGTAATGAAAATGACCCGGCTTTTTAAACTGGTTTTGTTTTTTGCATTAGTAATCCTGCATTTAAATGGTTTTTCCCAGCCGGTAAAACGAATTGTTTCGCTGGCGCCATCCATTACCGAAAATCTGTATCTTATCGGAGCCGGTAACAAGCTGGTTGGGTGTACAAGTTATTGTACGATGGCTGTTAATAAAGGCGTTCAGGAAATAGGTTCAACAATCGATGTAAATATCGAAAAAATACTTTCGCTGAAACCCGACCTTGTTTTAACCATGCTGATGACAAAACCGCAGGACGTGGAAGCGCTGCGCAAACTGGGCATCAGGGTGGAGATTTTATCAACCCCTAAAAGTTTTAATGAAATCTGTGAGCAAACCTTGCAGATTGCCCGGTTAACCGGAAATGAAAAAACGGCTGAACAGGTTGTCAGTTCTTCCCGCCAACAGGTTGAGAGCCTGAAAAACCAGATAAAAGACAAACCCCGCCGGAAGGTTTTTTTCCAATTGGGAGCCAACCCGGTTTTCACTGTTTTGCCCAATACATTTATGAATGATTTTATCCTGTTCAGCAATTGCGATAATATTGCCAATGGTATGAAAACCGGCATTATCACCCGTGAGAGTGTGCTTTCGAAAAATCCGGATGTGATTTTTATTGCCACAATGGGCGGATTTGGCGAACAGGAGAAAAAAGTATGGGAAAACTACAAAGGTTTAAAAGCGGCTGAAACCAAAAAGGTTTTTCTGATTGATTCAGAAACTTCTTGCAGCCCGACACCCGATAATTTTGCCAAAGCTTTTGCTGATGTTGTTAAAAGTCTGAACCGGTAAATTATGCAAAGAAAGTACTTGCATTGGCTCATTTTTATTGTTGTTTTGCTGGTTATATTACTGGCAGCCATTCTTATTTCGTTCTCGGCAGGTGAGGTGAAAATCAGCGCCGGAAAACTGGCGGAAATATTTGCAACAAAAGACAGCATCGAATACACGGTACTCACCAGAATCAGGTTTCCCCGGATTGTGCTGGCCATTGCGGTGGGTGGCGCTTTGAGCCTTTCGGGCGCAATATTGCAGGGAATTTACCGCAATCCACTGGTTGAACCTTACACGTTGGGTATTTCAGGTGGGGCTGCGCTGGGTGTTGCCATTGTAATGGTTGCAGGAATTCAGTTACAAAACTATTTTATCCTGCCATTTTTTGGTTTTGCAGGTGCGCTGGTTACTTTGTTCCTGGTGTATTCGTTAAGTGTGCGCCGGGCAGGATTAAGCATGAACAGCATGTTGCTTATCGGTGTGATGGTGAGTTTTGTGGCTTCTTCGGCTATGATGTTCCTGATGTCGCTCACCACCGCTGATAATATTCAGAATATCGTTTTCTGGGTGATGGGATCGCTGGATGAACCTAATTCAGTGTTAATCAGAATCGCTTGGTGGTCGGCAATTGCCGGATTAATAATCAGTATTTTCTTTGCCCGGCCGCTCAATGCGCTTCGTTTGGGCGAGGTAAAAGCCCGTCACCTTGGTATCGACACCGGAACCACCATCAAACTGCTTTTTGTTTTATCATCCGTACTGACAGGAATTGCAGTTTCAGTAGCTGGTGTGATTGGTTTTGTGGGATTGGTGATTCCACATCTCATTCGCTTGATTATTGGCAACGATTACAGGGTTTTGCTGCCCGGCTCGTTTCTGGGAGGCGCCATTTTTCTGGTACTTTCCGATACACTTGCCCGAACCGTGATTGCTCCCAACGAATTGCCAATTGGTGTTATCACGGGCTTTGCAGGCGGACTCGTTTTTATTGTGGTTTTAAGCCGCTCAGGTTCAAAATATAAGATGAAGTGACCATGGAAAAGTTTTTGGAAATAAAGGATTTTTCATGTGGCTATCCCGGTCATTTTGTGTTAAACGAAATCAG
>CAZXVT010000005.1:0-3503 GCA_964644015.1 uncultured Maribellus sp.
GTTTTACAGCTTTTTTCAACAATATAATGCGGATTTAAGGTACTATAGAGTGAAATATTTACCCCGTTACTGCGCAATGGCCTGCGGGGGAAATGAATGTCACCCGTGAACAAAAACATAAAAGATACAACCCTGGAACCACCCGTTGTTTCCGAAATCATTGATTGAAATATTCCGACGGTGTTTTTCCGGTGTATTGCTTAAAATTACGAAGCGCTGTGGCCCGCGACCGGAACCCTGCATCATAAAAGGCGTTCTGATAATTATCGGATTCTTTGTTCTCGATGCGGTGAATAAAGTCTTTGATGCGTAAGGTATTGATATAGTCGTTAAAACTGGTATAGCCTAATTCGTGTAACGCATTCGACAGCGAAGTGCGGTTCGTGCCAATCGAAGCAGCCAGCGTATTCACTGAAATGTCGGGGTCTCTGTAACTACAGGTCCGATTCATGTGGAGAATAATCTTTTCACACAACTGATTGGGTTTTGCAGGCAATTCCTCCCTGTAACTGAACTCATCAACCGCAACATTATGGGGAACAACCCTGAGTTCCTGACCTTGTTCAATCAGCCTCTCAAACAGTTCCATATAAGCGATGTAAATACTGCAACCTACCGTCACAAAATAATAAAGTACTTTTATAATCAGCAGGTCGAATGTCAGCAAAAGCATATAAACCAAAATGTTGGCGATGATGCAAATGGTATATTTCAGTATCCAGGTTTTATTGGTGTTGTTATAACGCCGGGTATAGGGAACGAAGTAGATGAACAACAACGGAGCGAACATAAGTATGGCAAGCAGAAAACGGAACCACACATGAAGTTGAGTAAAGTGTGGCAGCATTTCGGGCAATGAATGGTAATGAGGAAACGTCACACCAAGTTTCAGCATGACAACGTAAATACCGGCCAGCAGCAGCAAAGGACTGTAGAATCTGAAGATGCGCCGGAGATTGAGATAGCCTGGTGAAATGACTTCAATCGGGTACATCATATAGGAAATCATCAGAAAGTTGGCAAGCAGCAAAATTGGAACTGACAGGACCGACTTGGGCACCTCTCCAAGGCTCAGCGCAATAAATCGCTGAATATAACTTGCCGCCAGTAACAAAACGATGCATGCAAGTATCAGACGCGAACGCTCGCCGCCCTTCCTGCGGGCGAAAACCAGCACTGACGTGAGTATACAAGTAACTGCGGCTGCAAACGAAGTGGCTAAATACAAGCTTTCCATAACGAAGCGCAAATCTAATAAACAATATGGCTCCTGAATTCTCTTCTCCGGCCAAAAAATCCGCATCAATTGTATTTATGATACACCAGTTTTGTGATTATGCAACATCTGTTTTTGGAACACAAATTATTTTTGACTTACTCTTTCAGGGCCATTAAATCAAATTCTTTTTTGCTCTGACAATTAAATATGACAAAAGAAATGTGGCAGATGCACAGCGGGCATTCTGACAAAAGCATGGATAGAAATGAGATGATAGTAATAACATATCGCTAATATTTTATACATAATGAAAAAAACAGGCTACTGGCTTTTATGGATTGCATCGGTATTGATAGCTGGATCATGCAACTCAAACGACGATGGAATTGTTGTAAACCCGTTTGCCCCGTTGTTAATCGTCTCTTTAAAGACAAAGAAGCGCCGGGGCCAATAAACCCGGATAATCAAAAACCACTGTTGCAATATACAGGACAGTAAAAGCAGAAACAGCAGGAAGCATTAAAAGCTATTAAACCAAATAAACCATTAAATAGAAATAAACAATGCGAAACAAACGATTACAATTAAGTGCCATACTCCTGTTTGTGATTGGACTGACAGGACTTCAGGCGCAAACAAGCGTTAACACCACAGGTGGCAATGCTTCCGGCATTGGTGGCTCAGTGAGCTACTCTGTCGGGCAGGTGGTGTACCAAACCCATACAGGCACAAACAGATCAGTAGCCGAAGGAGTGCAGCAACCCTACGAAATTTCGGTAGTAACGGCAATTGAAAAGGCAAAAACCATCGACCTCACGGTTACAGCTTATCCCAATCCAGCTACCGATTACCTGACGCTAAGTATCAGTGAATTTAAACTTACCGGTTTGTCGTATCAATTATCAGACATGAGCGGGAAGCTCCTGTTTGACGAGAAGATAACCAGCAGTCAGACACAGATTGTCATGAGTCAACTGGTTCCGGCAAGCTACCTCCTGGTAGTAAAACAGGAAAATATGAGACTGAAAACATTTAAAATCATTAAAAAATAACAATCCAACCATTATGAATCACATTTTTACATTTTTACTGACTGCCCTTTTCTCCTTAAGCGTATTATTACCCGGGCAGGCGGGCGCACAAGCCCCTGACAAAATGAGTTACCAGGCCGTTATCCGCAACAGCAGCAACCAACTGGTCACCAACCAACAGATAGCCATAAAAATAAGTATCGTGCAAGGTTCTGCCGACGGTAAAACAGTATATTCCGAAACACAGGAACCCACCACCAACACTAACGGACTGGTAAGTATCGAGATCGGGACCGGTACTACCACCGGCAGTTTCTCAAAGATAAACTGGGCAAACGGGCCGTTCTTTATTAAAACTGAAACCGATCCTGAAGGAGGTACAAATTATACGATTACCGGTACCAGCCAGTTGTTGAGCGTGCCTTATGCATTACACGCCAAAACTGCCGAAACATTTTCGGGGCCGGTTAATGCAAATGATCCTGTTTTCACTGATTTAATGACAGCCACCGAAAACAAAGTACTTTCGCAGGTAAATATTAATGCGGAACAAAACGTTCAGGCAAACTGGAATGAAACAGACACCACTTCGGATGCTTTTATCCAAAACAGACCCAAACTGGCGCAGGTGGCTACCAGTGGTAACTACTATGACCTGACAAACCAGCCTGTTTTATTTGACGGGAAATACACCTCGCTTACCAACAAACCCAGTATAAAAGACACGGTTGTTGCCTATGGTTTCAGTGGTTACTACAATGACTTGAGAAATAAGCCCATCCTGTTTGACGGAAAATACTCCTCGCTGACCAACAAACCCAGCCTGAAAGACACGGTTGATACATATGGTTTCAGTGGAAACTACAATGATTTGACAAACCAGCCTGTTTTATTTGATGGAAAATATTCTTCACTGACCAACAAACCCAGCCTGAAAGACACGATTGATACATATGGTTTCAGTGGAAACTACAATGATTTGACAAACCAGCCTGTTTTATTTGACGGAAAATATTCTTCACTGACCAACAAACCCAGTATAAAAGACACAGTGAATACCTATGGTTTCAGTGGCAACTACAATGACCTGACAAACCAGCCTGTTTTATTTGACGGAAAATACACCTCGCTTACCAACAAACCCAGTATAAAAGACACGGTTGATACTTATGGTTTCAGCGGCAATTACAATGACCTGACAAACCAGCCTGTTTTATTTGACGGAAAATACGCTTCGCTGACCAACAAACCCA
>CAZXVT010000005.1:3603-35906 GCA_964644015.1 uncultured Maribellus sp.
TGGCAACTACAATGATTTGACAAACCAGCCTGTTTTATTTGACGGAAAATACGCTTCGCTTACCAACAAACCCAGTATAAAAGACACGGTGAATGTGTATGGTTTCAGTGGTAACTACAATGATCTGACAAACCAGCCCACACTATTTGATGGGAACTACACCTCGCTGACCAACAAACCCAGCATAAAAGACACAGTCAATGCCTATGGTTTCAGTGGTAACTACAACGATTTGACAAACCAGCCCACCCTTTTTGACGGAAACTACAACAATCTGACCAATAAACCGACTATCGATGGCTCCGAAACCAGGCTTACAGCCGGTAAAAATGTAACCATTACAGGCAGCGGAACCACAGCAAGTCCGTATGTGATTAATGCAGTTGTTAGCATGACACAAACACAAAGAGATGCTTTAACACCGGTAGAAGGATTGTTTGTTTATAACACGACAACGCATAAACCTAATTACTACAATGGCACTGAATGGATGAATTATGATGGAACGTCTGCAAAAACACCAGATGTTGGCATGACCTACCAGGGAGGTATCATATTCTATATATTGCAGCCGGGCGACCCCGGTTATGTAGAAGACGAAACACATGGTTTAATCACTACGCTAAGCGATCAATCCTACACTTCAGGAACACAATGGAATTATGACAGGGTTGCCACAGGAGCATACAGCACAGCCATTGGCTCAGGAAATGCCAATACAAATACCATAGTTTCAGTTGTGGGAGCCGGAGCCGGAAGTTATGCGGCAAAAGTATGTTACGATCTTGTATATGGCGGTTATAGCGATTGGTACTTGCCAAGTATGGATGAATTAACAAAACTTTATGAAAACAGAAGCAAATTAGGCGGTCTGAGCAGCTATATTTACTGGTCGTCGTCAGATGATCCCGCTAACGACAGAATTGCACTGAACTACAACTTTCTCCTTGGTAAACCGGGTGGCGCCTATAAGTGGGATTCTAACGGTGTGCGGGCAATCCGGGCTTTTTAGCCGTCAATCTATCTTTAAACAAGGTTCGAACTCAATAAAAGAGGTCGAACCTTGTTTTTTTTTGCTTTAATGATTTCTACCGGATATTCCGGCACTACTCTGTGGTGGAAATATTCAGGCCAGACAAAATGATTTAAAGTTCCTCAGACCGCCCAACTACTGGTCTATCGTAACAAAACTCCCGCTGGCGCAGCGCCGATAAATCGGGATGTGACCTGTGTCTTGCTTTAAAAAAGCAAAAATAATTTTGCCCTTGTGGAGCAAGACACGGCTTGCACCCCGACGTTTTGGGGCCGCGCCAGCCTTTGTTCTTTTATTGTCCCTGTCGGCCTGCAACACGTCCTGCTGAAAATTGACCCGCCCAGCCGGAGGTTGACCAGTCCTGCCTGGTATTTTGACACCCTGCCAAAGATATTGGCTCCCAGCTAAGCAGGGAAGCAATTTTCACCCGCTGGGAAGCCTTTTCCGGCGGCGGGACACGAAAATTTGCAACAGGGAACCTTTTCCCGGCGGCTGGAAACCTAAATTCCCGGCTGGGAGCCATTCCCTCCGGCAGGATGCGATTTTTACCGCCCCGATCCCAGGCGAATCCTTTCACGTGAAATAATTAATCCGCCTGCACAGAACAGATTGCCATCCAATCAAAAAACATTTGAATGGAAAACCCGCTGCACCCACCATCTTTTTCCTACTTTTGCGAAAAATTAAAAGTTAAAAAATGAGCGACGAAAAGATTATATTTTCGATGTACAAGGTGAGTAAAACCTACCCACCCAATAAAACAGTGATTAAAGACATTTCGCTGTCGTTTTTCCTGGGTGCCAAAATCGGCATCATCGGGTTAAACGGCTCGGGAAAATCAACACTGCTCCGCATCATTGCAGGTCAGGACAAATCGTTTAACGGCGAACTGGTGTTTTCGCCCGGTTACACAGTGGGTTTACTCGACCAGGACCCGAAACTGGATGAAACAAAAACCGTGAAGGAAGTGGTACAGGAAGGCGTGCAGGAAGTGGTGGATGTGCTGAAAGCCTACGAGGAAATCAACCTGAAATTCGGGCTGCCCGAAGTGTATGAAAACCCCGACGAAATGGACCGCCTGATGGCAGAGCAGGCCAAGTTGCAGGAGAAAATCGACCAGTACGATGCATGGAACCTCGACAGCAAACTGGAACGCGCGATGGATGCATTGCAGTGTCCGCCCGATGACCAGCCGGTAACCGAACTTTCGGGTGGTGAACGCCGCCGTGTGGCTTTGTGCCGATTGTTGCTCCGCGAACCCGATGTGTTGTTGCTCGATGAGCCTACCAACCACCTCGATGCCGAAAGTATCCAGTGGCTCGAAATGCACCTCGCACAATACAAGGGAACGGTAATCTGCATTACCCACGACCGTTACTTCTTAGACAACGTAGCAGGATGGATACTGGAACTTGACCGTGGTCAGGGCATCCCGTGGAAAGGCAACTACACCTCGTGGCTGGAGCAAAAAACCAAACGCCTCGAACAGGAGGAAAAAACCGAGTCAAGACGCCGGAAAACACTGGAACGCGAGCTCGAATGGGTACGAATGGCGCCCAAAGCCCGACATGCCAAATCGAAAGCCCGTTTGGGTGCGTACGACAGGATGCTGAATGAAGATGCAAGACAGAAAGAGGAAAAACTCGAAATATTTATTCCCAATGGTCCGCGACTGGGTGATAAAGTCATTGAAATGGAAGGTGTCACCAAAAGTTACGGAGACCGCATTCTATTTGAAAACCTGACTTTTAAACTGCCGCCTGCCGGGATCATCGGGGTGATCGGGCCCAACGGCGCGGGGAAAACCACGCTGTTTAAACTGATCATGGACCAGGTGAAAGCCGACGCCGGAACCATCGTACTCGGCGAAACCGTAAAAATCAGTTACGTCGATCAGACCCACAAAGCCATCGACCCTGAAAAATCAGTTTTTGAAGTGATTACCGGTGGCACAGAAACAATGATGCTGGGCAACAAAATGACCAACTCGCGTGCGTATGTGGGCCGTTTTAACTTTACCGGCGCCGACCAGGAAAAGAAATGCGGGGTACTCTCGGGCGGGGAAAAAAACCGTTTGCACCTGGCGCTGGCGCTGAAATCGGAAGGCAACGTGCTGCTGCTTGATGAGCCGACCAACGACATTGACGTGAACACACTCAGGGCGCTGGAAGAAGGTCTTGATAATTTTGCAGGTTGTGCCGTGGTAATCTCGCACGACCGCTGGTTCCTCGACCGCATTGCCACACACATCCTGGCTTTTGAAGGCGACTCGCAGGTTACATACTTCGAAGGCTCGTTCTCGGAATACGAGGAAAACCGCAAAAAACGAATGGGTGACGACGTTCCAAAACGCGTGAAATACAAAAAGCTGATGTAGTTTTAGCCATCAGTTTTGGACATAAAAAAACGCTCCGGAGTATTCCGAAGCGTTTTTTTATGTCGTTTGGCAAAATGCTATTTCATGGCTGCTGCGCAAGCGTCGAGCAATTTCTGAATATTTGCATTGGAAGCATCCAGCGCTTTTGCTTTTTCCAGAACTGCAATGGCAGCTTCAAATTCAACTTTAGCTTTTGAAAGTTCAGCCTGGTAAGCCGGATCATCAGTTTTCAAAGTACCGGCACCCACTTTTTTGTTGGCTTCGCTTACAACAGCAGCACCTTTTTTGTACAATTCATTTCCGTCAGCTACATAAACTTTGGCAAGCGCCGGAGCCATTTTCGAATCGCCCGGGAATTTTGTCAAACCTTCTTCAAGCGCGGCTTTCGATTCAGCATCTTTGTCCTGGTTTTTCAGAATCACCGATTTGTAATAATATGCTGTTTCGCCTTTGAAATTGGCTGCGATACATTTGTCAAACATTTCAATAGCCTTGTCATAGTTTTTGCCATTATAAGCAGCACTTCCGGCTTTAAAAGCGAGTACTTCGGCACCGCTTGTTGCTGTTGAAATTGCTTTTTCATAATTCTCAACGGCTTTTACATAGTCTTTTTTGTCAACATACATTTCGGCAAGGTTTACATAGCAATCAGAAACCTTAATGTTGGCAGCAATTGCTTTTGCCATATATTTTTCTGCACCATCCGCAATTCCGGCCTGACATGCAGCATAACCGATGTTAAAATTTACCGAAGCATCAATCTGAACATCACCGAGGTTGCTCATTGCCTCATCATAAAGTGCATAAGCTTTGGCATAATCTTTTGCCTTCAGCGCTTCCTGTGCCTGGGTTATTTTTTCCGCTGCATCCTGTGCAAACGAAAAAACTGCAATACACATCCCCGCCACAATCATCAAAAAACTCTTCATTTTCATTTTCATTTTACGATTAATATTATTGTTATAATTCGATTCCTTGAGTTCTCAAAAATAACAATTCTGTAATAAAATCCTAATACAACATGCTTTGACAACAATCTGTGAGCATGATTTTTACATTTTTTAAGCAAAAACTATAAAAAATTTATGATTTATTATTTTATGATTTCCCTTCTGAATTTTCGATTCAGGGATTAAACTGATGTTTGTTCCAAAAACTTAAAATACTGTCAATCATAGCAATTTGTGTTTTCGATTCCATATGTTCCGCATCGATTTGCTGTACTTTCAAATATGCATTGTACGCTTTTCCCCATTGTTGAAAACGTTGTTCAATATTTCCCTTCAGCATCCAGTATTCCACAGTGGAGGTTTCTGCTATATCTTCAAATAACCTTTTTGCCTCTGCATTTTTCCCCTGCAGCAAAAGATTCTGCACTTCTTCCAATTCAAAATTCTTCATTATTCTGTTTATTCTTCGCCCCGTGTAACCGAAACCACACCTTTTACTTTTCTGAGCCGCTGCATTAAAAACTCAATATGCTCAACGTTGTAAACCATCACTTTCAGAATACCCTCAAATTTTCCCTTGTCGGAATTTATATTGATTGAACGCATGTGAACACCCACATCTTTTGCGATGATATGCGTGATTTCGTTCACGATGCCAATTTCATCGATACCCGAAATATGCAGGGTTGTAATAAATGAGGTTTTACTATTGGTTTCGCGCCATTTTGCCCTGATGACCCTGTACGGAAAACGCTCTTTTAACTGGGCCGCATTGGGGCAGGTATTCCGGTGGATTTTTATGCCATGACTGATGGTGACAAAGCCAAAAATAGAGTCGCCCAAAACCGGGTTACAACACTGGGCCAGCTTGTAATTCAGGTTTTTCAGGTTGTTGTCGATCACCAGAAAATCATCTGCCGAGCTAAACGAAAGTTCTTTTACCTCTTTTTTCGAAATCAGTTCTTCCAGTTTTGCTTTTGCCGACGGTTCTTCCGTTTTTTCACTCAGGAAATTCTTGATTTCGAGTGGGTCAATTTTCCCGACAGCCAAATCATAATACAAATCGGCACCCAGTTTGAAGCCATACTTTTTCAGGATTTTGCGCATACTCTCGTCAGAGAGTTCCATCTTCCAGTTTTTAAACTTTCTGACCAGAATTTCACGCCCCTGGTCCGAAAGCAATTTGCGTTCTTCGTTCAAACTCGCTTTTACCCGGCTTTTTGCTTTCGAGGTTGCTAAAAATTCAAGCCAGTCGAGTTTGGGTTTTTGGTTCGAAGAAGTATCAATTTCAATATGATCGCCATTCTGCAATTTGTGTTTCAGCGTCACTTTCACACCGTTTACTTTGCCGCCAACACAGGTATCGCCAAGACGTGAGTGGATTTCGTAGGCAAAATCGAGCATGGTGGCACCTTTTGGCAACTTCTTCAGATCGCCTTTGGGTGTGAAAACAAAAATCTCGTCGCTGTAGATATCGGTTTTAAAGCGGTCGATAAAATCGACGACATTGACTTCGGGATTTTCAAGAATATTCCTGATTTCAGCCAGCCAACTGTCATAGCCCGATTGTTCTCTCCCACCCTTGTATTTCCAGTGCGCAGCCAGGCCTTTTTCCGCAATTTCGTCCATTCGTTTTGTACGGATCTGGATTTCGACCCACTTTCCCTGCGGGCCTAGTACGGTGGTGTGCAGCGATTCGTAGCCATTCGATTTGGGAATGGTGATCCAATCGCGCAACCGGTTTGGATTTGTCTGGTACTCTTCGGTAACGATTGAATAGGCCATCCAGCAATCCGATTTTTCGTTATCGGGTTTTGAACCCAGAATGATGCGGATGGCAAATAAATCCATCACCTCGTCGAACGAAACACCTTGTTTGTTCATTTTGTTGTGAATGGAAGAAATGGATTTTGTCCGCGCTTTCATCGAAAATTCGAGACCCCGGTTTCTCAGTTTCTCTTCAACCGGTTTCACAAATTCGGCCACAAAATTGGCCCTTTCGGTTTCCGTTTCTTTCAACCTGTTTACCACATAATGATAAGCTTCAGGCTTTTGGTATTTCAGGCATAAATCGAGCAACTCGGAGTTGATGGTATAAAGTCCCAGCCTGTGTGCAAGCGGTGCATACAGGTAGGCGGTTTCGGTCACAAGCCGTTTTTTGCTTTCTTCATCATAAAGATCGAGATTGCGGAGAACCTGCAACCTGTCGGCAATTTTCAGAATAATCACCCGCACATCGCCCGCCAGCGCTAATAAAAGTTTGCGGTAGTTTTCAGAATGCAGGTCAACCGTATCGGTTCCCAATGCGTTGATTTTTGCCATTCCATCTAAAATGCCAAAAACCTTGTCCCCAAAAAGCGTTTCTATTTCCTTTTGGGTTGCCTTTCTTTCAAGCCCGGCATACATCACATTGTGCAGCAATCCCGATGTGATTGAATCGGGGCCAAGCCCGATTTCCATCGCAATTACAGTGGCTACATCAATTGAATGTGTCAGAATAACTTCACCGGTTTTAAACCGGTGTTCTCCTATAATTTCCTGTGCAAACTGAAATGCTTTTTCAATTTTTTCAACATCGGCCGGCTCCCAGTTTGTTTTGCAAAACGCGCTGAGACTTTCGAAGCGGTTATGTATCTGCTCTTTTATTTCCATAATCCGGTACTTTGTACAGTTTTATGATCGGGGAGTTACAGTTTATTGTAATTATCTGCCAGTGGCTGCAAAAATCAAAAAAAAAGGCCGCAATAAAGCAGCCCTTTTACTTTTTATCTTTTCACTGCTTACTCAGCAGCGGCTGCGGTTGAATCAACAAACACTCTCTGGCGCATTTCGCGGTCGAGCATAAAAATTCCATTGCCCTGACCGTTGATTAGCTTCAGTGTGTCGAGAATTTCCTGCACATTGGCTTCTTCTTCCACCTGTTCATCCACAAACCACTTCAGAAAACTCTGGGTCGCATGGTCGCGTACTTCGAGTGCAACATCAACCAGGTTGTTAATAAGCGAAGTAACGTGTTGTTCGTGAGTTTGTGTTTTTTCAAACACCGCCACGATATCTTCAAACTCGGTAGGCATTTGCTCAATGGATTTCAGGGAGACTTTACCACCACGTTCCACCACATATTTAAAAAACTTGTTGGCGTGAGTTAATTCTTCCTGGTATTGAATATACATCCAGTTGGCAAAACCCGGCAGCCCTTTTTCGCTGAACCAGGCCGACATGGAGAGATATAAAAGCGCTGAATATTGTTCGGCATTAATCTGCTCGTTTAAAGCATTTAACATTTTTTCCTTAAGCATGACTTTTTCGTTTTTTATGTTTGGGATAAAATTAGGAAAAAGGGCTGACAAAATTATACCAATGATCCCTAATTGTTAATTAAATTAATATCCATTTTCAATGTATCATCATTTAACTCTATAGGTTATTCTATCTCATTATTAAAATAATTATTTGAGCATTTTAAATAGAAAAGATACTGTTAATCAGAAAAACATCTTCTTAAAATAAAGACTAAAGAAATTAATGATTGTATAAAAGGATAACAGCTTGAATGTTTTATGCAAATTATGTTGTAAAACATTCCGGATCAGCTTCATACATATGTTTCATTTTATTATTTTGCATTCAAGTTTAATTAACTCCATTGCAACTGCTTACGGATCGATTAAACCCCGAAATAATAACAATAATCTTTAATCTCCCTGTCATGGAAAAAAGTAGATACAACCGTTTTGGATCATCTCAATCCGTCACTCACCAGAAGTGTCTGGAAAATCGTGAATTACCAGACCAGCGCCAACAGAAGGAATTGTCTGTTTTTCTGATGTCTCAACAGGAAATTTCTTTTTTGCTGCAGCCAATTTTGCATTGCAACTAAGCTCCTGCAATTCTGCGGCTGACCAATTTGCCCTGCAACCAGGCTCCCGCAATTTTGCGGCTATCAATTTGCACTGCAACTAAGCTCCCGCAATTTTGCAGCTGACCAATTTGCCCTGCAACCAGGCTCCTGCTATTCTGCGGCTGACCAATTTGTCTTGCAACCAAGCTCCTGCAATTTTGCGGCGGACCATTTGTAACACCAATTGGGGTGCCGCAAAATGTAGTTTGAAAACCGGAAAGACAGTTTCAAAACTCGCCATAAATCCTAAATGACCCTGTAATAAATATTAATCAATTAAAAATTTTTGAACATGAAAAATCAACTTGAAATGTTATCGACATTTCGATTAACGCACATGGAGGCCGGACAATTAAACAACCGCCTTCTAAACGATTTGGGCACAATTGATCCGGTATTAAAAACGGATGCTCCCTTTAACAATTACTATCAGTTGGCGGGGGAACATTCGGAGTTATATGCCCGGGCTTTGGCCCAAATCCGAAAAAATGAGGATACCTTAAAAATTGCCAATGCAGATCACAACCGTGACAAAGCCTTAAAATCATTCAGAATGGCACTGAAACTGCACCTGGCCGCATTAGATGCCGAAGAAGCTGAAATTGCACGCAGTATCAGTGTTTTGTTCAGTGCCTATAAAAACGCGGACAAACTGAATTACGAAGCAGAATCGCTCGCCATCGACAAATTGATCAGTGAATTGAACAGCGAAACCTATGGCCCGAAAATCAACAGCCTGCACATGCAGAAATATGTGTCGTGGCTCGGAGAAAGCAACGCCATCTTTAAAAATCTTTTCAGTCAGCGCCTGTTGGATTCGGCCTCAACTGAAGTTTTCGATATGAAAACCGTCCGCAAGGCCATGCTGAAAAATTACGAAGAGTTTTGTAATTATGTGCTGGCCATGGCCAACGCCACAAGCAGTCCATTGTTTATCAATTCGCTGGGCATGATCAACGCAGCCCGGAAATACTACGCCGATATGCTTGCACGCCGCAAGGGTGGTAAAGATTCGGATGAAGAACAGCCGTCAACCGACTGATAAACATTGATTAAAAAGCAGGATTCCAGTTTAGGGTCAGCATGGAATCCTGTCTTTTGAATTTGTATTCAGTAATTAAACCAGACTTACACTTCTTCATCTTAATACTTTAGGATTATAATTTATTGACAATGATAAGCGACGCAATTCGTCTGTATTGTTGTGAATTCTTTCATCCCGATTGTTCGGGAGTATTTTTATCAGGTTCATTGACAACGGCGGTTTTAATCACGTTGGATACGCGGCTGTTGTGAATTGCTTTCAAATTGTATTTTTATCAGGTTCATTGACAACAATATTACGCCAACGCCATTGTGCTGGATGGTTGTGAATTGCTTTCAAATTGTATTTTTATCAGGTTCATTGACAACGTGCGCCCGGCACAGGTCCACAGCTACACAGTTGTGAATTGCTTTCAAATTGTATTTTTATCAGGTTCATTGACAACTTAAATCGGAAATCACCCAGGACGAATACGGTTGTGAATTGCTTTCAAATTGTATTTTTATCAGGTTCATTGACAACCCAGAAAACTGACATTTTTGGCGATCTAAGGTTGTGAATTGCTTTCAAATTGTATTTTTATCAGGTTCATTGACAACCTCAGAAGGACTTTGAATCAGCGGAATCAAGTTGTGAATTGCTTTCAAATTGTATTTTTATCAGGTTCATTGACAACACATTCAAACGATTTCCGAACCCCCCTCTGGTTGTGAATTGCTTTCAAATTGTATTTTTATCAGGTTCATTGACAACGGACGCTTTACACCCTATAAAATATGGAGTGTTGTGAATTGCTTTCAAATTGTATTTTTATCAGGTTCATTGACAACCATCAGTTTATCGGCCCGCTCGCGCCCGTTGTTGTGAATTGCTTTCAAATTGTATTTTTATCAGGTTCATTGACAACTGCCGCCATTTGTGAGGTGAATGGCATTACGTTGTGAATTGCTTTCAAATTGTATTTTTATCAGGTTCATTGACAACCGTTTTTTGCTTTTCTTAAATTAAGTCATTGTTGTGAATTGCTTTCAAATTGTATTTTTATCAGGTTCATTGACAACGACAGCTTTGAGCAGTTTATCGACAATACCGTTGTGAATTGCTTTCAAATTGTATTTTTATCAGGTTCATTGACAACCAACGCCAGGATTAAATTTTTCCTGTTGAAGTTGTGAATTGCTTTCAAATTGTATTTTTATCAGGTTCATTGACAACACTATGGAATTAAGGATTGGCTGCTTGCCAGTTGTGAATTGCTTTCAAATTGTATTTTTATCAGGTTCATTGACAACGGAAGTTGTAAGTACAACTCCAACAGAAGGGTTGTGAATTGCTTTCAAATTGTATTTTTATCAGGTTCATTGACAACTTTACATCAAAAAGCTATATTAATGAGTTTGTTGTGAATTGCTTTCAAATTGTATTTTTATCAGGTTCATTGACAACTACCTGCGTAGATTGCCGTAGTTATATCAAGTTGTGAATTGCTTTCAAATTGTATTTTTATCAGGTTCATTGACAACGTTCAGTGTCGATCTGGGATTAGTCAATAAGTTGTGAATTGCTTTCAAATTGTATTTTTATCAGGTTCATTGACAACTCATCCATGTTGTATCCGGCAATTCTTGCTGTTGTGAATTGCTTTCAAATTGTATTTTTATCAGGTTCATTGACAACTTTTGTATCAAGCATTGAAAAGAAGGACAAGTTGTGAATTGCTTTCAAATTGTATTTTTATCAGGTTCATTGACAACCGATCCTGAACGGTGATTCAGCCATTAAAAGTTGTGAATTGCTTTCAAATTGTATTTTTATCAGGTTCATTGACAACAATCGGCTTTTCACCATAACGTGAATTGACGTTGTGAATTGCTTTCAAATTGTATTTTTATCAGGTTCATTGACAACTGTAATCGTTTTAATTGGAGTTGCCGGTGAGTTGTGAATTGCTTTCAAATTGTATTTTTATCAGGTTCATTGACAACCCACCATATCGCCTTTACAAAGCGGACACTGTTGTGAATTGCTTTCAAATTGTATTTTTATCAGGTTCATTGACAACGCACGTTGGTTTAAAGATAAGCAGCGAGAAGTTGTGAATTGCTTTCAAATTGTATTTTTATCAGGTTCATTGACAACACTTCGCCTCGTTCGTTAACGCGACCATAGGTTGTGAATTGCTTTCAAATTGTATTTTTATCAGGTTCATTGACAACGAGCGTTGAAAGCAAATCACACCGGGGCATGTTGTGAATTGCTTTCAAATTGTATTTTTATCAGGTTCATTGACAACATGTAGCTTTCCATATACTACCTGAGTGCAGTTGTGAATTGCTTTCAAATTGTATTTTTATCAGGTTCATTGACAACAAAAGCGACGAAATAAAATGCCCTTACGGGTTGTGAATTGCTTTCAAATTGTATTTTTATCAGGTTCATTGACAACCGGTTGCCGGGTTGAAATCAAGGATCAGCAGTTGTGAATTGCTTTCAAATTGTATTTTTATCAGGTTCATTGACAACTACTCAAAATATCATTATAAGGATGGGCGAGTTGTGAATTGCTTTCAAATTGTATTTTTATCAGGTTCATTGACAACTGTTTCATTGTGGTTTTATTTAATTCTGGTGTTGTGAATTGCTTTCAAATTGTATTTTTATCAGGTTCATTGACAACCCAGCAGGCAGGCGGGAATATTACGGGTGCGTTGTGAATTGCTTTCAAATTGTATTTTTATCAGGTTCATTGACAACACGATCGCTGGCGTTATCCACACCAAAATAGTTGTGAATTGCTTTCAAATTGTATTTTTATCAGGTTCATTGACAACGCGTGAATGGCATAAAAACGGATTCAGGTAGTTGTGAATTGCTTTCAAATTGTATTTTTATCAGGTTCATTGACAACCCCAGCAGCTTTACATAAGGCGCTTTTATAGTTGTGAATTGCTTTCAAATTGTATTTTTATCAGGTTCATTGACAACAGCTGGGTTATGTAAATCGTTATACTGAAAGTTGTGAATTGCTTTCAAATTGTATTTTTATCAGGTTCATTGACAACAATAGTGACCGAAGGAACGCCGGACAGTTAGTTGTGAATTGCTTTCAAATTGTATTTTTATCAGGTTCATTGACAACAATTATGCGATTTTTCGCACCTATCAGACAGTTGTGAATTGCTTTCAAATTGTATTTTTATCAGGTTCATTGACAACAAATACTGAATATGCTGATGCAGCAGCGCAGTTGTGAATTGCTTTCAAATTGTATTTTTATCAGGTTCATTGACAACTTATGATTTAACCACAGGACTGGCCGGAAAGTTGTGAATTGCTTTCAAATTGTATTTTTATCAGGTTCATTGACAACGACTGTTGAAAGCAAATCGCACCGTGGCATGTTGTGAATTGCTTTCAAATTGTATTTTTATCAGGTTCATTGACAACTTTTTTTCTGAATTACCATCAGGTGACCGGGTTGTGAATTGCTTTCAAATTGTATTTTTATCAGGTTCATTGACAACGAGAAAAACTGGCCCCCATTTATGGCGACAGTTGTGAATTGCTTTCAAATTGTATTTTTATCAGGTTCATTGACAACGCAATTGGCTACCGACTACATGCTGGGTGCGTTGTGAATTGCTTTCAAATTGTATTTTTATCAGGTTCATTGACAACTCCAGAACCGCTTGTATAACTGGTTGAAGTGTTGTGAATTGCTTTCAAATTGTATTTTTATCAGGTTCATTGACAACCGATCTGACTTTTAAAATCAAACAGGGATGGTTGTGAATTGCTTTCAAATTGTATTTTTATCAGGTTCATTGACAACTCTTTTTTAAAACGTAATCATGCGAATGATGTTGTGAATTGCTTTCAAATTGTATTTTTATCAGGTTCATTGACAACGATTAATTCTTCTTTAATTCGTTGTATTAAGTTGTGAATTGCTTTCAAATTGTATTTTTATCAGGTTCATTGACAACCAGTGTCAGCCCCGGTTTATCTTCCGGGGCGTTGTGAATTGCTTTCAAATTGTATTTTTATCAGGTTCATTGACAACACAAGCAAAGTTTCCAATACTTCACCGGCAGTTGTGAATTGCTTTCAAATTGTATTTTTATCAGGTTCATTGACAACACCCGTAACTTTATCTTATCCTTCAACTTCGTTGTGAATTGCTTTCAAATTGTATTTTTATCAGGTTCATTGACAACCTTTTGCATTTATATCTGTCGATGAATATAGTTGTGAATTGCTTTCAAATTGTATTTTTATCAGGTTCATTGACAACAATCGTGCGATTTTTCACATTTTTAAAAAAGTTGTGAATTGCTTTCAAATTGTATTTTTATCAGGTTCATTGACAACGGATCGGAAGAACTAATGAATGGGTTATGCGTTGTGAATTGCTTTCAAATTGTATTTTTATCAGGTTCATTGACAACTTGGCCCGATGGTTTGATACGGGATGCTTGGTTGTGAATTGCTTTCAAATTGTATTTTTATCAGGTTCATTGACAACAAGAACCATCAGCCGGGGTGCGATCTTTCCGTTGTGAATTGCTTTCAAATTGTATTTTTATCAGGTTCATTGACAACGCAGCGCTGGTAATCGAAATGACCGGCGACGTTGTGAATTGCTTTCAAATTGTATTTTTATCAGGTTCATTGACAACTCTCCATGCTTCCTGTGCTTCTTCAGATTCGTTGTGAATTGCTTTCAAATTGTATTTTTATCAGGTTCATTGACAACGTGTGCTGTACAAATCACTAAGGTTCAATGAATTCAAAAGGTTGTCAGAAACTAAAAAAGCAGGAGTAAAACCCTGCTTTTTTAATTTCCGGCGATATATTTTCTTTTCTAAAAATATCATTTTAAAGTTTTCTCCTCGTAAACTTGTCGAAATGACAAATGATGATGCCATTTAAAACAATTCAAGTTGTTGCACCGTTTCCGGTTTAATTGTTGGTTTCCGGCTAAAAAACAGTTCCATCATCCCGAATTGTTTGTCGGTTATTTGCAAAATACCCACATGCCCGAATTCGGGCAACATATTTTTTACCCGTTTAACGTGTACCTCGGCATTCTCACGACTGGGGCAATTGCGCAGGTAAATCGAAAACTGGAACATGGAAAAACCATCTTTTACCAGCTCTTTCCTGAACTGAGCAGCCACTTTCCGTTGTTTCTTTGTTTCAACCGGGATATCGAAAAAAACAAGCACCCACATAATCCGGTATTGATTTAAAGCATCAAATGTTGCCATGAATATCCATCCATTTTAAATGAACTCAGGATAAACTATTTTACGCCGTGTTCCTTCAAAACATTCATACAGCGAACTTGTAGTGCGACTCATGGCCACCATCAGCGGGCTTTTTTTCCCATCAATCATTACATCGGCAGTAGCAATTGCAAGGAGTTTTGCTTTTTGGGCTGTACTGATTTCCTCTGTATCAAAAACGTTATCCATAAACATCCGGTAAACCAGTTCGTCGCAAAATGGGCGGTAAGGTTCCATTATATCGTCGGCCAAACAATAGGCATTGTATTTATTCC
The DNA here is from genome assembly GCA_964644015.1 of uncultured Maribellus sp. Lineage (GTDB taxonomy): Bacteria > Bacteroidota > Bacteroidia > Bacteroidales > Prolixibacteraceae > Draconibacterium. The sequence continues at coordinate 18,473 of CAZXVT010000005.1, forward strand.
GGTGAAAAATGCCCAACGTGGGCAACATTCCGCTGCTTACAAGCGCCCTGGCCACAATTGCCCTGAGTACTGAATAAACATAGTTTAGCTGACTGTTGGGTTCAATACCAAAACGATCGCGGACAAAATCGCCATCATAAAACAGCAGTTTCCAGTAAACAGCAGCAGCCCGTCCTTCTATGTTGTCGGGGTCGCCCGATTTTATTTGCGGCAGCAATGCCAGCAACCGTTTGTTATCGATTTCAAGTCGTTGCAATAAGGCCGCCTGGTTCTCAATTTTTGCCTTAACAGTTTGTGCCCATAAGTTTTTTAACAGCGGTTCCGAAGCATCAATCTGTATCCTGAAACGTTCAGACTGAACATGATTCCCGTCTAACGGAAGCATCAAACCTGATGGCATGTGTTTTTCATTGCAGCTTATGAGTGCAACATTACGTTCATTCAGGTCCGAAATCAGCGCATGGGTTATGGTTATCTGCGGATTGTCCAACAAAACCACGCCTATATCTTCCAGTGGAATACTTGCTTTTTCGGTTTTGTTTTCGGTGTCGACTACCTTTAATTGCAAATCTTTTTTATGCAGGTAAACCGGGTTTCCAAAATAAAGTGTTCGTTTTATCATCGGTTCAAAGTTTTAAGGGATTTCAAAAATATCGGGAGACAACGATTTGAGCGATTTAATGTGTGTGTCGATAAAGTTACCATGCCCACCAAAAACAGCTAAAACTTTTGCATTTTCAACACCGGTATCATCGTTGTTCAAGATTCCGTAATACGAACTGTAAGGCCAATCATCATAAGCCTGGCAAAAACCATGATGAACCGGGTTCCGGTGCACATAAACCACCGACCGGATAAAATGTGCCTTGCAGGTTATCATCTCACGTTTAAAGTTTTTTATAAACAACGATCCTTTGCGCTGGCTGACTTTATTAAAAGCCTGCGTGTAAGCGCTGAAAAGATTGGCAAATTGCTTCGAAAGGAATTTTTCGATTTTATAATCTTTGATTTTAACTTTTCCAAAGTTCGGAACTTTGGAAAAGTTATCTGGTTTGGAAAAGTTATTTGATTTTGAAAAGCCGGAGTTTGATTTATTTCGGATAAGTTCTTCAATTACTTCACGTTTGCGAATCCTGATTACCAGGTGAAAATGATTGGGCATCAGGCACCAGGCATAAGTTTCGGCAACGGGCGAAATATGCTTCCGGTATTTATCGAGGAAAAACCAATAGTTTCCATCGTTGCAGAAAATATCTTCAAACCCGTTGGCGTGATTGAAAATATGGTAGGATAATCCTGGTTGCAGCTTTTCCATCGCATTCTTCAACTTATTAATTTAATATTTTGGTTTAGTTTTATTTTACCTTTTCCAAAGTTTAAAACTTTGGAAAAGGTAAAAATCAGCAAGTAACAATCATCAGCACCCACTTACACCAGTCCTTTTTCAGTGAAATTGTCAGTAAAATTGAAAACTGGATTGCTGGTATCGGACAGAAGGGTTGCATCTAATTCTCCTTTACAATATTTCCAAGATTATCAATTCTTACTTTAAATGGATTCAAAGCAAATAATGATCCTATACTTCTAATTCGCTGTCCTCGTTTACTCAACATTGCACTATTATCATCGACAATCTGAGTTTCAAGATGATGTCTAAAAGTATAATCCCCACTTCCAAGTTTTTGGACTCTATATAAAGCACTACTAATCGAACTATAATTTCTTGCATCAATTGCCGTTTCAATATCCTCTGATGTCATGCCAAGTATAAACATCTCATTTTGTTGCATACTTACCAAAAGGTTCAAATTTGGCGGAGGTAACATTTTCAGAAAGCTTTCAGGATAGGTTCCATCGGGTTGAGATTGTATTTTGTCCCAAACCTCGTTCGTGTTTTGAATGATTACCGGAACACTATATTTCTTTCTTTCAACAGCGTGCCAGAATGTGCAAACATGTTGCTGCTTATTTCCTTCTGCATCGGTATAAATGGCAATGTGGTGGTTGTTTCCCGGTTTCACAAATCCAATATCTTTTCCATTCTCGTCTTTCTTGACAGGAACAATAGCCGATAAACCCGTGAAACATCGAACTGATTTTATTGGCCGTTCCAATCCTTCATCTTCGTACCATTTAATTACTTTTATATCTTCAAGTTGAACATCTTTAAACGCTTCCTTTTCTTTTCCTCCAAATTTCTTTAATCGATTTTGAAGTATTTCTCTGATCTTAGGATCAACTACCTTATCCGTTTTATTGAAATTTGTATCAACCGCATATTTGATAACATATTCGTCTTTCAAGCAAGTCGCTTTCTCTAAGACAATAGTTTTTTCATTATCCAGATAAATGGGAACTTTCTTTAATGAAGCAATAGCTTTTTTTACATCTCCATCGAACATCAGAAGCCTTTCTTCAACTTTTGTTTTGATATTCGGATTGAAAATCAATTGAGGATTTTCAAAAAGATATTTGATCGGTTTATCAGCTTCCTGAATCCTAATCTTGCCATAAACACTCTCCTCGCTTAGCGAACCTCGGGGCACAATAACCTTTTCCTGAATAACTTTCTTGTTTCCTCGCTTTCCTATTTTGCGAGTACCCCAAACAGCAACTTTTTTGCCTGATTTGAATGAGATAAGAATGTTGGATACAGCTTTTTCAACTTCATCGACCGTTAAAGGTTGTTCTCCAATAATGTATTTCTCCAACACGGATCGCTTTTCCTTAAATTCGAGAGAACGTTGATCGACATCAAACATCATGTCCTCACGGGTTTTAGCAGCACTCAACGTATTAAAACGCTGAATAAATCCTTGTTTGGTACAAGCAATGGTTAAAGCATCAACAGCATGGTGGCGGTGATCATCTCGTTTTGTCCAACCAGTAATTACTTCTTTTTGATGCTTGTTCTTCCCATGTTCGCTTTCCCATTCTACCATTTCAGTGAGTCCCAACTCCTTATATTTTGGCATTTGAAGATTCATGGTTACATCGTCCCAACCCCACAAATGGCGAAGTTCAGCAGTAACTGTTCCACTGGTTGACCAAACATTGTAGCAAATGGTTTGTAAAATTTCCCTCGCTTTTTTAGCAATATATTGACTTTCCCGTAATTGTCGATCAATAAAGTTATCGGGGATTTTGCTTTCTGTCATCAATAACTTATCTCGCTTCGCTTTTCCTATTACATGATTGGCATAAAGCTGATTTACACGTTCAACATATTCGTTAAAAACCGTTTCTGGCTTTCCTTTCATAAAGTCATAAGCTGTCAGATCATTTTTATTTTTATTGCAATGACGGTGAGCCAGTGTCTTATTGCTCTGCGAATCGTCGAATAGTTTTGATTTTGGGATAATGTGTTCAATGTCCACATCATTTCCCTTCAGGGCTTCGGTTAATGAGATTGGTTGACCACAATACACACAAATGGCGTTTAGCTTCTTATCCTGATTGTCAATTTCTTCGTACAAACGCCATTTAATGATATTGTTTCTAGTTGCACGCAAACCAAATTCTTCAAGCCTTTTTGTGATTGCATCATTCTCACGTTGGCGTTTACTCATAGCTTTGTCTGCTTCATTCCGCTCCTCTTTGCTTTGTTTGAGTTCTCGCGCTAACTCTACCCTAATTTCATCGGGCTTACCATATTTTTCAATTACAGCATTGACCACATTAACCATTTGATTGAGAATTTTCTCAACAATGGGTTGACGCAATGAATTCTTAGGAATTGGTTTCAACTGCTCCAACAATTTACGTTGCAGATTCTCTTCCTTGGTTTGTGAATTGGAATGATCATATCCTGCATAACTCATGGCTTCGCTATAGCCATCACCCTCCATCAAATAAGGAAGGATTTTTCGAATCACCTTTGCCGATTTGTTTCCAAAAGCATGTTTGCTAAAATCAATAGCAGCTAATTTATCAGCTATCGGCTTTTCAATATTGAATTTTGTTTGCAAAACGCTACTGCATTCCTCCTGATCGTTAATAGAATATATGGTATGCCACAATTTGTAAAAAGGTTCTTGCTCAACAAGCGGATCGATAAATTTAGTTAGTTTGCTATCCAATATTTCACCTGTTTTCCTGTCGTACAAATAACCTTCTTTTTCATTTTCAATAACCTTTAATTCGAGTTTTAATAGGTTTTCATATTTATCTGAACCACTTAAGCATTGACGAATGGCATATTTGGTAATGTTTCCGATTAAACCCTTTGCTAATTGTTTATTCACATAGCAATCATCTTTTTTAAGATTTAGTATTTTCAGTAAATCGGCAGGAGTCAATTTTTCGTTGTTATCTAAATGTTGAAAGATTGCCCACTTTTGTTCTGTAGTCAACTTTAAGTCTTCGCCTGTACGAGAACCAATCTTTATATTGTTGATGTTTTCCCACATCTTAGCCAACTGAAACAACGGGGAGCTTTTGGGTGCAACTTTAGGTCCAACAAAGTATTCTTTGCCATCTTTCCCTATACGCCAGAAACCTTCGAACTCACAAACAGACACTAATCCCTTTTGAGATTTAAGTGGGCGTTGATAATAAATGATTTCATTCCTGATCTTGTCAATTAGATCATCCGTCAAGATTTCAGGATGTGATTCTTGCTGAGTTTTACAAATTCTATCAAACTCTTCGATATAAGCTTCGCGTGGAAAAATGTTCTCTTTAACCTTGAAGAATTCATCTGTTGATAATTCCTTGCAGAAATATTGACCTATCGTCAAATTAAGTTCCTTAATCTTTTCGTATCTGCTTTTTACTGTTGCAACATACTCAGTATCTTTCTTCCCTAAATTAGCATCGCTTCGACTGCTTTTATATCCTCGTTTCTGGTTAAGCCAAAGTAATAGACGGCCTAATTCCATTAATGAAACAGGGGAATGTACTGCCTTGTCCCTCAATTCCCATAATTTCATTTTGGGCAAGCTTCGGGTTTCATCATCAGGATACATCTGATTCTTCACCAAAACATCGACTAAATTTTTACGGCGCAATTGATAACGGTCATAACCTTTTCTGGCAGTTCTTGCTTTTGTTCGAAGTGCATTACGACTTTCACCTGTCCCTTTTGCAAAGTCTTTTCCTTCTGTTCCTTCATAAGGGATTATGCGACTACCCATTCCAAGTATCTCGCATTTGGTTTTATTGTCTTCATTGTTTTCAGTGATCACAGCCCACCCAATAGATGCCGAGCCTAAATCCAGTCCTAAAATTTTTTTCATGGTATGTTGTTTTATTGGTTTTTATCTTTAGTTTTGATGCACAATTTGATAGCAATTCACAATAAGGATTATTCCGTTGTGAAAACATTTAAGTCGCCTCGTCTTTCAATACGGGGCTTTTTTATGACCGACAGCAGACATTTCTGAATATCACTGATTTTTTTTCTGAGGTTTTGGGGATTTTGTTTCATGTCTGATCAAATTATTCACTTGTGTGTTATCCATAACCGGTTAAATTTTTGGAAGTCCCTAATTTATAAAAATTTCGGTAAAACCTGTTAATTTGAATCAAATTACTGTTAAGCAGAAAAATTAACAAATTACGGGTTTTGCAATCCAGACAATAAAATCATGATATTATTATCCAAGCTTTACATTGCTCTAAAAAAAACCATGACATTTGCCTGTTTTTCCGGCATTTAACAAATACTTTACAAAAGCTTTGAACGGATAGTATTACAATTCAAAAATCCGGTCAAGGTTCTGAAATAACTATATTTGCGCCAGATTTGAAAAAGGAAGCTCAATCGGCCTGAAAACGTTAATTTGTTGCAAAATCAGTTTGAATGTAAGTTTCCGTTAAAGCAAAAAAGGATTTTTTAATAACATATACTAACCATTGGTTTAATCAATAAATAATGAAGAATATCAAATTTGTAACTGCTCAGGAAGCAGTAAAAGTTATCAAATCAAACGACAGGGTTCACCTTCACAGTGTGGCAGTTACGCCGCATCCGCTGATCGCGGCCATGTGCGATCGCGGGCGTAACAAAGAATTCAGAAATGTCCGTATTCAGCACATTCACACCGAAGGGCCGGCTCCGTATGCCGATCAGGAATTCGAAGGGATTTTTCAGTTGGAATCGTTTTTTGTGGGGCACAATGTCCGCAAACAAACACAGGCAGGATGGGCCGATTATATTCCGGTCTTTCTGCACGAAACACAACGACTGATCCGCGAAGGCTACCTGAAAGTAAACGTAGCCATGATCCAGATTTCGGTACCCGATAAATTTGGTTATGCTTCGCTTGGTACTTCGGTTGACGCAACACTTGCCGCCGTTGAAAATGCTGAAACTGTGATTGCCATTGTAAACCCGAAAGTACCGCGTGCTTTTGGTGATGCCATGATTCACATTAACGATATTGATTTATTTGTGGAAGATGACAGCGACCTGATTGCCAAAGATCCGGGTCCGATTTCTGACACCGACCGCAAAATTGGCCGTTATGTTGCCGAACTTGTTGAAGACGGTGCAACCCTGCAAATGGGTATTGGCGCCATTCCGAATGCAGTTTTGTCGATGCTGGGTAACCACAAAGACCTGGGTGTTCACTCCGAAATGTTTGCCGATGGCATTCTTCCGCTGGTTGACAAAGGTGTGGTTAATGGCAAAAACAAAGCCATCGACAAAGGCAAGATGGTGGCCACCTTCCTGATGGGTTCAAAAGGTTTGTACGAATTTGTGGACAACAATCCGGGTGTTGCCATGCAGGATGTGGCTTACACCAACCGTGTAAATATCATTGCACAAAACCCGAAAGTAACCGCAATTAACTCTGCTTTACAAATCGATATCACCGGCCAGGTTTGTGCCGATTCAATCGGAACAACCCATTATTCGGGCGTTGGCGGACAAATCGACTTTTTAAGGGGTGCATCGCTCAGCCAGGGTGGAAAACCAATTATTGCCATTCCTTCGGTTACCAACAAAGGTATCAGCAAAATCAGCCCGATTCTGACTCCGGGTGCTGGCGTGGTAAGTACGCGTGCTAATATTCACTGGCTGGTTACCGAATTCGGTGCAGTAAATCTTTATGGAAGAACATTGCAGGACAGGGCAAAACTGATTATCTCGATTGCCCATCCTGATCACCAGGAAACATTGGACAAAGCTGCTTTTGAACGGTTTGGTCCTCACTTCCATTTTGTGTGGGATGCCGAATAAGAAATCATGAAAAAACAATAAATAATACCGGTTGCCATAAAATTTAAAACTTTGTGGTGACCGGTATTCAGCTTTTAATTTTATCAATCAACCGTCATACAACCTTAAATTGTATGAATAAAAACAAAACCAGTATTTAATTCATTAAACTAAAATGTTTAATAATTAACTGTATTATCAGATTTTTCATTGCAACCGGATTCAACTGTTTTCAGCCACAGAATTAACAAACAAATTTTGTGACTCCAAATAGCTGAACAGAATACAACAATTTGAATTCGAACATGTAATCTATTTTTAAACAATAATTTTTATATTAATTATCATGAATATTACTCATATTGAACACATTGGCATTGCCGTAAACAGCCTTGAGGAAGCCATTCCTTACTATGAACAGGTGCTTGGTTTAAAATGCTATGCCATCGAGGAAGTTGCCGACCAGAAAGTAAAAACTGCCTTTTTTATGGTAGGCCAAACAAAAATCGAGTTACTCGAATCCACTGATCCGGAAGGACCAATTGGTAAATTTATCGAGAAAAAAGGTGCTGGTGTACACCACCTTGCCTTTGCTGTTGAAAACGTAAATGAAGCACTCAGCGAAGTGGCTGCAAAAGGCGTTCAGCTTATCGACAAAGCCGGCCGCAAAGGTGCCGAAGGAATGAACATCGGGTTTTTGCACCCGAAATCAACGCTGGGAGTATTAACCGAATTTTGCTCTGAATAACTTATTCAATAAAACATATAATTATCATGAATAACCAGGAAAAAGTAAAACAACTCATTGACCTGCGCGTTGAAGCCAAACTCGGAGGTGGTGAAAAAAGAATTGAAGCACAGCATGCAAAAGGCAAATTTACTGCCCGCGAACGCATTGCGATGTTGCTCGATGAAGGTAGTTTCGAAGAATACGACATGTTCGTAAAACACAGATGTGACAACTTCGGGATGGAAAAAACCAAATTTATGGGCGACGGTGTTGTAACCGGACAGGGAACCATCGACGGTCGCGTGGTTTATGTTTATGCACAGGACTTTACAGTTTTCGGAGGTTCGCTTTCAGAAACCTATGCACAGAAAATTTGCAAAGTAATGGACATGGCCATGAAAGTTGGCGCACCGATTATCGGCATCAACGACTCGGGTGGCGCCCGCATTCAGGAAGGCGTTACTGCATTGGCCGGTTATGCCGAAATTTTTGAACGCAACATTATGGCATCGGGCGTAGTTCCGCAGATTTCAGCCATTTTTGGTCCGTGTGCCGGTGGCGCTGTTTACTCTCCTGCCCTCACCGACTTTATCATCATGAGCAAAAATACCAGTTACATGTTTGTTACCGGCCCGAAAGTGGTAAAAACTGTAACCAATGAAATTGTTACCGACGAACAGTTAGGTGGCGCTTCGGTACATGGTTCAAAATCGGGTGTTACTCATTTTGTAGCCGAAGATGAAGAAGAAGGAATCCTTTTGATTCGCAAAATGCTGAGTTACATGCCGCAGAATAACCTGGAAGATGCTCCGCTTGTACCTTGCGACGACCCGATTGACAGGCTGGAAGACTCGTTAAACGAAATTATTCCTGACAATCCGAACAAACCATACGATGTTAAGGATGTGATTCACGCCATTGTTGACAACAACGAATTTCTCGAAGTTCACCGTAACTACGCACAGAATATTGTAGTGGGTTTTGCCCGTTTTAACGGAGCATCGGTGGGTATTGTAGCCAACCAGCCCAATTACCTGGCCGGTGTGCTCGACATCAACGCATCACGCAAAGCAGCGCGTTTTGTGCGTTACTGCGATGCATTCAATATTCCGTTGGTTACCTTGGTTGACGTTCCCGGATTTTTACCCGGTACTGCCCAGGAATATGGTGGCATTATTATGCATGGCGCAAAACTGTTGTTTGCTTATGGCGAAGCAACTGTTCCGAAAGTAACCGTTATCCTGCGTAAATCATACGGTGGTGCGTACTGCGTAATGAGTTCGAAACATCTGCGTGGCGACATCAACTACTCATGGCCAACCGGCGAAATTGCTGTTATGGGACCAAAAGGTGCAATTGAAGTGCTGAAAGGGAAGAAAATTGCCGAGTTTACAGATGAGAACGAAAGAAACGAATACATTGCAAAAGCCGAAGAAGATTACAAGGAAAAATTTGCTAATCCATACAAAGCTGCTGAATACGGTTACATCGACGATGTAATAGAACCACGCAATACCCGCTTCCGCATCATCAGGGCGCTGCAGGCGCTTGCCACAAAAAAAGATGTGATGCCGGCTAAAAAACATACCAACATTCCATTATAATTGGTTGATATGAGAAAGAGAATAACATATTTGATACCCGGAATCATGGCACTTCTGCTGATTGTTTCGGGTACCGGTATCAGCAATGCTCAAAATGCTTCGACATTGCGATTTAACGAGATACTGGTACAAAACGATTCCAATGCAGTGGATGATTTCGGACAGCACAGTCCCTGGATTGAGATTTTCAATTCATCATATAACACAGTGAATATTGGGGGTTGTTATTTGACAGATGATCTGAACAATCCGACAAAATACTGGATTCCAACGGGTACTCCGGCAACAAAAATTGCTTCAAGATATTATATCGTATTTTGGGCCGACAATCATCCCACAAGAGGGATTTTTCACCTGAATTTTACTTTGGAAGAAGGAAAAACCATTGCGCTGTTTGATGCAAACGGAAGAACACTTCTTGATAAGATAGAAATTCCTGTCGGGCAAAAACCGGATGTTACTTTTGGACGCAAAACAAATGATAGTAACGAATGGGTTTATCTTGAAAAATCGACACCAGGTGCTGATAATGATTATACCAAAAAGAAAACAGCAGGCGAAGCATTTGTTGAATTCGATCCTTATGGAATTGGAATGACAATGATTGCCATGATGGTTGTTTTTTCAGCATTGGCAGTTCTGTATATTATTTACAAAAATATCGGTAAGTTCTTTATGAGAAAAGCAACGCCGAAACCTGTTTCAGCGACTGCTGAAAGTAAGGTTGTTGTTGCTGAAGAGGAAATGTCGGGTGAAGTGAATGCTGCTATTGCCATGGCGCTCTACTTATATCAGAACGAACAACACGATTACGAAAATACAGTTCTTACCATCCAGAAGGTATCGAGAAATTACTCGCCCTGGAGTTCAAAGATTTATACATTAAGAAAATATCCGAATTAAAACAGTAAAATGAAAAACTATAAATTCACTATAAACGGCAATGTTTACGAAGCACAAATCAACAATGTGGAAGATAACATTGCAGAAATTGAAATCAACGGGACACTTTATAAAGTGGAAGTTGAAAAAACACTCAAAGCAGTAAAAACCCCAAAACTGGTTCGCCAGGTGGCTGTTCCGTCCACCGACGCTCATCCTTCGGTTGCAAAAACAGCCAGTCCTTCGGCTCCGAAAGGCGCAGGCAGCATTAAATCACCACTGCCAGGTGTAATTCTCGATGTTTTTGTAAGAGAAGGCGATACTGTAAAAATGGGCCAGAAACTGCTTATGCTCGAAGCCATGAAAATGGAAAATAACATTGAGGCTGACAAAGCCGGTAAAGTGCTTCAGATTTTGAAAGGCAAAGGCGACAGTGTGATGGAAGGCGATGTACTAATTATCATAGGAGAATAAATCATGGGGAATTTCTTCGATTTTATAATTGAACATTTGACCCAGTTCCTGCATTTCACAGCATTTGCCAACCTCACAGTTGGCCATTTAATCATGATTTGCATTGGGTTAATATTTATCTACCTTGCCATTGCCAAAGAATTTGAGCCAATGTTATTGATTCCAATCGGGTTTGGAATTTTAGTCGGTAACATTGCGTTTGCACCCGGATATCAGATTGGTGTGTATGAATCGGGCAGCGTTCTGAATTATCTTTATTTCGGGGTTTTAAATGGTATTTATCCGCCGTTAATTTTCCTCGGAATTGGTGCAATGACCGACTTTTCAGCTTTGATTTCGAATCCTAAACTGATTCTGATTGGTGCTGCTGCACAGTTGGGTATTTTTGGTGCTTACTGTCTGGCGCTTGCCCTGGGTTTCAGCCCGACTGAAGCAGGTGCAATCGGCATTATCGGCGGTGCCGACGGTCCGACTGCCATCTTCCTGTCATCGAAACTGGCTCCCGATTTAATGGGTGCAATTGCCATCGCAGCCTACTCTTATATGGCGCTGGTTCCGGTAATTCAGCCTCCGGTAATGAAATTGCTAACCACACCAAAAGAAAGATTAATTCGCATGAAACCTCCGCGTGCGGTTTCAAAAACAGAAAAAATCATTTTTGCCATTGCCGGTATGTTACTCACTACATTTATTGTACCCAGCGGTTTGCCGCTTTTGGGTATGCTTTTCTTCGGAAATCTTTTAAAGGAAAGTGGCGTAACAAAACGTTTGGCCGATACAGCAAAAGGCCCGATGATTGATATCGTTACCATTTTGATTGGGTTGACGGTGGGAGCTTCCACACAAGCCACCACCTTCCTTACATTTAAATCGATCGGAATTTTTGCTTTGGGTGCAGCATCGTTTGTGGTTGCCACTTTTGGTGGTGTTATGTTTGTAAAAATCATCAACCTGTTCCTGAAAGAAGGTCATAAGATGAATCCACTGATTGGTAATGCCGGTGTTTCGGCGGTACCCGACAGTGCCCGCGTTTCGCAGGTTGTGGGTCTGGAATACGACAAAACCAACCACCTGTTGATGCACGCAATGGGCCCCAATGTTGCCGGAGTTATAGGTTCGGCAGTTGCAGCAGGTATTCTGCTCAGCTTCCTGGCATAAAACAGACTTTAATTTTATATTCAAAAAGGGTTGCCGGTAAAATTCAGGCAGCCCTTTTTTTGTTTCGTTCAGTTAATTTTCCTTTAAGAAATTAATAATAGAGTTTCTCAATATTAATTTTAGTATCCGTTTTTGATCTCTTAAATCATACTTTTTAGTCTTTAATGTAACTTTGCCGCGAAATTGTATTTGAATGAATTATTTAAGTAAAAAGAAACAAGTTGTTGTGATTGGCGGCGGATTTGCCGGCATTCATCTGATCCGGAATCTTGATGAGAATTTGTTTGACATTGTTCTGATTGATAAACTGAATCATCATCAGTTTCAACCCTTGTTTTACCAGGTCGCCACCTCGCAAATCGAACCCTCGAGTATTTCATTTCCGTTGCGCAATGTTTTCAAACACAAAAAAAACCTGCAAATCAGAATGGCTGAGGTTACCGAAATTGATAGGAAAAATAAACTGATTTTAACCAATATCGGTATTTTTAATTACGACTATTTAGTGATTGCCACAGGTTGCAGAACCAATTTTTTCGGGAACCAAAACCTCGAGGAAAATGTCCTGACTTTGAAAACCACCTATGAAGCAATAAAAATCAGGAATCACATTCTGCAGACTTTTGAAAAGGTTCTTTCGGCCAACCGGATGGAAAAGGACAAACTTCTCAATATAGTGATTGTGGGTGCCGGCCCCACCGGCGTTGAACTTGCCGGAGCTTTTGCCGAAGTAAAAAAGTACGTTTTGCCAAAAGACTACCCGGGAATCGATTTTACCAAGCTGAATATATATCTGATTGAGGGTAGCAACAGTTCGTTGAAAAATATGAGCGCAGTTGCCCAAAAAGCTTCCATGAAATATCTTGCTGAATTGGGTGTGAAAATTTATACTGAACTACACGTGAAAGACTACAACGGCGAGACAGTATTACTGAATAACGGCAGCGAAATTGAAACAAAAACAGTAATCTGGGTGGCCGGAGTTACCGGGAATTCGGTAAAAGGGCTGCCGCAGGAAGCAGTTGGCACCGGAAACCGTATAGAAGTAAACAGAACAGGGAATGTTACTGGCGTCGAATCTGTTTTTGCAATTGGCGACATTGCATTGATGAGAACACCCAAATATCCGAACGGACACCCGCAGGTTGCCAACGTAGCCATTAACCAGGCAAAACTTCTGGCCAAAAACCTGAAGGCAATTGAGACCGGCAAAAAAGTAACAGAATTTGAGTATCGCGACCTTGGATCGATGGCAACAATCGGGACACGAAAAGCTGTGGTTGACCTGCCGTTTATGAAATTTAAAGGATATCTTGCGTGGCTGATTTGGATGTTTCTTCACCTGATGTTAATTCTGAGTGTGCGCAACAAACTGATTATTTTTATTAACTGGGCCTGGAAGTTTATTACCAAGGACACCTCGCTGCGCCTCATTTTGGTTCAGCCAAAGTAAACCGATAAGTTTATTCCCATGTCATTTAATTTAGATATTCCATCCTCGGAATACCCCTATCCCGAATTTTCGGGACCTAAAGGGGACTTGCCCTGCTCCCCTTTAGGGGCTGGGGGTAAAAATGAGGGATTGCCTAACTAAACTGCATTGAAATTTATTTTACCACCTCGGTTTTGGCGATTTCTGAAATTTCACCCTCGTAAACTATGATCGAGTACTTTAAAATCAGCGGTTTTTTCATATTCAGCAAAACCCGGTTTCTGCCCGGAAATGCTGCATTTTGCATACTGTTTTTAACTCTCAGAATCCAGCGTTGCGGATAACCGGGATTTTCCGAATGATCGAGTATCACAATTCCGCCTTCCCCATTATCATTCAGAATACTGCCTGAAACATTAATAAATCCGGGTGACTGAACCGCTGTATTCTCGGGTTTCACAACACCTTCCGGTCCGCTAAAAGTTACATCGTCAGGAAGTATCATTCTCACCGAGAAACCACTGTATCCCTTCTCATCATCCGAGCCGCCGATTTCAAGGCCATTTGCCAAAGCCCGCAGTTTGATTTCAAAATCGATTCGCCTGTAATTCTTTTCAGCCTGATGAATCGTAATTTCAGTATTTTCAAGCAGGAAAGGCTTTTCTCCCGAAATATATTCAGGTGATTTACATTCAACAGTTGTCATCAGTTTTAAAGAACCATTTTTTGCCTTCCTGATTTTGTAATGGTCAACTTTCTGACTGAAATTCTTCAACTCCCAGCCATCGCCCAGGTTTTTCCCATCAGCATAAATTTGGTGCCACGCCCAGAAAATTCCGCGGTGATGCAAATGATCCGCCGGAAAATCTTCTGTCAACACTGTTCCATCAGGTGCCCACATCGGATGGATATAATTGCAGCGTTCGTATTTCCCATCAATCGATTTGGGCTGAACCTGGTAAAAAAGTACGCTGTCGCCATTTTCAATAAACAGCAGGCCTTCCGCGGTTTTGGTTACTGAAATCTGGGCATTCACCAACAAACCTGCACCGGATAAAAACAGGGTTAACAAAACCGATTTTAAAGTTTTGCCTTGCACGATTTTTCTATTCTTTCAGTTTTCCATAAAACCAGGCATTTTTCAATTCGTTTTGCTCCGGGAAAACCCAGTGCTGCGTTTCCTGGAAAACATGCAACTCCTTTTTACCCGGTATTAAATTGTAGGCAGCATGCATCGATGTGGGCGGACAAACATTATCATTGTATCCCCAACTGTACCAGCCCGCCACCTTTACGAAACGCGCAAAATTCACCACATCAAAGTATTTCGATGTTTCCACTTTTTCCGGTTTGTTGGTGAATCCGTTTTTGAAAAGGTGTGGCCACCCTCCTGCCCTATCACTTAAATACCCGGTGAGGCCGGACAATGCAGGATAAAAAGCTGCCAGATAATCAATGCGACTGTCAAGTCCGGCTGTAATAATCGAGAGTGCACCACCCTGACTACCACCGGTAACACCAATGGTTTTTCCATCAAAACAATCGAGCGATTCAATAAAATCCACCGCGCGGACACAACCCAGGTAAACACGTTTGTAATAGTAAAAGTCTTTATCATCCAGATTAAAAGTCGGGTAACCATCCAGTGCCCCGGCTGCAAGGTCGGTATAAACACCGGGATCGAGATTAACCGGAATGCCATGAATACCAATCTGAAATGTAATAAATCCCTGTTCTGCCCCGGCAACATCGCCAAAATACGGACGGATACCTGCTCCCGGAACATGCAGGATTGCCGGATACTTTCCTTCTGCTTTCGGACGACACAGAATTCCGTAAATTTTACCTTTAATATTGTTAATACCAACATGGTAAACGTCTACTTTGTCGGTACATCTTTCCGGCATTAATTTCATTACCGGCTTCATCTCCACTTTTGCCAGTTCCTGTTTTCCTTTTTCCCAGAAAGCCTGAAAATCTGCCGGTAATGTGGTTGAAGGTTGAATTTTTTCGGGTTCAAATGCCGCTGTTGCATAGGATGAATAAGTTTTGCCATCAACTTCAACCGAAGCCGTGCAGCGCAAAAATCCCGGAGTTTTAAACTTTGGCGTTTTTACCACTGCCACACCATCTTTTAAGTTCATTTTTCCTTCTTCAATGGCTGGCATTAATTCAGGTTGAATGCTGTATTTTATTTCAATCCCCTCAACCGGGGCATTATTTCGCAAAACAATCACAGTAAATTCAGGTTTGTCGTCGGTTTTGTAATTCCAATCGGCATGGTCAGGAGTTACCACCACCTGCACCAACTGGCGGGCGGGCTGAGCAAATGTTTGAAAAACAAAAAGAGTTACAACAGATAGAAGCAGCACAATCTTATTCATGATTTTACAGGAATTTAGTTTATGGGATATGAAATTAATCGTTTTTAAAATATCTGCACCGAATTTCAGGAAAGATTCCCGGAATTCAGTGCAGAATTTGTTTTTGAAATTGGCCGGTTTCTCTACCGGTTATCTACAGTTTATAAAACTCTTCCCAGCCTTTTCGCGGAGGGGTTCCAATTAACAACTGGTTAGCAAGAGCATTGTTGGTAATCACTTTTTTCTCGCGGTCGAATAAAATTTTGGTATTCAATTGCTGGGCCAGAACACCGAGGTTAAACACCTGGCTCAACGGACCGGCAATTTCAAAAGGCGAACGGGTTTCTTCCTCGCCTTTGCATCCTTTCAGAAAGTTTGCATAATGATTCGACGGACTTTCAGGTACTTCCGGTAATTTTGATTGCATTTCCTTTGCTTTTTCCTCCGGAATAATCGACAAGGTACTGCCGTGCGAACCTCCTTTAAAAATAAGGTCTTTGCTGTAAATTTCCTTGCCCGGGTTCAGTTTTGCCGGTTGAATTTTACCAACACTGGTTGGCGGAATATTCGGGTCAAGTTCCGATGTTCCATACCCTTCAGGTACCTGCGGAATATTGTCAACGCCATCATACCAGGTAATATCAACGGGAGGCATATTTCCACGGGCCGGGAACTTAAATAAAAGGGTTGAGGACATCGGGAAAAAGAACGAATTGTGCCCCCTGAGCAACAACGGATTAACTTCGGTTGGCAGTCCGAGGTTCAGAAACTGGTGAGCAGTATCAATGATATGTGCACCCCAGTCGCCCAGCGCTCCCATTCCAAAATCATACCAGCACCGCCATTGTCCGTTGATGAAATCTTTATTGTAATCGTGCGGTTGTGCTGCAGAAAGCCAGGTATCCCAGTCCAATGTTTCAGGAATCGGTTCAGCATTTGGAAATTTTTTAATATTGGTATCCCAGCCGTGCCAGCGACGTGCCGAGTTCATGTGCGCGGTAATGGCTGTCACATCTTTAATAATGCCTGCTTCAACCCAGGTTTTAAACTGAAAATAGTTCGCTTCTGAGTGTCCCTGATTTCCCATTTGGGTAACAACTTTGTATTTTTTTGCACCCTTTGTCATTAGTTCCACCTCGTTAAAAGTGCGGCCCATCGGTTTTTCAACATAAACATGTTTTCCGAGCGACATGGCAAGCATGGTGATTGGAAAATGAGAATGATCTGGTACACCAACCAGCACTGCATCAATCTGTTTGGCCATTTTGTCGAACATCACCCTGAAATCCTGAAAACGGGGAACATCCGGGAATTTTTCAAGCACTTTCTGCGTATGTTTGGCGCCCATGTCTGTGTCGCAAAGCGCCACAATATTGCAAAGGCCAGTATTATATAACGACATAACATCCGACCCACCCTGGTTACCAATCCCCACACAGGCAAGATTTACCTTTTCTCCCGGTGTAAATATGGCGTTTCTGATTATTTCCCCCTCTTTGTTTCTGATTTCGGGTTTTGCAAATAATACATGCGCCGGAACAATTGAGAAAGCGCCTAAAGCTACCGACGCTTTTTGTAAAAATTTTCTTCTTGAATCCATGTTTGTTTAGTTTTTTAGTTTTATTT